>CAYQBE010000033.1:0-39657 GCA_964415625.1 uncultured Clostridium sp.
TGTACGATATCACAGGCTGCACTCCTTTTATAGACGCCGATTATTTGTCGCTTACTTTTCTTCCTTCGGAAATGCCGAAAATCACGAATCGTTGCTCAAAATCACTCTCATAAAAAAAGTTTCCATAAGAAAAAACATCAGGCAGATTTCCGCAGGCGAAGCCCGTTCAATCTGCCTGATGCTATTTTCATTCTGCCATTCTTTTCCATACAGTTCCTTACAGACTCCGGTATTCGTTGGGAGAGATTCCATACAGTTGTTTGAATTTCCGGCTGAAATGGTACTGGCTCTCATAACCCACCGCCCTGCTGACGGCGTACACGGTCTCCTCCGTCTCCTTCAGCATCTGCTTCGCCTTTTCCATCCGCATGCCTGTCACATAATCCAGAAAGGCAATCCCCATTTCTTCCTTGAATACTTTCAGGAAATAATTTCTGCTCAGGTGCACGGTCTCGGCAACCTCTCCCGCGGAAAATTCCGGATCCGCAAAGTGTACCCTGATATACTCCGCAGTCCTGCCCATCAGTGAATAATTTCCTTTATTTTCGATCATATTCTTCACTGCGGTTCCGGTTTCCCGAAGCAATTCCTCCATCCGGGAGATGAGCTTCGCTTCGGTCCGAAGCTTATGCAGATCCCATACATTCTGATGCCGCAGGATCAGAAAGGCCCGGTCCTTATAAAGCTTGGTGAGCTCGTTTTTCACTTGGAACAGCAGTCCGATCATTTCATCCGCCAGGCCGCCGGGGCGCTCCCCTGCTCTCCGGCATATTCCGCCATCTGACGGACAAGCGTGACCGCTTCCTCGGCAGCTCCGTTGTAGATCAGCCGGCGCAGAGGCTTCTTCCCCTCCTCTTCATACGAAAGGTATGCCTGCCCTTCCCCGGCCTTCGCTTCACTGCAGAAGAATACTCTGCTCTGCCGCTCATAAAAGCAATATCCGCGGCGCCGGAAATCTACGCAGTACCCCTGGATCAATTCCTCTGCATCCGAAAATGTCCGGTTGACCTGAAGGATATATTTCTTCTTGATATGATGGTTTTTCAAATCCTCAAATGCTTCCAGGACGGCATCTCTTTTTTCTTCCTCCGAGATAAAACAGACGCAGTCATAGCCCGGAAAACAGTATTCGATCTCCCAGTCCTCCACCAGATGGAGCAGATCCCCGGGAGCTTCCGTCGGCGAATACATTTCATAGGAACGAAGCGTGCGTCCCCGGATCACGGAGTCCAGCTCCTGAGCCGCAGTATCCGCTCCCGGTATTCCGGAATCCAGTTCCGCGGCATTCGATTCCGATATTGCAGTATCTGATCTCCGTATTGCCGCATTCAGTTCCGGCATCGCGGAAATGTCCCGCGTCTCAAGACATCCTGTTTCCAGTGCGGCAAATGCTTTTTCGAAAATGCCGTTTTCATACTGCCTGCTTAAAAATCGGCTGTCATCCTCTTTTTTGCGTTCTGCATCCAGCTCTTCCCGGATCTGCCGTACCATATCCAGCAGCTCCTTTCTGGAAACCGGCTTTAAAAGATAATCCTTTACTCCCAGGGCGATTGCTTTCTTTGCATAGGAAAATTCGTCATATGCAGTGACGATCACGTAAACTGCTTTCTTTTTCTTCTGCTGCAGCTTTTCGATCATCTCCAGCCCATCCATCTCGTCCATACGGATATCTACAAACACCACGTCCGGCTCTGTTTCTTCAAATACCTGGATTCCCTCCGGACCGTCGAGGGCAATCCCGCAGACCCGAAAGCCATTCTCCTCCCAGTCAACGATCTTTTCCATCAGGAACAGGTTCTGCTCCTCGTCGTCTACAAACATGATCTTATACATGGGTCTCCTCCTGCGGTACTGTGATGCATACTTTCGTATACTGGTTTTCCACACTTTCGATCTTCATCTCCGCCTTTTCTCCATAGGTCAGCTTCAGCCTTTGGAACGTATTTTTCAGTCCGATAGACGAGAACGACCGGTCTTCGGTATCTGAGATATAATTTCTCAGTTCTTCCAGCCTTCCGGCCTCAATCCCATTTCCGTCGTCCTCGACCCGGATGCGGATCTGTTCCTCCAGCCGTGAAACATCAATGACAACACGGCCTTCCCGTTTCAGCTTTTTAAAGCCATGCTTCATACAGTTTTCCGCCAGCGGCTGTATGACAAACTTTAAGATCGGATGCAGCTCCAGTTCTTTTTCCAGATGAATCTCATAGGAAAACTTATGGCTGTAACGCTGTTTGTACAATTCCAGATAGCTTTCCACATGGCTGCACTCCTCCTTTAGAGTTACGATCTTATCCTTGTTGCTCATGGTATAACGCATCATCCGGCTGAGCGATACGACGATCTCCTCAATTTCGTAATTCTCGCTCAATACTGCCTTAGACTGGATCAGCTGCAGTACATTGAATATAAAATGAGGATTCACCTGGTTGACCAGATTTTCGTATTCCATGTTTTTCCGGTAGATCTCCCCCAGATAGACCTTATGTACCAGCTCGTTGATCCGCCGGATCATTTCCTCAAACCGGCTGCGGATCAGCACGAGCTCCCCCGTCTGGCCCGTAACTCCGGTCACCTCCACTGGCTCAAAATTCTCCTGCTCCACCTGCTGGATCCTGCAGATGATCTCGTCGATCGGCCGTTTCACAGAGCCTGCGATCGCCCGTGACAGCACCACCACCGCCCCGCAGCCCAGGAGCAGCATCATAAACCCAATCCGCCGCGCCGACACGACTGACGCAATAATATCCTTGTACAGATAGACTGCCGCAATATACCAGTCGCTGCTTTCCATTTTCGAGTAAATGATAAAATGATCATCCGCCCTCAGTGAATCGCTCTTTTTGTCTCCCAGATAACGGATAAATTCTGCCGTCCCTTCCGTGTGGTTCTGCTTCGTCTGGAAATCATAGTACTCCTTTGTAGAACCGTTGACCAGGTAGGCATTCATATTGGCATCCCTGTGAATGCTTTCCGGCAGGACGGCGGCCTTGTTCATCCGAATGTCGCACAGCGTATACCCCACCGTCTCATTATCGGACCGGATGGGCAGCACTACAGAAATGGCCTGGCTGGCCGGAGTCTTTCCCGTCTCATAGTAGTCCACGTCGTGGGGCAGGATATACTGGAAGCCCTTTTTCTCTTTGTCCACACATTCCTGAAACCAGTCGGTTTCCATGAGGCTCCCGCGGATATTCTGCAGATAATTGTACTGGTATCCGTTATTTCCCAGTACGAATACATCCTGGATGTAGCTTTTCATGGAGGTCATGGAGCCGAAATGCTTCTTCAATTCCCTCTGGCAGGATAGAAATTCTCCGTAGTCCAGCGCATCTTTCTCCATGGTGACCAGCCGGACCACATTTTCGTCCATGGAAAGGGTATTCAAAAGCGCCTTGACGTCCGATGTACAGAAGTCCATGTTCAGCTTAAAGGTTTCTGTAATATACTGGCTTCCCTCTTCAATATTTTTTACAAGACGCCGGGTATGCGTCCAGCTCGTAAGCAGGATGGTCACCGTCATGACGATGCAGAGGACGGGAACCATCAGGAAGGTAAGCTTCCTTCCGATGTTTTTGTTGATGTATTGATTGAATCTGCGCATTTTATACCACCACAGAATAGATTGACTTGTTGCCGAGGCAGTTCTCTGTCCTTGTATATTCTTCGATTCTTTTTTCTCGATTTTTCAAAAAGCAGAATGTCAAAAGCCAACCTTTCTTCTGTCCCCTGCTTTCCATATAATTCAATAGCTGCTGCAGTCCCTCCTCATGCTTTTGGGGACCGGACCACAATTTTAACTCAACAATATATTCCCGCCGGCCATAAAAAACGACAATATCCATTCTGGTATTACTTCGTGTCTGCGGCTCTACAACATAGTGCCCGGTTCCGTTGATAATTGGTTTTAAGAAGCACAAAAACAACAGACGTCCCTGCTTTTCAAAAAATGCTTCATCCTCCCGGCGGTATTCCGCTTTCATCAGATCCTGGAATTTTTCCAGGACAGTATCCATATCCAGATCACCATTTTCATCAACGAACTGCGTTCCAGACGCAGGAAGTACCTGTTTCCCGATCGTCTGATCCGCAATAAAATGATCGTATATATATGTTTCAAACATCAGATTAGAAACCCTGCAGAGTCCCTCTTTTTCCCCGATGATACCAAATGTCACACCCAGGTTGATCTCCGGATTTGACACCGTGTATGGAATCTGGCTTCCGTGAAAGAGTATGCCCTCCACAAAGCTCCGGAATTTCGGATGATTTTCCAGGTTCTTGATCATATCGTCAAACAGGGGATTTGTACCCTTAAGGATCTCCCGCGCCGCCGCGCGGACTCCCCGCGGCGTCCAGCAGTCCTTCAGGGACAGTTCCCCGGAAATGCGCTCGTCCATCCACAGACAGATCAGACTGACAAGAAATGGGTAGCCTGATGTATAACGGCGGATTTCCCGGGCTACATCCTCCGCGTCAATCGTAAATTCCTGCTCCTCTTCATATTCCCGTATCATGGACGATATTTCCGGCACAGAAAGGCTCATATCGATAGGAAAATCTACCGCGATATTCCACGGAGAATTATACTTCCTTTCCTCATCCGGCCGCAATTTCAGTTTCAGATTTTTCACATCGTAGACCCCGGCCAGAATCACGCTCTTAAATGTGACCGTCCCCATGGCACGCTCCAGATACAATTCCCTCAAAAGCCCCAGGAAGTTCAAAAACATCTGGTTATCTGAGCTTTTATCCACCTCATCGATAAACAGGAGGACCTCTTCTCCCTGCCCGCAGAATTCTGTGATCCGATCCCGCAGGGTATCCAGATTTTCTTCCCCGGTCGTACATTTCCAGACCCTTTGTCTCGCCTCGCTGTAGCCGGAAAGCCGCAGATTTTTTTCGACCCTTCCGCAGAATCTCCTGACAAATGCATCCTCCGATCCAAATGCATCCGTTCCCATTCCCTCGAAGCTGATATTGATCACGATATATTGTCCTTTCAATCGGCTCCAGAGCAGCATAAGTGTAGTCGTCTTTCCATACTGGCGCGCGCGGTTGATCGTAAAATAGGATTCCTGTTCGATCAGCCGGATCATGTGGCTGAGCTTTTCGGATGTATCCGCCATGTAATGTTTTTGCGGAATGCAGGTTCCCGCAATGTTAAACCTCTTTTTCATTGGATCACGTCCTTTCTTTTTTTCAAAAACTCCTCCGCAACCTCCCTGGAGTGAAATATGATGATCTCCTTTTCGGGATATTCCCGGAGGAGGCGCTGTATTTCCGGCCGATATTCCGAGTGGAAATTTTTTACAAATTCCAGAAATTCTTCATCCCATTCCGTTTCGATCCAGGGCATATCACAGCGCGGCTTGCCGAAACGTGACTCGATCCCCTGCAGGCATACCTCCAGCGGGTAATCCAGCCAGAATACGGTATCGCACTGTTTCAGGCGCAGCGGCAATGTCCTTGCGTAGTTGCCGTCGATGATCCATCGGTCCTGCTCCAGGATCCCCTTTAGCTTTTCATCAAATTCTTCCGCGGAACAGGTGGTTTTATCTGCTCTGTGGTAGATCATGTCCAGATAAAACAGCGGCAGGCCGGTGATACTCTGCAGTTTCCTGGAAAATGTACTCTTTCCGGCTCCCGGCGAGCCTATCACGATTACTTTTTTCATAAATCCTCTCATTCCTTTCGCTGTGTTCCGATGTGTTTCCTTTTCGGCAGGCCCTCAGGAAAGCGTCGAGGCTTTTTGGCCTGTGTAGCCCGGAGTAATAGGCAAAACTCAAGATGCGTCAGTTATTTCCCTGCAGCTCCTAAGGAACTGTGCAAAAATAACTTGCCTTTTTGCGCAGAACAAATTTTCAGACACAAGGCGGAGGAATGAGGCGTACCGGGGTACGTCGATTGACGACAACGCAGTGTATGAAAATTTGGACAAGTAAAATGGTAAGATTATTTTTGCACAGTTCCTAACCTCATACCGCTGACAATCTCGTGATATACCGTGCTTCCGTCCAGCGTCGTTCCGAATGTGTCCACCCAGGCCGGGATATAACCGCACCGGGATGCGACCATCTGCGAGCCCAGATTGGTTACGGACGCAGAGTAATAGGGAAGGATATTTCGTTCCAGCAGTTCCCTGGTCAGCCGCCGAACCAGCCAGGTCCCTAATCCGGCATTTCTGCGGCCTTCCAGCACATCCACTCCGACCTCCCATAAGCCCTCTACAGAAGAGCCTACGGCACCCGCCGCACCGACGACCTTTCCGTTATCCTTTGCAATGCAGACCGCCCGGGTGGGCGTAGAGCCGTCAGCCTCAAATTCCAGAGAATTTCCGAATCCGGTCAGCCCCCGCAGTGATAAAACCTCCTGTTCGAAGAGGAATCCGCACTCAAGGTCCGGCGGTGCCAAAGGCGTCTCCGCAAGGCTCAGATCTGGAATATAATGTATCGTCTGTCCATAGACATAGGGCAGCTCGAAGATTTCATCCCGGCTCTTTCCTGCTAAAAGACCTTTGATTGTTCCATGAAGGTCTTCGGAGGTGCAGACCACGACGCAATGCCTGTATGCCAGGATCTGAATATATGGCTGCTTTGCGTCTGTACGGATGGAAAAAATAGTCTCTGTTCCGTGCAATTCTTCCGCGGTGCACGCATATTCTTTTGTGAGTAGTTCTTCTATTTTATTCCTTTGAAAACTCTTGCTTATATTGAAGTTCACCATTTTTTCCTTTGCATGACCCTCCTCAATTTTGTGTATACCGGCTTTTTAGTTCCCTAATTCGTCTTTTATCGCTTACTGTCCTGCTGTCCGTTAAAGCACCCATACTTTCATTAAACTCAAGCATTTCTTCCAAACTCCCGAAGTGTACAACATCCGTTGTAGTTCTCTGCCATCGTTTTCCTTTTCCGGTAAAAAGGCATTGTCTATGGATTTCTTCCTGAGAAATATGAAAAAACTGCCTTGCCTGATCTTCGTTGATATATCCTTCCTCATATAAGCGGAGTATCATTGCTTTGAATGGAACCGCAAAAATATCCATCAGCAACAGCACATCCGAAATTTCGATTTTCCTACCCATAATTCCATAAATGCGTAGTTGTTCACTCAGACATTCCTCAGAAACTAAAAACAAACCGGCAAATGCATTTGCTTCCCTATCCTCCTGTCCGGTGGCTTCCTCATCTATTGTAGCAGATTTCAAAATGGAACCATTTTTTAATAACGACTGCTCATCATCCTCAAAATAGCACCAGATATGGTACAATTCATGTGCAGCTGCGAATAGCTGCTTGGATAATGGCAGGCCTGAATTTAAAAGTACAAATAATCTGGCTTCTCTTATAAAAGTGCAGGCACAAAATTCTTCATCTTTTATGGGAAAACGCAAAAGTTCCAATGGTATTTCCTGTTTCTTCACATAATTCTCCATCACAAGAAAAATATCATCCTGGATAATGTTCTTTCCATTGTTTACAGCATTAAATCCTATTACCTGCTGCTGAAGCTTCCGAAATCTTTTTACATCCTTTTTATATAAACTGTTTTCCAGCGCTCTATACATTTTTCATGGCCTCCAGACCTGCATCATGTCAATGGTATTTTCCTTTACACGTGCATGAAAGATAATCAGGTCCGCAAGCTCATCTGCCGCTGCCAATGCATCTTTTGCCGCATCTGTATCTACATATCCCATGAAAGCACGTACAACATTCATTTCCTGCGGCGCATTCGGAATTGTCGTCAATTCTTCCATAGATATTTTTAGAAACGAAGAAATACAGTACAGTTCCGGCGCACTGATATTTCGCGCTCCTGCCAGCATTTTACTGATGGTTTGCTTAGGCACTCCAAGAGCCGCCGCCAGATCTGTTTGCTTCTTTTTTTGTTTCTTAAGTTGATCTATAATATTATTAGAAATCACTTTATTCATTTCTACCATATAATTTGCCTCCGAATCTTATATAATCTACCCATAATCTTATCTATAATAATTTTTATTGTCTGTCACCAATTTTCGCAGAAAATTGATGACCTGCTTTCGCATCACCGCAATTCCATTATATTCTATAAGTATACTCTCTGTCAATTTTAGGGTGACTTTTTTCTTGATTTAATATTCTTTTTTTCTTCTCGTCATCTTTTTAGAAACCATCTCAAAAGTTTCACTGAAATTAGTTCTTATTCACATTATCTAAATATATTATTTTTAGGAAAGTTCACTTGACATTCTATTTATATTTGCTATAATGGAGATATGTAAAGTGTGCTTTCCATCCTGGGATCGTATAAAGAAATGACACATGGATCGCATGCAGAGAAGGAGGGAATCATATGAACAATAAAAAAGAACTGAGACCATATTTGATCAGCTTCGCGGCCGGGATGATCCTAGTCGGAATTGGATTGACAACGAACTTTGGCTACTATTCAAAACTGATCCTCATAACAGGATTCGGACTGGCATGCAGTGAGGCTGTCCATGCTCTCCGGCTTCTGTACTGGAAAAGTCCGAAGAGGCACGAGGAATACGAGGCCAAAAAAGAAGAAGCCCGCATCAACAGCATTGATGAGCGGAAGCAGTTTCTGCGGATGAAATCCGGCCATATCACCTATCAGATCATGGTGTTTGTTTTGCTGTTTCTTGCCTGGGCGCTTGCTCTTTTCCGCGCAGACAGCCGGATCATCGGAATGGTATTTCTGCTTTTTATCTTCCAGTATGTGACAGGAATTATCGTATTCCGCGTTCTGGAAAAGAGACTGTAAACCGCATAAGGAGTTTTAGAAAATCTAAAGGCAAACACAGAACTGCCGCGCCGGAGAAGCAAAAAGTCTCGGGCACGGCAGCCCTTTTTATACCATCGTATGCAGAAAGTCTGCCAGTGGCAGGCTTTCTGTATGGTGTCTTATTGAATTTGCCGAAAATCCCCATTTCTTTTTACTATTATATGCCGAAAATCCCCATTTTTCAACCTAAATCAGTGATACTTTACTGCTGCCCGCTCCCCAAATATTCATCCAATACGATCTTATCTTTATTGACCACATACCCGCTGCCGCCGATCTCTTTCACATTCTCCACCATACTCACGATCAGTACCGGAGTCCTGACCTCCCTTTCGGCAGTCAATACCGCAAACCATCCGATCTCTGTCCCTTCCGTGTCTTCCACAGATGTCTTGATCTCCGCGGTTCCGGTTTTTCCGGCCAGCACAATGTCCTCCCGATGCGCCGCATAGCCTGTTCCCTGGGGGCTGTTCACGACCTTTTTCATCCCCTCCAGAACCTGCGCCGCAGTATCCGCCGGAAAAATCCCGGGCAGCCAGAACTCCGGCCCGCTTTCCTCCCCCCGCACCAGACAGGGCTTCACCGCATTTCCTCCATTGCAAAATGCCGTATACAGACTGGCCAGGTGCAGCGGATTGACCAGGATCTGCCCCTGTCCGTAGCCGCTGTCCGCCAGCTGGATCTCGCTCTCAATATGCTCCGTGTTGGAAAACTGCGAAGCAGGCATCACGATCTCGAAAGGCAGTTCTTCCCCGAACCCCATCTCCTCCAGGGAAGCTTCCAGCGTCTGAGCGCCGATCTTCAAAGCGGCCTTGGCAAAATAAATATTGTCCGAATAGATCAGCGCATTTTCCATGGTCACCGGCTCGTATGCATGAAGGGTCGTCACAAAATAGTCCCCCCAGGAAGCATCCTTCTGCCAGCTCAGCCCTACATTTCCAAAATCCTCCTGCGGGTCTACCGTACCGGTCTTCAAACCGATGGCCGCAATCACCGGCTTGAAGGTGGAGCCGGGGCACCAGACCTGCCGGAAACGGTTCAGCAGCGGTTTCCGTTCTTCTTCGTTGAGCGCGTTCCACTGTGCGTCCGACAGTCCCAGGATGAAGTCATTGCTGTCAAAGGACGGTGTACTCACCAGCGCCAGAACCTCCCCGGTATACGGATCCATGGCAGCGGAACAGCCCGGATCCTCCTGGAACTGCCGGTACAGGGATTCCTGGAGAAGCGCGTCAATGGTCAGGGTGATGTCCCGGCCATGCTCCACCGGGCGGTTTGCCAGTACGGACTTCTGCGCGCCGTCCTTGTCTTCTATATAAATGCTGCATCCGTCCCGGCCTTTCAGCTCCTTTTCAAACAATCCTTCCAGGCCGCTCCTGCCGATCACGCTGTTTTCATTGTAACCCTCGCCCGCATGCTCCTCCAGATCCTCGGCGGTCACATTGCCCACATAGCCGGTCAGATGCCCGGCGGCGGGGCCAAGGGGATATGTCCGCACCTCCGTGTCAGTGATCATGACACCCGGAACCGCAAGCAGGGCATCCTGCCGCGCCTTTTCCTGAAGCGCTTTTTCGTCCGGCTCCAGAGCCATCAGGTCAAGCTCGCTGACCTTCGGAATGGTTTTGATCGGGACAAAGGAATCCTCCTTTACCCAGGCCGCTCCCAGGCTGTTTTGGATCGTCTCCGGGTCCGTGTCTAAAAGCTCGGATAACTGCTGCAGGGCGTTCTCCTCATTTTCCAGCTTCCCCGGCACGATGCCCACCGACGACGCGGTTCCCGGCCCTGCAAGCATCCGGTCATTGCGGTCCAGGATCTTTCCCCGCACCGCAGGGGCAGTGTCGATCCGCACCTTGTCCGAATCCGAAAGCTCCGGGAAGATCAGGCCGTCGTGCCAGAGGATCTGATATCCGTCCTCCGTATCCGTAAAATGCATTTCATTTTCGAAACGGATATTGCCCGCAGCCGTATCCAGGGACATTTCGTACATGACCACATTCTTTTCTCCGTCATTTTCCTGGATCTCCACCTGAATATTATCCGCTTCTATGCCTTCATAAATCGCGGAATTTCGCTGAATAAAAGCTTCCTTGTCCTTGTATGCGGAATTTTCGGGGTCTGTCATCCCATACATTTCCTCATAATCCTGCTTCCCGATCAGCTCCATATATCGGACAAGGAGCTCCTCCGGAGTCTCCCTGCCGTCCTTATTTATGAAATATACAGCCGCGCAGGCAGCAATGCCTGTTACGGCAAATGCCATCCCGGCGGCAACGGCACGCGGGAACTTTTTTCCTGTGCTCTTCCGCTTATTTCTCTTTTTTCTCTCCATGCTTTCCCCTCCGAATTGTAATGAACTATAACTTTTTGAAACAGCCGCATGGCCATAATGGGATGCCCCTATACATAATGGGCTGTCTGCACCGCAAACGGCTGCCCGCCGTCTGCAATTTTCAATCTGGTATAACCTATATCCTACATTCGCAATATACAGATGTCAACCCAAAAAAGACCGCGCTCTCGCACGGCCTTTTTTGAAAAAGGGATTCTTAGTGAAATGATACTCTACCGCATCCAGTACGTCAAGCGGATATTACTCTGCAATTTGGATCATGACCTTTCCGGTTCTTCTATACTCCGGCTTTGTGAATACATCCACAATATGATCCAGCGGGATAATATCTGTGATCAGGCTTTTCAGTTCGATCGTGCCTGATTCCAGAACACGGATCGCACGCTCAAATGTATATGGGTTGATAAACGACGAGGTGATCGTCAGCTCCTTCTTAAATACAAGATCCGGCTTCAAAGGATAGGCCGCTTCCGGGGATGCCAGCCCGAAATACATGACCGTTGCCCCTTTTCCCGCAAATCTTACCGCATCGGCCTGTGTATGGATATTGCCTACGCATTCAATGACGACGTCAACATTTTTACAACAATCGGCCAATACAGCCTCCACATCTTCTTCTATCGGATCGATCACCCTGGATGCCCCCAGTTTCAGCGCCAGCTCCCTCTTTTCCGCGACCGGCTCCGACATGATCACCGTTGCCGCCCCCGCGTTTTTGGCCAGCTGCATCATGATCATCCCAATCGGGCCTCCGCCCATAACAAGAACCGTACAGCCGGATCGGATATGACACAGGTCGATTCCATGCAGACAGCAGGAAATGGGCTCCGCCATAGCGGCTTCTATAAAGCTGAGATGCTCGGAAAACTTATATACCTGCTTTTCACGCATGATCACATATTCGGCAAATCCACCGTCAACTGTCGTTCCAACTCCAACATTGTCCGTACAGAAATGCTGCATCGCATTTTTACAGAAATAGCATTCTCCGCACATATCGTTCGGGTCGCCGCTGACTCTGTCGCCCACTTGGACCGATGTCACCGCAGAGCCTGTCTTTGCCACGACTCCGGAAAATTCATGTCCCGGGATCAGCGGAGGATGAACCTCAAAGGACCCTCCGTCTCCATTGAAGATATGCATATCCGTACCGCATACTCCGCAATATTTTACCTGGATCATCACTTCATTCTCTTTCAGTTCCCTTACAGGAACTTCTTCTACCCTCAGATCTTGAGGTCCATGATATACTGCTGCTTTCATCTATTGCCTCCCACACTATGATGGCGGGGGCAAATGGTATTTTGCCCCCATGAATATTAATTCGCCTGTTTTTTCTTCTGCCAGCAGTCGAAGCCAACAGCAAGTACGAGGACGATTCCAAGTACGATGTCCTGAATCCAGGTATTGAGGTTCATAAGTACCATACCATTCTGCAGGGCGCCGATGATAAAGGTTCCGGCTACCACTCCTGAGATCTTCCCATAACCGCCGGCCACGGACACACCGCCCAGTACCACACAGGTTATGACCTTAAACTCATACCCCAGGCCGGCATTTCCCATACCGGAATTTGTCCGTGACAACAGGACAAGTCCCGCCAGTCCTGCGAAAAACCCGGACAATGCGAATACCAGGTATTTTACTCTTCCTGTGCGGATCCCGGAAAGCCTTGCCGCCTCAATGTTGCCTCCTACTGCGTAGAAATACCGTCCGAAATAGGTCTTGTTCAAAATGAACGCGCCCAGCGCGAAGCAGAGGATCATGATGATGACCGGAACAGGCACAGGCCCGACCTTGCCCTGCCCGAACACTTTAAATACTTCCGTAAATCCATTGATCGGCTGTCCGTTGCAGATGATCAGAGCGATTCCCGAAAACGCGGTCTGCGTTGCGAAGGTCGCGATCAGCGCGGGAATCCCGATCGTAGATACCATAAAGCCGTTCAGCAGGCCGATCGCAGTAGATGCCGCCAATGTAATGATGATCGCCAGTCCCATAGGCACGCCCATGTTGACCATCAGATAGGAACAGAGCACATTGACAAATGTAATGATCGAGCCTGTAGACAGATCGATATCGCCCAGCAGGATCACAAACGTCATCCCTACGGAAGCAATTCCCCATACCGCTACCTGGCGCAGCATGATCAGCAGGTTCGCCGGATTAATAAATCTTGCATTTGCAGCTGTAAATGCTAAAACAAGTACGATAAATACAACCCATATTGCCTGGCTTTTTATAATATTTGCTACTTTATTTTCCTTCATTCGTTTCTTCCTCCTATTTCGCTGCCGCGGATGCGTATGTCATGATCGCTTCCTGGCTGAACTCATTCCTGGACAGCTCGCCTGTCATTTCTCCTTCTGCCAGCACGATAACCCTGTCAGACATACCCATCAATTCTTCCATTTCGGATGAGATCATAATAATTGATTTTCCTTCCTTTTCTACCAGGTCATTCATCAGCTTGTAGATCTCGTACTTCGCGCCTACATCGATCCCTCTTGTGGGCTCGTCAAAGATGATCAGCTCCGATTCCGCCGCCATCCATCTTCCCAGAATGACCTTCTGCTGGTTGCCCCCGCTTAAGTTCTTGATCAGCTGATGCAGGTTCGGCGTTTTGATCGCCATATTCTGCCGATACTTCTCCGCCGTGCTCTTCTCCTTCTTCTGGTCAACGACGCTGAGATGAGAATCTCTCTCATAGATCGGCATATTGATGTTGTTCTTGATCGATACGCCGAGCATGGCGCCGTGGCGCTTCCTGTCCTCAGGTACCAGCGCGATCCCAAGGTCGATCGCCTCTCTCGGGCTCTTCGGGTCGATCTCCTTTCCCTTATAGATCATCTGGCCCGACTTCTTCTGTACGGCTCCGAAGATCATCTCCACCAGCTCCGTACGCCCGGCCCCGACCAGTCCTCCCAGACCCAGGATCTCTCCTTTATGGAGCTGCAGGCTGATATTCCTGTCCCCGTTTCCGCTTACATTTTTCAGTTCCAGTATCACTTCATTCGGATCGATACAGTTGCCTCTGGGCGGATATGTTTCCGTCAGTTCACGGCCCACCATCAATTGGATCAGCTCCTCCACCTGGCTGTCCTTCGTGATCAGCGTCTTTACATATTCCCCGTCACGGATGACCACGATCCGGTCGGAGAGCCGGTAGATCTCTTCCAGCCTGTGTGAAATATAAATAATGGAAACGCCCTGGCTTCTCAGGAGCTCCACAACTTCAAACATGCTCTCTACCTCTGCGCTGGTCAACGGCGCGGACGGTTCATCCATGATCAGGATCCTCGCATTCTGCTGAATTGCCTTCGCGATCTCCACCATCTGCTGATATCCGACTGTCAGGTCTTTCATCAATGCTTTCGGATTGATCTTGATATGTAACTGGTCAAATGCTTTGGCCGCTTCCTCTTCCATTGCCTTCTTATCGACAATGATCCCTTTCCGGATCGGGTGTCCCAGGAACAGATTCTCTGCCGCCGACAATTCCTTTACATTATTAAATTCCTGGTATATGATCGCGATTCCGTTTTCTGACGCAAGCTGAGGGGTCATGCTGGAAAACTCTTTGCCGTTGACGATGATCTTTCCGGAGGTCGGTATGACTGCTCCGGAGCAGCATTTGATCAGGGTGGATTTTCCCGCGCCGTTTTCTCCGATCAGCGCAAGGATCTCGCCTGCTTTCAGTTCCAGCGTGACATCCTTCAATGCGACAACACCCGGGTATTCTTTTCTTATATGCTGTAATTGTAATACATATTCTTCGCTCATATTTTTCTCCCGTTATATGTTTCGGAGGCGGCTGATACCGCCTCCATATGAATCTGTTGCTCTCACAAAAGCCGCCTTAGGAACTTACATTCCTTCCATAACCTTATCAACGTTATCCACCGTGATCGGCGCAATGGTACGCACAATATTTTTATTGGAGGAGAAATCTTCCCCTGACAGAATTTTCTCATACATCTCCAGGCATGCCTTTGCCGTATCCAGGTTCGATCCTTCAAACCCTACGATCGCCCTGACTGCCTCATCCCCAGACTTTAAGGAATTTAACTGCTGCTCTGTAACGTCTGTCGTGATCACGCCATAATTCTCCGGAATCTTTCCCTTGCCGAACTCAGCGAGAAGTGCTTCATTCGCTCCGATCATAGCGCCGGCGCCGACTCCAACGAACACATTTGCGTTTGGATGCGCAGACATAACGGTCTCCACATTGGTTTGTGCTTCCGGAGCCTCCAGGCCGTCTACCTCAGCGATGATCTCGTAATTATCTTCACAGTTCTCTTCCAGACCCTTCTTAATTCCATCTGCCCTGTCCTTAAGAACCTTTGTGGAAGGATATCCGATAACTGTAACCTCCGCTTTCTCATCTGCCGTAAAATGCGCATTGATAAACTCTGCCGCTGTCTTGCCGATCTCCTGCCCCAGCACTTCGTTGTCCAGGATCCAGTTTGCTGTCGTATTCTCCATCGGGTCATCCCAGCACATCACCTTGATCCCTGCGTCCAGCGCTTCCCCACAGACACCTTCCACAGCCTCCGCGTCAGCCGGATGGACCATGATCAGATCGCAGCCGGATGTGATAAAGTTCTCAATCTGTCCTACCTGGGTGCCGGAGTTGTCTTCACAGTCCACCAGCGTATAATCCCAGCCCTTTTCATCCAGCAGCTCCTGCAGCTTGCCCATAACGCCTGCCCAGTAAGCGTTGGAGAGCGACTGGATTGTAATACCGACCTTGTACTTTTCGTCCCCGGAGCCGCCCTCTGAGCTTCCGCCGGATTCATTTTCCGAACCGCCTGAACACCCCATCAACATAGTTCCAACCATTGCCAGACTCACGATCATTGCTAAAATTCTTTTCTTCATACTTTCTTCCTCCTAGGTGAATTTATTTTTTATGGCTTCGTCATATCATATCTTTTATTTCTTTTTGTACTTCCTTAAAATCCCGGCATATCTTGAAACAATAGGAGCAGATCCCTGCTTCGGGTTCGACCAGGTCCGGTATCATGATCGTCACACAGCCCGCGGCATGTCCCGAACGTACTCCGTTTTCACTGTCCTCGAACACAAAGCATTCCTCCGGTCTGCAGCCGATCCGACCGGCGGCGCAGAGGAAAATGTCCGGCTCCGGTTTTCCGTGCTTCACTTCCGAACCGCTGACGATCTCGTCGAAGTGCCCCCGGATTCCGGCCATCTGCAGATTTTTTTCTATCTGCTGCCGTGAAGTGCTGCTGGCAACTGCTGTCCGGATGCCTTTTTCCTTTAGGAACCGCAGGATTTCGTATACTCCCTTCTTGACCGGAACATGGACAGAGAGCTTTTCCCTTACCCGGCTCATGCATACGTCCACGATCACGGTTCCGTCGGGAACCCGATAATACTTTTCCACCACCTGCAGCATTCTTTTGCCGTTGGTTCCTGAAATGGTTTTTACAAACCCACTGTCAAGCTTGATCCGGCGTTCCTTTGCGATCTCCTGCCAGGTATCCTGGTAGATCCGTTCCGTATCAAAGAGCACTCCATCCATATCAAAAATTGCGCCTTTACATTTCATAACCATTTACCAGTCCATCACTTCTATGGCAGACTGCTCGATCGCGAGTCCGGCTTTATAACGCTCCATAAAGAGCTCAAAGCCTGCCACATCCCTTGCGTATGGTGCTATCGTTTCTCCGGACAATTCCTTGAAGATTCGGTTTTCCAGGTAATCCTCCAGCTTTTCCCCGGGCCTCTGGTCGGCCAGATATGCCGCCAGCAGAGCGATTCCCCAGGCGCCGCCTTCGCTTGCCGTGTCCATCACCGTGACCGGAGCATTGACGGCAGCCGCCAGATACCGCTGGCCGACTCCTTTTGTCTTAAAAAATCCACCGTGGCCCATGATCCGCTCCACCTTGACCTTTTCGTCCTCCATCAGAATATCCAGACCCATCTTCACGGCTCCCAGCGAGGTGTACAGATGAACCCTCATAAAGTTCGCCAGGTTAAAATTGCTTTCCGCGGTACGCAGGAATGCCAGCCTTCCTTCATTCAGCATGGTAATATTTTCTCCGGAATAATAGCCGTAGGCCAGAAGCCCGCCGCAGATCGGATCCCCTTTCAGTGATTCCGTGTACAGCTTTTCAAACAGCTCTCCAGTGCTTGTCTGAATCCCCATCAGCTCCGCAAATTCTCCAAACAGCCCTACCCAGGCATTTAAGTCGGAGGTCCCGTTATTCGCATGGGACATGGCACAGGGAAATCCGGTGGGAGTCGTGACCATATCGATCTCGCGGTATACTTTGCGAAGCTTCTTTTCCAATACGATCATGGCAAATGTACTGGTGCCTGCGGATACATTTCCGGTACGGGGCGCAACAGAGTTGGTCGCTGTCATGCCTGTTCCGGCGTCTCCTTCCGGCGGGCACAGCGGAATCCCTGCCTTTAAGCTGCCGGATTCGTCTAAGAACGCGGCGCCCTCTTCTGTCAGCTCTCCGGCATTTTCTCCGGCAACGAGGACTTTTGGGAAAATGTCCTCAAGCTTCCAGGAATACCCATACGGCTCCACCAGTTGATTGAATTTTTCCACCATGGACGCATCATATGTGCGGGTATCCGAATCGATCGGGAACATTCCGGACGCATCGCCGATGCCGATCACTTTTTTCCCTGTCAGCTTCCAATGGATGTAGGCGCTTAAGGTTCCTACATAATCCAGCGCTTTCACATGCTCTTCTCCATCCAGGATCCTCTGGTACAGATGAGCCACACTCCAGCGAAGCGGGATGTTAAAATCAAACAGCTCTGTCAGCTCGTCCGCCGCCTGCTGTGTGTTGGTATTTCTCCAGGTCTGGAAGGGCGCGATCTGATTTCCGTCCTGATCCAGAGCCATGTACCCGTGCATCATGGCGCTGACTCCAATGGCGCCGTATGTCTCCGGAACAACACCGTATGCGTCTTCTACTGCTTTCCTCAAAGAGCTGTAGCATTTTCGTACCCCTGCGTGGATCTCTTCCAGGCTGTAGGTCCAGATGTTGTCAATGAAGGAATTTTCCCAGTCGTGGATTCCAACCGCAAGGACATTTCCCTGCAGGTCTATCAGGACCCCTTTGATCCTGGTGGAGCCCAGTTCGATGCCCAAGGCGGTTTTTCCGCGGATGATCATTTCTTTTTTATCCATGTTTTCCTCACTTTCCGATATATGATTCCGGAAGCGGATGTGCTGCATGCCCGTTGCCCGTCCGCTTCTGTTCTGCCGTCCGCTCCCGGAAATCCATATCACTCCTTCGTATTTAGAAGCAGGTGAACGCCCCGTCGATCACGAAGTCAGAGCCGGTTGTAAAGGTGCTGGTGTCGCCTGCCAGGTATACGCAGATGGACTGCAGCTCTTCCGGAGTTCCCATCCTTCCCAGGGGCGCCATCTCATTCCACTTTTCGATCAGCGGGATCAGGGTCGGTGAGTTCAGGGTCAGCTCTGTCCCGATGTATCCCGGGCTGATGCTGTTGACCCGCACGCCCCGCTTCGCCCATTCAATGGCAAGGGATTTGGTCAGCTGGATCACTGCTGCCTTGGATGCGTTGTACGCGCACTGGGGCTGAGGTACATTGACGATATGTGCGGACATGGACGCCGTATTGATAATGGAACCGCCGCCATGAGCCAGCATGTATTTTCCTGCCGCGATATCGGTCAGGAAGATTCCGTTCAGGTTGATGTTGATCACCTTGCTCCACTGCGCATAAGTCATCTCCTCCGCCGGCGCGTTGATGCAGATGCCCGCATTGTTGTGGCAGAAATCCAGTCCTCCCAGGTCTTTCACGACCTGCTCCACCATGGCGTCCACCTGCTCCGGATCCGTGCAGTCCGTCCGGATCGCAATGACCTTCCGACCCGTCTTTTCCGCCAGCTCTGCGGCAGTCTTTTCTGCCTCCGCAATGTCCAGATCCACGATCGCCACATCCGCTCCTGCTTCCGCAAATGCCGTTGCCGTACTCTTTCCGATCCCTCTTGCCGCTCCTGTTACAAATCCTTTTTTCCCGTCCAGTCTCATTTTTTCAATAATTCCCATGATGCTTCTCCTTTTCTTTTAATCAATTTTGTAAAATGATTTATCAAATTGTAGTTACATAATAATCCTCAAATCCCCAAATGTCAACCCGTGATAATTCACAACATTTTGACCCTAAAATTATGCAAGATGCACAGTAGCTTTTTCATGTCATTCCGTGCTATAATATTATTTTGTTAAATCGGTTTACAAATCGAATTTATAACCGATCTGTATTATTGTTTCGAGGTTCCATCATGAAAAAGAGCATTACCCCCAATCAGATCAAGCAGAATAACCGAAGCCTGATCTATCATTATATTTATCAGAATCATAAGGTATCTCAGCAGGATATATCCTATAACCTGCGGCTGAGCCGCCCTACGGTCACGACCAACCTGAATGCCCTGGAGCAGGAAGGAATGATCACAAAATGCGGCCAGATTGATACCGAATACGTGGGACGAAAGGCTTCTGCCTATTCGGTCGTTGCCGATTATCGGATCAGTATTGGTGTGGAGATTCAAAAAAAAGAAGTGAAGATGATCGCGATCAATCTATATGGCGAACAGATCGACCGCATAACATATGAGATTACTTTTGAATATAAGGAAGCTTATTTTAAGTCTGTATGTGATAAAATACTGCAATTTAAGAATGCGCTGGGCGTGACGGATTCACAGCTTCTTGGAATTGGATTTGCCATGCCGGGGCTGGTCACACCGGACGGACAGAGTATGCTGTATGGAAAGATCATGGACTGTACAGGGCTTTCCCTGGATGAATTTTCCCGGCACCTTCCCTATCCCTGTTCGCTTATCCACGACGCATACTGCGCAGCGGTCTCTGAAATGTGGGTTTCACCGGAGCTTACGGATGCATTTTATTTTTCCCTGTGCAAGCATCTCGGGGCATCTATCATCAGCAAGGGAGAAATTATAGCAGGAAAGCACGGCCACAGCGCTACCATAGAGCATATCCAGATGATTCCGGAGGGAGGGGATCTTTGCTACTGCGGAAAGTACGGATGCATGGAAACGCTTTGTTCTTTACATGTGCTTCTGAATAAAAATGAAACGCCAGATGATTTTTTTGAAAAGGTACGGCGCAGGGAGCCTTCCTTTGCGGACCGATGGAGTGTATTTCTTACAAACCTTGCCAGGGCAATCAATCTGGTCCACCTTGTCTACGACACGAATTTTATCCTGGGAGGTGATCTCGCCCCATACCTGTGTGAAGAGGATATTTCATTTCTGTATGAGCAGATCCGGGAGCTGACACCCTTTACTGAGACGCAGGATTTTATCCGGATCAGCAAAATGCCCAGACACAATGTCATGATTGGAGCTGCGCTTCCATTTGTACAGACATTTCTGAATGGAATAACAGGCAGTTAACCGTTACACAGGCAGCATGATATTCAGCGAAAATTCCGCCCCGCTCTCTACTTCCATCACTCCTTCGTACCGCTCCACGGCCTCCCTGATATTCTGCAGACCCACCCCGTACACCGGCCTGTGCGTGAAATGAAGCCGCTTGGAGGACCGTATTTTTCCGTGCTCCACAGGCACCGGTTCGTGAATGCTGTTGCGGATCTCCAGCACCCAGTAGTTGGGATGCATCTGCGACCGCATCCGGATCCATCCGGCAGGCGCTCCCGCCTGGATCCCGCGCTGGCAGGCTTCCACCGCGTTATCCAGTGCATTTGCCAGAATGCAGCAGAGATCCGCGGCTCGGATCTGCTCCTCCCCCGGCACGGACATCTGGATGGAAATGTCGATCCCCAGTTTCCGTGCCTGCCTGTATTTGGGGTTCAGCAGCGCGTCCGCATAAACGGATCCGGTCCGCACGAGGGTCTCTCCCTCTTCCATCCGGATGTCCAATTCCGTGAGGTAATGCAGTGCTTCCTCTGTTTTTCCGTCTTCCAGAAGCTGCGCAAGGCACAGTCCATGATTTTTCATGTCGTGCCTCATTTTGATCATCTGGTCGTACTGTTCCCCGGAGGTCTCCAGATGCCGGCTCAACATTTCATATTGCTGCTGTGCCAGGCGTTCCAGAAGGCGGCGTTCCAGCATAATAACGCAGAACAGGTGAAGCCCTGTCCCGGCCGCGGCGATCAGGCTGCAGCATACCGCTGTTGGTAAAAGTGTCCCTTCCTTCCAGTCCCCGATTCCGGTAAATATATTGAGCATCATGATCACTGCCGCATAGATGAATACGATGATATACATGAGGTAACACGCATCCCGCTCTGAAAAATCCCGGCGGAGCAGGTGGATCCTCCGCAGCAGGATTTCCATCATCGCGTACTGTACCAGGCGGGCGGCAAAGCCGGCAAAATCCAATGCCGCGTCCGAACAATATCCGGCTCCGTTTATCACCGCCGCTGCGTGGAACAGCGGAAAAATGGCGCCGAACGCCAACTCCGGAGCGCAGTACATCCAGATCGTGAAAAAAATCTTTTTGACTGTATTTCCATGGAACAGCAGCATATTGAGCACAAGCCCGCAGGCGGAAAGATAAATGAAATTTTCCAGTGTGGTGCCTGCCAGCACAAAGGCCTGGTTTAAATGCCCGTAAAGGAACGAACCCAGGTAAAGCCATACGAATGTAAAACGGTATTTTGCGCCGAACATATTTTTCAGGAAACGGTATTCCAGGAAAATATCCAGGAGTCCCAAGGAGTATGTCCGGATGAGAGGCCAGATCCATGCGCTCAAAGTACATCACCGCTTTCTTTTAAATAATGCATAAACGCCAGGCCGAAGGATTTGTATCTGCGCTTGGATAAGGGGATGCGGTCCTCGTTGTCCAGGCGGATCTCGTTTTTATTATAATATTGGACATGGCGCAGATTTACAATGTAGCTGCGGTGGCATCGGAAAAATGTGTCGGGGAGGGCGGGTTCCAGGTCTTCCAGCTTTCCGTAAAACGGGACGGTCTCTTCCGAAGTGTGCAGATAAATCTTTCGGTCCAGGACTTCTAAATACAGGATCTGCTCCAGGGGCACCCGCCGGACCGCCGTTCCCTGCCGGACAATGACCGCGCGGCTGCGCTCTTCGCACAGAGAAGCGTGAAGCTGCAGGAGTATCTTCTCCAGATTTTCGATGTCTACCGGTTTTACCAAATAATGAAACGGGTGTACGTCGTATGCGTCAACCGCATACTGTGCGTGCGCCGTGATGAATACCAGGCGGCTCTCATCTCCCCGAGCGCGAAGCTTCCCTGCCAGCTCCAGGCCGTTCATGGGTTCCATCTCGATGTCCAGCAGCAGGATGTCATAGGGCTCACGCGCCAGAAGGGCACTGCCGTTTTGGTAGGTTTCTATGTTATATGCTATGGAATGTCTGTCTAAGATCGACGATACCCAGCCGGACAGCCGGGCTGACAGAGTCTGCTCGTCCTCACAGATCGCAATTCGGATCATTGGAAAATACCTCCGCTTATTTGTACGCATTATGAATATTCCCATGGGGTTTTCTAATTTATTATAATGAAAATAAGATACGGATACAAGCCGATTGACTGAACGGGAGGAATTTTGATGTGAATGGGTAGATCAGGATGCAAAACTATATGCCCTCTGCATAACATTTAGATCGGCCAGATGCTATTGTCGAATATTTCTTTACTTTTCCCGGCTATGACCCATAATGCCTTTGCCACCTTTCTCGGATTTACAGCTGATGGCGGCATCATGACCTCTCTATGAGCATATGTATGCATATAAATGTGTTCTGCCACCAAAGGCAGGATTTCATACAAATATTGATACTTATTGCTGCCTCCGAGCTTAATACATAAGTCCGCATCAACAATTATTTTTTCTAGCATACTCATTCCTCCATGATTCGATCCAGTTCATCATCGGTTGGAAATTTATAGCCAAGCGGCTTCTCTATGCCGAGATCTTCTGGTTCCAAATTGCAGATGCGCAGCAAATATTCAAATTTCTCAAATGTAATATATCCTGCTTCGCGGGCAGCTACGGCTAACTCAATAAGGTTATCCATAACGATACGTTCATCCGGTTTTGGAGATACAAAGGAATATCTTTTTCTATTCCTTTCTACTGCATCTTCCGTTTCAGCCAAAAATACATTAAGCTCATGTCCATCAATGATTCCTGTTTCTTTTAAACGTTTAACCATCGTTCTGTAGGGAACCATAAATATCTCTGAAAACCGCAGAATTTCTTTCATGGTAATCTTCCTGATTTTATACAAACCCAGTTCTCGCTTCAAAAGCATTTCGTCCACAAGAAATTCTGCTGCAAATCGGTTCGCCTTTTTCTCATTCATTTCCTTATTCTGCTCATTGAGCAGATCTGACGGAAGCATACCCGGATTTTGTTCATACCAAATATGATAAAGCTCATGAGCTGCAGCAAAAACCTGGCATTCAACAGGGATAGACGTATTGATTGCAACAAAAGGCTTTTTCAAAGATGCATCATTTCTTGAACCGCTTATCCGCGTAAATCCCCATGGCGCTTCCTTTCCTAATGGATATAATATTACTCTGGCGTATAAACTGAGAATAGAAAATATCTGTGTTCCCACGATATCATTACTTTTCCTGCATTCTCCCAGCTTCTCTCTTGCCTGCCTTTTTATCTCTTCTATATCAAAATCGTTTAATTCATTCCGCATTCAGCAGTTCCTCCAACATATGAATTTCATCAATTGCAGACCGAATCAGATTCACCTTTTCCAATGTCTCTTCATCATGAACATTCCCCATAAAAGTAAGACTGTCAGCTGATGCCGGCTCCTGAGATACCGTAAGCAGTTCATCGGCAGTAGTTCCTACGATTGAAGCAATCTTCGCAAGTTCATTCACATTGATTGCCTTATTTCCTTTGATGATCTTATTCATAACTTGTTTTGAAATGCCAACTGCGTCAGCCAAACTCTGCTGCGTCATCCCTATTCTATCCAGCTGTCTCTGAATGTTCGCACCTACCTGCGCAAAATCCATTGCATACATATCGTAAATCCTCCTGGTTCCATTTCGTTATACATATTCAATAAGGGCGCTCAGCCCTTGAACTTGAATAATAATCCAATTATAGCATTGAGCGCCCTAAGAATCAACGATATATTGACTTAATCGCAACACATGTTCATATTCTATTGATAAAATGATTCCCTTCCTTATGCCTTCGTATTCACAGATCTTCCGGCATTCTCCACATCCTGCCTTGTAATGCCGTCCAGCGCGCCGGCCGGGATCTGCTTTCCAAGCGTCCAGGAGGGATCCACCGCCTTTACCGCCGCGACAAATGTCTGGTGGCACTGGCGCTCAAACTGCTGCATGGTCCAGCCTGCTGCCAGGCGGTCATCCTTTTTCATCTTCCGGTATAGGTTCGTATACACCTCCGACCGCCTTGTGGTGTCCCCGTTATGCACACCGTTCTCCCGCAGAAATTCCCGCTTCGTGGATTCAAACATCTCCTCCCGGCTGCTCTCCGGTATAGGGATGATGCGCTTCCGGCTGTTGATATTTTCATCGGTCAGAAGCAGTCCGGTCAGTCCTGTGGTCGGATCGATCCAGTCGCCGTTCTTGTCATACTGGCGCATCAGGTTCTTGATCGCGTGGACATTGGTAAACATTGCGCCGTTTCCGTCCTTCATCATCTGGTTCATCACGGCTTTGTACTGCTTGCTGTTGGTATCAATGCCCGCCGCCCTCAGCTGCGCCTGAACCGGCTTGCTGTTGATCTGGGAAAGCTGGATGTTATTTACCAGATTTGTCTTCGGCGTCCCGAGCATATGCTGCAGTAAATAAGTATAGTCGATCGTTCTCTGCATAATCCTCTCCATTCCGCCGCCAAATGGACGGCACAAATACGAACGAAAGCCTGCCTGCTTAATGAGGCTTTCTGGTTCTGAGTTGTTTCGTGTATACTTAATATATCGGAAGAAGAGTCCATTTCCTAACCTTTTCCAGCTATGCGGCTGCGATTCGACAAGTTATTTTCATGCACGGCTTTCATCTTTCAGCCCGCAAGACAGAGTTTGATCAGCGCTAAAATCAGCAGATGTACGGGATAAAACAGATAAAAGAACCATTTTGAAAATGTACGTCCCCGTTCCGCACGTTTTCCATTGTAAAAGCACAGCAGTACCACCCCGGCGGCGATCACGCCCAGGCTGGAGCAGAATGTCCGCAAAACCGCCTCAGCAGCCGGATACGAAAAGCTGTTGTTTCCATACTGGAAGCCTGCGAAGATCAAAGCCGCCGCTCCAAAAGAAACCGCAGCCTTTTTCTTCGACTGCCACGTATGGGAAAACATGATCGTATCAATCGCGGCCATGAGAGGCCAGTCGCATATCACGGTAACCAGAACAAGCAGTACCTGGATGAGCATCCTGAGACAGTGGTTCGCAATTTTCTCTTCTGCTGCTAGGATCAAAAAGCAGAAAAATAATGTAAACAGCATGTTCAATCCCACGAATTGAAACTCGCCCTGATAGGAAAACGCAAGGCAGAATGGGATTTCAGATAAAAGGGCAAACAGGAAAAGCCGGACCGCATAGTTCTTTTTGGAGCGGGTGTATTGATATCCCTCCACTAAAAACCAGCACATGACAGGCGCTGTAAAATAGCCCACATCCAGGAACAGCTCTCCCAGAAATGTCCCACGGTCTAAAAAGATCGTCGAAAGATGGTTCAGCAGCATCGTAAGCATTGCAATATACTTGATCGTGTCACGGTTTAGTCCGCGGTTTTTTTCTGATATCATAGTCAAATCACCTTCCTACTTCAATATCTCCCCCAGCACCTCCAACAGCTTCGGTACATCGATCGGCTTCGCGATGTGCCCGTTCATCCCGGCATCCACCGCAGCCTTCTTATCTTCTTCAAATGCATTCGCTGTCATTGCGATGATCGGGATTCCGGCAATCTCCGGAGCTTCCAGCCCGCGGATCTGCCTGGTGGCCTCGTACCCGTCCATGATCGGCATCTGGATATCCATCAGGATCAGATCGTATTGACCGGGCTCGGCTGACTTCATCTTATCAACCGCCACTGCGCCGTCGTCGGCCACATCCAGAACAAAGCCAGCTTCCTGCAGGATCTCCACAGCGATCTCCTGATTCAGTTCATTGTCCTCTACCAGCAGTATCTTCTTTCCCTCGAAGGAAATCAGTTCTTCCGGAGCCGTGTCTCCCGCATCCCGGTTCGTAAACGGCGACTCCAGGACCTCCCGAAGCTCGGACAGGAAGATCGGCTTGGAGCAGAAGGCAGTGACGCCCGCATTTCTTGCTTCTTCCTCAATATCCGACCAGTCGTAAGCGGTCAGGATGATGATGGGGGTCTCCTCGCCAATGATCCCGCGGATCCGGCGCACGACCTCGATTCCGTTCATGTCCGGCATCAGCCAGTCGATGATGTAGGCAGAGTACACATCATTCTGCTCCTCTGCCAGCCGGGTGCGGAGCACGGCCTCCTTGCCGGAGGTGGTCCAGTCCGGACGCATGCCGATGGTTGCCAGCATCTTGGTCACGCTGGAGCAGGTATTGAAATCATCGTCAACCACAAGCGCCCGAAGGCCGTTCAGTTCCGGAATGATCTCCTGTCTGACGGGACCGGAGCAGATCTTAAACTGCAGGTCCACACAGAAGGTGGATCCTTTTCCCACCTCGCTGTCCACAGAAATCGTCCCGCCCATCATATCCACGATATTTTTCGTAATGGCCATGCCGAGGCCGGTTCCCTGGATCCCGCTGACCGTACTCGTCTGCTCCCGCTCAAACGGTTCAAATACATGCTCCAGAAATTCTTTGCTCATGCCGATCCCAGTATCCTTGACCTGGAACTCGTAGCATGCACATCCCTCGGGCGCATTTCCCTTCTGCAGGATGCGGACGCTCACGATACCGCCGGGCTTCGTGAATTTCATGGCATTGCTCAGAAGGTTCAGAAGAACCTGGTTCAGCCGGAGCTTGTCGCACAGCACATGCTCATTGACCACGTCCGCGGTATCAATGAAAAATTCCAGCTGCTTGGATGTAATATCTGCCTGTACGATGGTTTTCAGGTCGTGCATGATCTCCGGAAGGGAGGTTTCCTTTTCCTCGATCTTGACCTTTCCGCTCTCGATCCGGCTCATATCCAGGACGTCATTGATCAGGCTCAGCAAATGGTTGCTGGAGGTAGTGATCTTGGACAAATAATCCTGAACCTGTTCGGTGTTGTCAATATGTGCCGCGGCAAGGGACGTAAATCCGATGATGGCGTTCATCGGCGTCCGGATATCGTGGGACATATTATTGAGAAATGTGGTCTTTGCCCGGTTGGCGTGCTGGGCCGCTGCAAGCGCGTCCTGAAGGTCGATGGTCTGCTTCTCCAGCCGCTCTTCCATTTTTTTCTCATCATCAATATCCACAAATAATCCTACAAATGTGATAGGAGAGCCGTCCTCCCGTCTTGACAGACGGCCCGCCGCATGGAACCACCTCCACCCGGCATGGCGGGTCAGAAGGCGGTACTCCACGTCGTAGGTCTTTTCACCGGTATAATCCAGAACAGTATCCCAGTATTCTCTAAGTACGCTTTCCTTATTTTCCTCATGGAGCAGATCTGACCAGGATTCCAGGCAGTTCGGAAAATCCTCCTCATTTTGATACCCCAGCATGTTCCGAAATTTTTCCGACCAAATGCAGGAAATGATCTCTGCCTTTTCATTAAATTCCATGCTCCAGAGCCCTGACCCCATCGCGGCCTGGATATTTTCCATCGCCGCCTGTTCCCTCTCAATCTGGGCATAAGCCGCCCGGATCCGGTTCCCGTCTTCCTTTTCCTGCTCCAGCAGAACCCTCGCGTGCTTCCTGGACTGCCTGGCCAGCACATGAAACAAAATGAGCATCGAGAGGATGGTAATGATGATCTGTACCACACCCCGCGTCAGCATTCCGGAACTGATGGAGCTGATCTGCTCACTGATAACATTGTCTCGGATCAGGATCGTCAGCATCCAGTTCGTCCCCTCGACCGGAACATAGCAGAGATCCTCCTCGACCCCCTGATAGTTAAATGAAATCTGCCCCGGCCTGCCGTTTTCGAAATCCTCCTGCAGCTGTTTATAGCCGGTTTCCTCTGTCATTTCCGCATCCATGACCGCGGAAAAAAGGTTGCTCCCTGCCTGCGCATTTCCGAATACATCATTTGTCAGGCTCTCGCCGCTGCGGTGGTAAAGGTTACAGTAGGTCTCATTGCCGTTGGACTGCAGTGTCAGGGAGCTCAGCATCTGGTCAATATTGATCTGAATAAAACAAGTTGTGATCTCTGTTCCCTGGAACGAAATCCCTTCCACAGGAATCGCAAGGACCACCTGCTTCCTTGCGCCGTAGAGATTCAATGTGCTGATCACCGGCTCCGTCAGTTCCTCCGAGAGAAAGCTGTACCTGCTGAGGCCGGAGGTGGTGCTGTGCTGTGTATAAACGATCCCGTTTTCATCTACCAGGGCAAATTTGTCCACGCCGTAAAGCTTTCTGACCTTTCCGAGAAAGCTGCGCAGAGATTCCTGGGATTCCAGATTGTAGTCCTCTATGATGCTGAGCACATTTTCCATATAGGACACATTTTTTTTCAATTCCTCGGAAACCACCTGAGCCCTCCGTCCTGCCAGCTCTTCCAGATAAAATTCACTGACCCGGCTGACGGCCTGACTGGTTCCGATCCTTGCGCCGTTTAACACCCACACCGTCGTAATGAGAAGGACCGCCGCAATGAGCATGCCTCCCCGTACGGCAAATGTAATGGTCTGCCTTTTCTGTTTCTCCTTTATTTTTTTACGCCGTTGTTCCATCCTTTCGCTCCTTAAATCCTGTTCCGTTCCTCTGCAGATCGGCACGGATCTGTGCGCAGCACTGCTCCATGCGTTTTCCTTAATCAATCTCTCCATACAGCGACTGCAGCACCGCCGCCGCGCTGTCCTGGTAAACGATCTTTGTAGTCTCCTCTGTTTTTTCGGGATAGATGTCCCCGGGAAGATGCCCGTCCGCGATCTTGACCGCTACCTGAACGGTATCAAAACCGATGGAGTAGCAGTCCTGAACTCCCAGCGCATAAATGATCCCGTCTCTGAGATATCTCAGCGCTTCCTGGTCGTGATCCATTCCCACGATGGCGATCTCCTTCTCCCGCCCGGCTTCGATGACAGCCCTTGCGGCTCCCACCGGATTGCACATATTGCAGCAGATAAACCCGGCGAGGTCCGGATGCTCCTCAAGAATCTTCTGCGCAAACTGATATGATTTTTCCACAGAATCTTCATCATACTCTATTTCCACAATCTCCATTTTCTGGTATTTCGCGATCACATTCTGCGCGCCTAAAGCCCTGTCCTCATGGCAGGGAGCGCCCTTTATGCCTACCAGGAGCGCAACCTTCCCCTGATATCCCAGCTTTTCGCAGAGGGCTTCCGTCAGGTCGGAGCCGTCCTCATAGTTGTGCGTATTTCCCACATAGGCGATCCGCTCGCAGCCGTCCTCCTTTGCCGCGTCCGAGCTGGAAAATGTCATCACCTTCCGCCCGTCTTTGATCAGCTCGTTGATGGCAGGCGTGACCAGGTCCACATCCGCAACATCCACGCCGATCACGTCAAAGTTCCGCTCGGAAGCATCGGACAGACGCTGGATCTGATCCTGAGCAGAAACGGCACTCGGTGCCAGGTACTCGTAATCAATGGTGATCCCCTGCGCCTCATACTGCTTCGCCGCATCCTCAATCCCGATAGCCACCGCGTCCCACCAGGGATGATCCATTTTATATGTAAAATAAAAATTATACGTTTCCTTTGCAGGCCGATAGCCGTCCAGCTCGTCGTCAAAGCGCACGATCTCCGCCATACTGCCGGTGCTCCTGCTGTTCTGGTCATCCAGGGCAGGCGCTTCATCCGGGATTTGCCGGACTTCCGTGTCTGCCTTACGGCCGCAGGCGGGCAGGCCAAGACAGCAGATACCAAAAAACGCCGCCATTTCCAGCACATTCCATATCTTATGCCGCAGTTTTCCAGTCTCCATATCGGCTTCAAATGTTTTCTTAAACATGGGTATGTTAACTCCTCTCATGAATCAAGGGTTCTTATTTTTATAGCAATTCATTATAATTTGTCACCAATTTCCGCAGGAAATTGATGACCTGCTTGCGCTTCAGCGCAATTCATTATAGTTTGTCACCAATTTCCGTAGGAAATTGATGACCTGCTTGCGCTTCAGCGCAATTCATTATAACACATATCCTTTATTTTCGGTAGAAAAAAATAGCAGGAACAGATTTCTCCCGTCCCTGCCATTTTTTCTCTGGTTTTTTGCCAGTTACACTTCTGCTCCGACAACCTGGTATAATCCCTCCTGCATTTTCTCTTCAAAATATTTTTTCAGCCAAATGTTCCTGTCCCATTTTTTCTGCGGGTAATATCCGTACCTGCTTTTCACATCGTTCATTCTTTCTTCCAGTGAAACGATTCCATCGGCCTTCGCAATGGCGTCGCACAGCTGGATCAGACAGTCGTAGTCATTGTATTCTATCTCAGCCAGGAGCGTCCTGATCTCCTCCTGCTCGGATTCGGTGATATCGAATTTTCCGATATAATCCCGGATGTCTTTTAGATTGAACGAATGTGTCAGTGCAATCCGGGCGGCATTTGCATATCCCAGCTCCATCAGAAAATGATACCCGTCATAGACATGGGCCAGCCCGCTGATTCCGAATTTGCGGCCAATGTCATGGAGCAGTCCGTAAATATATGCCCGTTCCGGATCCAGCCCCGGACAGCGTTCGGCAATCCGCCGGGCGCTCTCTGCCGCATATCTGCTGTGCTGCTCCCACGGACCCGGATTGGATTTTACAGCGGTTTTCAGCAGAAATTCCGCCATGGAAACGGAGGGCTCCGGGGTCAGGCCGCTGATGATCTCCAACATGGCCGTATCCCTGGCGATCATGACCAGATCAAAATCATCCTGAACTGTGCATGCCTTATTCACTGCTGCCGCCTCCCGGGCGTGTACATACTGCAGTTCAAATCCGGATTCCTTTTCGTAAGCATCCAGGTTCTGCTGTCCCGCCGCAGTCTCTGCTGAGCAGGTATAGTAAAAATTCTCCTGCTCAAATACAGTATTTTCCTGCCTTCCGCTTTTTTGGAGACGGAGCACGCTGCCGTATTCCCGAATAGAATCCTTCCTGATACGGAGGCCGGTTTCCTCCTGCACCTCTCTTGCCAGCGCTTCCGCATGATCCTCGCCGTCCCGGATTCCGCCGCCCGGAAATTTATAATATTGATATTTTCTGCTGTAAACCAATGCCAGCCTGCCGTCCGCCGCCCGCATAACCGCCCGGGCCGACGGCCTGCAGATGCGGGTGTCGGAATCTGCGTAATCTTTGATATCCATTTTAAAAAGTGGTTTCATCTTTTGATTTTCCTCCGTATGAATAGGATTCTAACACGAAAATAAGATTATTTCTATCACAAGTTATTTTCCTGCAGTTCCTAACCTATTGACAAGCCGCCCCTCAATTTCGTATATTACAATTATTCCAAACAACTGCAATCTATGAAAAACAAAATATACAAGGTTGTGAGGCGGGAAACCCTGAGAGATAAAATTCTGCGAGCCGCCCATCATCTAAAGCAAATGGGACTGCGGCTGCGATATTTCAAAATAGTACAAGGTGAACAGCATGCAAAATGTAAACTCGATTGAATTTTATAACGGAAGCCGGGAAGAGGTGCTCCCGGGCTTTGAGCCTGACTTCCCCTATATCGCCTCACGGGCGGAGCTCGACAAGTATCCAGGCAGAACCGTACCGTGGCACTGGCATCGGACCGTGGAGCTTTTTTATATGGAGAGCGGTTCCATTGAATACCATACTCCCGGCGGAAAGATCCAGTTTCCTGCCGGCTCCGGCGGGATGGTAAACTCCAATGTCCTCCATATGACAAAAGCATCCGCGCAGACAGAAAAGAACTCCCAACTCCTGCATATTTTTGATGTCTCCCTGCTGGCCGGGGAGCCTGGAAGCCGGATTGCCCAAAAATACATGACTCCCATCACCGCGGCGCCGCAGATCGAGATCATCCCGCTCTTTCCGAAGGATCCGGCGCAGAATGCCATTTTAAAGCTGATCCTGGATGCCTTTCGGCTTTCCGTCCATGAATTTGGATATGAGGTTCGGCTGCGGAATGCTCTGTCGGAAATATGGCTGTTGCTTTTTGAGCAGTCCCGCCTTTTGCTGTCTGAAAGCCGGACATCTGCCAAAAACAACGATAAGATCAAGCAGATGATGGTCTACATCCACGAGCATTTTTCTGAGAAAATCTCTGTCCGGGAGCTGGCGGCATCCGCATTTTTAAGTGAACGGGAATGCTTCCGGGTGTTCCGCGATTCTCTGCATACAACACCCGTGGAATATATCAAAAGCTACCGACTCCAGGCCGCCTGCCGGATGCTGGCAGACGGGCAGGAACCGATTACGGCGATCAGCCAAGCCTGCGGGCTGGGAAGCAGCAGCTATTTTGGAAAGGTCTTTCGGGAATACGCGCACTGTACGCCGTCGGAATATCGTGCAAAATGGGGGACTGTTCACACGGTACCGGGCACCCGGTCAGGGTGTGAACAGTAACCGAAATGGCAGGATCGTGATAGATCACGGCGCAAACGGGATATTTTTTGATTGCGGATCGCACTATAATGATAGCTGTAAGGAAATCACTGTATTTTCTGTGTACCTGTTCAGCATAGACTGCACATCGATTGTGCTGACCGCATCAAGATCAGACTCCTTTTTTGCGGTAATATCTGTGAAGGCGCTGAACAGGTACGATTTCATATGTTTTGAAGGAGGACCGTTATGCATTACGAAGCTGACGATTTTTTGGAAACTGCGGGTCCTGATATATTAAAGCAGATTGCCCGCGCGCGGAAGCTGACCCGGGAATATTATCTTTCCGACTACGCTGATACCGATACGAGAACCGCCATACTCCGGGAGCTGCTGGGCGGCATGGGCGAAAATGTGGCCATTGATACACCGTTTCACTGTGACTACGGAAAAAATATCTTCCTGGGCAGCGATGTGATCATCAATATGAACTGTACCTTTGTGGACAACAAGCCCATTCGGATCGGCAATCAGGTACTGATCGCGTCAAATGTACAGATCTATACCTCATCACATCCGGTTCTGCCGCAGGAACGCCTTGTTCCGGACTGGAAGGAACAAGGGACCACATTTTTCAGAACCTTCGCCCGTCCGGTGGAGATTGGGGATCATGTGTGGATCGGCGGCGGCAGTATCCTTTTACCGGGAGTCACCATCGGAGAAAACAGCGTGATCGGGGCAGGCAGCGTGGTAACCCGCCCGATTCCGGCAAATTGTGTCGCAGTCGGGAGTCCTTGCAGGGTGATACGGAGGTTCTCTGAAAATGGGGAAATGCTGTAATGTTCCGAATCTATATCGATATGTCAGGTTCCTCTTCTCGGTGCGTTACAATTCGCGGCCGGTCGGACCGTAAACTATCACTATGTCAGCCTGAATTGACGGAATGTTAACCGTAGCCGGCATGGCTGTTCCGCCGCTTCGGGCTGTCCGTTATTCCGGATAGCCCTTATCTTTCCAGTACCACCATTTTAATTTTTCCGGTTCATGCTGCTCATGCTCTGCAAAATATACCGCGCACCGGTAAACATACAGGACGCACTTATCATCCTGGAAGCCTTTTTTCTGACTGTCCAAAATGTACAGCTCTTCGGGATCCTTTCCTTTAAGGTCTGCAATGCACCGGATCCCGATGTTGTGCAGATGCTTCTCCATATTTGCACCCACACCCGGAATCTTCTGCAGGTCGCTGGCTGTGATTTTCTGCGATGCTTCGTCTTGCCGCTTCCGTCTGTCCCTGGTCATAATTTCACCACCCTGTACTCATGATGGACCGCCGGCAGAATCTTTTCCAGAAGTTCTCCCGTCTTCATCCGAATACTGGACGTATTGATACTGGGATGGCATCCCACGTATTCTTCCCGGATCACATCCTCATCGATCAGGAGCGACACCTGGTTGTCCTGATCGTTCATCAATCCCATCACACTGACAGAACCCGGCGTAATGCCGAGATATTTTTCCATATATTCCTCCGGCGCGAAAGAAAGCCGGGAGCTGTTGATCTGGTGGGAAATGTCCTTGGTCTTAAACTTTTTATCTCCCAGGATCATCAGCAGGTAGAATTTTGTTTTCTGCGCGTTGCACAGGAAAAGGTTTTTGCAGATTGCGGCTGGTTCCAGGACCCGGTCAATCGCCTCGCATGCTTCCATCGTAAATGCCGCTTCGTGATCCACCCTGTCGTACTCAATCTGCAGAGAATCCAGCAGGTCGTACACCGCCGTTTCCCTCTCTGTCCTGCTCTCGCAGTCAGCAGGACGGCCATGCTGTAAAATCAGTTCTTTTTCCAATTCTGTTTCCATAGTGCCTCCCTTTTTGGTGCTTCACAGGCATCTGGCCCGTAATACTCATTCTTCTTTATACAAGGCATAGTAGTCGGAATCCAGATTATCCATCATCTGGGTATACCATACTTTTGCGTCGTCAAGGGCTTTGTTGTAGATGATCGGCGCCATGTTCCGCTCGAATAATTCCAGCAGCTGTATCTGCTCGATCATGCCGATCTCTTCCCCCCGCTCATCCAGATAAAACGCCCGGATCTCGGCTTTCAGCTTTTCTTTCTGCGAATCTGACAATCTGATCTGGGAGAGCGGTTCTCTCTTATTTTTCCGTCCGTATAATTCCATGGCATACCTCCGTTGATTTCACTGCGGTTCCGCGTTAGTTTCTCTATGTATGATCCAATCGTCAAAAGGGAATGAAATCTTTCGGCGAGCGGATCGTATCTATCATGTTACAGTTCACGGCCTAACCGGCCGCGAACTGTAACGCATCCAGCCCATTGAAAAGTCGCCTGACGGCGAGGGGCTGGATGCCAGAAACCGCTATTTTACTGGCCGGATGCCTTGCAGCAATGTGCAAGGCACCGTGAACAGTAACTCTATTATAACAAAAAAACGAAGGCATATCAATCTATAAAAATAAGCGCTTCGCAGAGGTTTTACTCCTATATCAATATATCTCCCAGCATACTCTGCTTCCTATAAGCCAGTTCCATTTCCTGGCGGCGCAGCCTGGCCGCTTCCTCACTGCGTTTCTGGTACATGCGCTTCCTTCTCGTCTTTTCCTCCGCCTCGGCTTTCATCTGAGCCTCGATCCTAGCCCTTACCTCCGGCTTCAGATCGCCGCTGACATAATGCGTTACGGTGCCGTCCGGATGGATCACGATACCGGAGGAATGAATCTCATGTCCCATAAGTGAAAGCTGTGCTTTGCACTGAGGCAGCGAATCAAAATAGTGCCGGATCTGTGCTTCATAGTAGGATGCCTTTTCCGGGTCATTTGCCATCTGCTCCAGGATGTTCGGCGCGATCACAACGTTTCCGGTCCCTGCCGTAGCCGCCCCGAGCCTGTCCATGCTGCTCTGGTCTTTCCCGACGCTTTGGATTATCACATTGCCGTATTTCTGTTTGAGATATTGCTGATACAGGTCTGACACTGACGCCCCTTTTGTCTCTCCTGCCGTATAAAGCATATCCGAAAAGCTTTTTGCAGACACAGACGTTTTCTGCGACAGCTCCGTGATACCGACTCTATATTCTTGCGTTCCCTTCAGAAACTCCGTGGCACTGGCTCTATATTCTTGTGTTTTCCGCGTTCCGCCGAGATTCCGGGCAAGTTCCTGCAAAATATTGCTTACGCCCGAATCACCCATTTCAAAATAACTCATTTCAAAGTTTCTCCTTCCTTTTTTGGTTTCTCAATTATGGTATCGGCCGGACAGATGCGTTTTTAAGACAAATAGAACGAAACGGCAGCTTTTCGGGAACGAACGGAATTTTGGTCAGGAAAAAGTCTGCATCATATGTTAAAATAAACTCATGTTCCATAAATTTTGCTGTGAATATAGCCCGACCTCACAGGCGGAATCTTTTTTAATTTTTCTCATTTTTTGTCACACAGGACATTCTGCTGAAAATGATTACGCATCTGTCTTCTTTTCGGGGCGACAGCGCATTTTCAACATGGGGGTTCCGCATCGCGATGAATCATCTGAAAAATTATAAAAAGGCCAATGCCGAATTTGAACTTTTCCTGCAGACATTGATGCTGGAGATTGGAAAGTTTGAAATCTGTTTTTGTTATTCCCACTGTATCTCACCACCGTCTCAAATGATCAAAGTTTCAAGCTGCGCCTTCTTTTCCTCAATTGCTTTACTGATTTCTTCAATCTCACCATCAATCTTATTTTGCTTCTTTATGCTCTCTAAAAAGCCAGGATATTCCGATGTGAGAAATCCCTTTTCAAACGCCTGTGGTAACTGGAATGTCTTCTCACCCACATCAAATTCAACTGTAATATAAGCTCCGTCTGATCCTGCAGCCACCCCCTCACCAAACCTTTTATGTGTTACCAGCATTCCGACAATATCGTAGGATTTGAGACTGTCTTTATCGGTCATAAGAGAGGCCAATTCCTGTTCACATTTTTGCAATTCTTGTTGCAGAGCCTCGATGCGCATCTGCCGTTCGGACTTTTTCTTTACCTCGACTACTGGCTGCCGTTCAGCCATCTTTTCTTTCCAAGCTTCGTCCGTTCTCACATAAGGGCTCAGGTTGATGAAAAGATTCTTTATATATTCCCTATCCTTCATACCGCTTTCAAGGATATAGTCTACAAGCTCTTCCTGTCTTGCTTGCCCCATTGTCAACCTATACAAAGACAGAACCTTTATCAGTCTCTGATAATTAACCTCATCCTTACTTACAGGATACATCGGGATTATTCTCTCGATTTTGACCGTCTGGTTCTTTCCAAGGCACCAATACGGAACAAGCTCCGATTGATCTGCAGAACGAATTTCTTCCGCTGCCATTGAAAACAATTCCTGCCATACATCTGTATTAAAGCATCTGTCCGCAAATCTCCCTGCAATATCCTGTCTTATTGCAAGACACTTATAACGATTTATACGCCCTTCTCTCTGTTCAAGGTCAATCGGATTACCCGGAAGATTCCAATGCATGATTTTTCTGCAATATTGATGGAAATCCAGACCTTCCTGTCCTATTGATGTTGTTGCCAAAACAAAAGGCCTCATCGGGCTATTAAAAGCATTACGGATGCTGTCTTTACGATCAACGTTCTTTGATTCGCTTCCCTCACTCTTGGTAAAACCAACGGCATAATGTGAGCGCATGAATGTCCGCTGATACTTTTCTCCATGCATTCTCTTTTTAAATGCAGGGTATGTATCCACAGAGTAGCTTGCAGAATGAATCTTAAGAGCATCTAGCATCAATTCATGAACCTGATGGTTCTTATCTTCAGATAAACCGAATCCCGCCCCCTCTGACACCATATGCACATACTCATCCAGCATCGCTCCAAAGCCACCGTCGCAGCAATACCTTAGAACATTTCTCCAGTGTCCATCGCCCCCGGAGTCTTCATCGTCCCCATAAGCAAGCATTATAGCCGCAGTTGCTTCTGTTGCGTTAAAACGGTTTACGAACACTTTAGCCAACTCAGAAGATCTTCGTAAATCTCCCCCGTTTGCCCGGAATGCACAAACAGCGAAAGAGCCGATAGCCATATCAGCAAGAACACTTGCAAGGTCACTCGGAACACGCCCCATTTCCACTTCAGCCGAATTCATGAGTGAATTCATTCTTCTGAGATGCGTTTCAAGTCCGCTTGTACCTGCTGTTTCCTCTGTGGTATCATCCGCATCCGGATCAGCATTACGCACAGCATTGATCCATCGGCTGACATACTCCGAACCATCAAGAAATGCCGGAGCCATGTAATACCATCTCTTGTCATCGCGGACAGAGTTGTGTTCATACTTTTCAATAACCGGCTTTAACAGTTTCTCTATCTTCAGATTCAGCTCTTCTCGGATCTCACTTAACGAATATCCTGCATTAAGATAATCTATCGGTTTATATACTTCTGCAAGCGTCTCCGATGGATAAAGCAAGCAGAACATATACATTCCGCGTGGTTCTCCTTTGGACACATTAAACCTTAGTCTTGCCGGTGGATAGCGAAGCTTCGCTTCTGTAAAGTACTTGTTATTCCCTGACTTCAGCTTTTCATCATTAGATAGAATCCCAACCGTTCTTCGCTCTTCTTCATAGGAGATCATACTTCCTATCATTTTGGGGACCATCTCCCATGATGAAAATACAAGAATCTTTGAAAAGCCTTTACTGTCTTTATACACGCCTTCCAAATTGTAATATGATCTTGAAGGCGGAACCCACATATACAGTTCTGATCGATTATTAAAAATCTGCCTTTTCAGTTCTTCTAACCTTGCATTATTTGCCGGCAGTTCCCCGTAGTTTTCCAGCCAATTTCTATGAATCCAAAGATATTTTCCTCTTGTTTTTGAAACCTCTTCCGGATTACGCTTTATTATCCGCTCTATGCGCTCCTTCACTTTATAATGGTTCATGTAGGACATCAGATACGGTGCGCTCTTTGCATAATCGACAAGAAGCGACCGATCCTCTCCGATATCTCTCAACATTCTGCCCATATCAAGATATGTGCGGATATCACCTTCTGAAATGCTTAAAGCATTCTTAACACTGCTATCATCAATGTAGTCACCGGTATCCATCACAGAAATGCGTTCAGTACGGCACATTAATCCATACATCTCATCCTCTGCTTTTTTCTTTAGATGTAAAACTGCGGCATCTCCCTGTATTACTTCTCTGAGCGCAACAGAATAATCTGACCACACTTCAGAAAAGTGATTCATTTTTTCTTTGTCATTCAGCAGAAACTCAATAACCTGGAAAAACTCTTTATAATATTCATCCGGAGCATCAGCTTCCTCTATTTCCTCCATCGTCGAATACAACTTATATGGAGTAGCTGAAAGTAACAACACTTTCAGTCCATCGGTTTCAAAAAATTTCTTAGCGATCACTCCATTTTCAGTTTCTTGAGTTTTAGCATCAATTAAGGTCTTAAATCTCTGGAACTCATCCATAATGACAAGGTTCGGCTGGAGCATACTGACACTGATCTCTGCAAACATTCTACGAAGCTTTTGCAGCACATAATTATCAGAATCTGTGATGGGCTCTTTATTTTCAATTTCTACGATATGCCTTATCAGTACATCATAGATATGATTTTGGGAATTAAACTCTTCAATCTTTTCAATGATATTATCAGGATATCCAGTCCCTTCATCATCGAGAAACTGAACCTTCTTATCATAATCGTTCACATAACAATCCCACCACTGCACATTCTGCGAAATGAAAGTGTTAATCTCTGGTAAATAATTCTCTAATCACAATCATTCGGTTTTCTGTACATATGAATTATACGTAATTATGTAGAAA
>CAYQBE010000034.1:0-39404 GCA_964415625.1 uncultured Clostridium sp.
GGCAGGAGCATTTGATTAATAAGCCCGAAGATTGCATAACCAAATGTATGGCTTATGAGGCGGAGAGAGCTTGCAGCCAGCTGTCTGGCCGGCTGTAGCGGCAAAACAGTCTCATAGGCAGATGAATGGAGGATAAGAACAATGGCAAAATATAGAAAACTTGGCAGAACATCCAGCCAGAGAAAAGCTTTGATCAGAAACCAGGTAACCGCATTGCTTTACAACGGAAAGATCGTGACCACAGAGGCGAAGGCAAAAGAGATCCGCAAGGTTGCGGAGGGTCTGATCGCTAAGGCTGTCAAGGAAAAAGACAACTACGAAGAAGTGACCGTAAAGGCAAAGGTTGCGCGCAAGGACAAGGACGGCAAGAGAGTAAAGGAAGTCGTTGACGGAAAGAAAGTTACCGTATACGATGAAGTAGAGAAGAAGATCAAAAAAGATATGCCGAGCAGACTTCACGCGAGAAGAGAGATGCTCAAGGTTCTCTACCCGGTAACAGAGGTTCCGGCTGCTGCGGCAGGAAAGAAAAAGAATACCAAGAAGGTAGACCTGGTAGATAAGTTATTTACCGAGATCGCTCCGAAGTATGAAAACCGTAACGGCGGCTACACAAGAATCGTGAAGATCGGCCAGCGCAAGGGCGATGCTGCTTTGGAAGTGCTTCTTGAGTTAGTATAATTAAAAAATGATATGATTTGTAAAATATAATGGATATCAAACGAAAAAACCTGTTGTTGAAACAGGTTTTTTTGTGAAAAAAACTGCCGGGAAATGCGGTTGCTTGCAGGATATTGCCGTGAAGAAACGTGAATCACAGCAATATCCTGCAGCAAGTCATTTCCTGACAGCCGATTTTATCGTTTACCAGGACTGGAAAAACAGGTTGTTTCCTACATTGACGCCAGCCCGGTCGGTGGCGCCTGCATACAGGAAATAATAGCAATCCGCAACAGCCGCAAGTCTTGCTCCGTTCAGAGCCTCCTGCGCCACCTGATAGGACAGATCGCTTGCTCCCCTGGAAAGTACCGTATCCAGACGGCCTGTCCATACCGGTTCAAACTGTCCCTCCGCATACACGATCTCCTGGATCGTATTGGGGAAGATGGAACTGTTCATCCGGTTCATGATCACGGTAGCAACAGCCAGCAGCGAATCATGTTCCTGCATGGCCTCACATTCCAATATGGCTGCAAAAATATCCAGCTCACTGCCCGAGACATTTGCCGCACCGCCATTCACAACGGTACTGTCGGTCACACCGTCTTCCGGTTTTTTATCCTCGCCAGGCTTTTCACTTTCTGACACAGTAGGCACCGTAACCGGCTTCAGTGCGTTCTTTTTCGCTTCCTCGGCCTTTCTAGCCGCTTCTGCCTGCCGGGCTTCCTCCTCACGGAGCAGGGCAAGCTGCGCGTTAAACGTGGCAAGATCTGTGGAGGTCGCCTTTGCAGTCGCATTGAGTTCGATTCTCCGCTGTTCCAGCTGCTCCTGCAGACCTTCCAGAGAGGCCTCCTGGTTCAGGAGCACCTGCTCCCGTTCCGCGATATCTTCCCGTATTGTCCGCAGCTTAACAAGCATATCGCGGTCATAGCTGCTGATATTTTCAATAAATTCCGCTTTGTTCAGAAAATCTGTCATGCTGTCCGCAGAAAAAAGCATTTCCAACAGGGATTCATTTCCCACTTCGTACATATATTTAATGCGGGCCTTCATCGCTTCATAGCGCTGTGATTCATCTGCCTGGGCGTCCGCAAGGGAATCCTGGGTACGGAGGATCTCGCTGTGGATGATCTCAATCTGGTTCTTTGCGGAGGCAATCTCATCGCTGATCTTGACCATTTCCTGATTGATGCCTTCAAGCTGGCTGTTCAGTGAGCTGGTCCTGTTTTCCAGATCTGCAATATTTTCCGCCTGCACAGAGAGCGGTGAGCAGGTAAGGATCAGAGAGCAGGTAAGGATCAGAGAACAGATTGGTATCCTTTGTGTTATATGAGATTTCATAAAATAATTTCCTTTCAAACGTTTCATAAAAGAATTGCCTATGATAGTATACTATAAATTGCAAAATTAATCAATTTTTGTTATTATATTTTTGTAAAAAGTTTGTAACAAAAATTACTGGAAATTGTAATTATAAATTCAGGAAGGAACTTAGAGAATATGCATCAGATAAAAATGATCGGTCTGGATCTGGACGGAACACTGCTGACATCAGATAAAAAATTACTGCCTTATACCAGGCAGGTGATCGCGGAGGCAATCGGGCAGGGGATCCTGGTACTCATGGCAACCGGACGCCCGTACACGGGGATCCCAGAGGAACTGCGGAATTTTCCAGGTATACGCTATGCGCTGACCTCCAACGGCGCGCGTATTCTGGATACACAGACCGGGAAGGTGCTGATCGAGCACCTGCTCCCGCTGAAAAGCGCGAAAAAGGCATTGGAAATCTTACGGAAGTATGATACATTACAAGAGGTATACTTTGAAGGACAGGGCTATGCGGAGGCCGAAAAGCTGGACCGGATCGCCAGATACCACCACAATCCCCATATGTGGGAATATGTCCGCAGCTCCAGAAAGCCTGTTCCCAGCCTGACAGAGCTGATCGAGCGGGAGAACCGGGATATGGATAAGGTCCAGGCTCTGTTTGCGGATATGGAAGAGCTTGCGCAGGCGTGGAAGGAGCTGGAGCAGTACAGGGAGCTGGTACTGGTTTCCTCACTTGGATACAACATCGAGATCAATGCAGCCGGTGTGGATAAGGGCACGGGCCTGATGGAACTGGGAGCGCTGCTGGGAATCCGTCCGGAAGAGATCATGGCCTGCGGTGACGGAGATAACGACATCCGTATGCTGGAACTGGCGGGAGTCGGCGTTGCCATGGGAAATGCAGAGGAAAATGTAAAGGCTGCCGCAGACTACATAGCAGAAACAAACGATCATGAGGGGGCCGCAAAGGCGATTGTGAAATATGCATTTTGCAATGACTTAGAACAGCAATAATTTGAACATTTTTTAAAACAGGAGGAAAACAATGTTAGACGCATTAAAGGTCATTATTTTGGGGATTGTAGAAGGGATCACGGAGTGGCTTCCCATCAGCAGCACAGGGCATCTGATCCTGGTGGAGGAATTTATCAAGCTGGAGCTGAGCGAGGCATTCATCGAGATGTTTAATGTAGTCATCCAGCTCGGCGCGATCATGGCCGTAGTTGTGATCTATTTTCACAAGCTGAATCCATTTTCGCCGACCAAGACGCAGAAACAGAAGATGCTGACGATCCAGCTCTGGGTGAAGGTGGTGATCGCGGCAGTTCCGGCCGCGGTGATCGGGCTTTTGTTCGATGATATGATCGAAGAAAAATTTATGAACGCATATGTGGTGGCGGCAACCCTGATCATCTATGGAATCTTATTCATCATTGTGGAGGAAAGCCACAAGAATAAGCAGCCTAAGGTGACGAAGCTGTCACGCTTAAGTATACCGATGGTATTGATCATCGGCGTATTCCAGGTGCTTGCCCTGATTCCGGGGACCTCCCGCTCCGGTGCGACGATCATCGGCGCGCTTCTGATCGGAACCGCAAGAAGCGTTGCGGCGGAATTTACCTTCTTCCTGGGAATCCCGGTCATGTTTGGGGCCAGCTTTTTGAAGATCATAAAGTTTCTGAAAGACGGCGCAGGCATTGCAGGCAGTGAAGTTTTCCTGCTCCTGCTCGGCTGCGGCATATCATTCGGCGTATCGGTCTTTGCAATCAAGTTTTTGATGCAGTATATCAAGAACCATGATTTCAAAGCATTCGGATATTACAGGATCGTCCTGGGCGTGATCGTGCTGATTTATTTTGGCGTTTCCGGACTGCTTGCGGCGTAGCGTCATGAATCTATTACAAAAAACATCGGACAGTATTTTGAAGACTGACCGGTGTTTTTTATTTTGAATAAAATTAGCGGATAAGTATTGTATTTTTACAAAAATCTGATAAAATATAAAACTGTGTGTATCTTTATACATATGCTGTGATTCATAGCCGGAAGAAGGCTCTAAGACGATTCTTGCGTATATAGCCTGCGGGCAGCCGAAGGATGCGTTTTTGTGAATTGCGGCATACGGAATGAAAAAGTTTGGAGGAGAGATTATGAAGAAAAAATTGTTAAGCCTTTTATTGGCAGCGGCATGTGTACTTTCTATGGCGGCATGCGGTTCTGGAAATGATTCTGCAGGAGACAGCGGTAACGCGGCGCAGACAAGCGAAGCAGACGATACGGAAGACGCGGAAGATGCGGAAGAAGCAGAAGCATCCGGAGAGGGCGGAACGCTGATCATGGCGACCAACGCGGAGTTCCCGCCGTATGAATACCATGAAGGCGATGAGATCGTAGGGATTGATGCAGAGATTGCGGCGGCAATCGCGGAAGAGCTGGGGATGGAGCTGAAGATCGAGGATATGGCATTTGATTCCATCATTACCGCGGTTTCCGGCGGAAAGGCGGATATGGGACTTGCAGGTATGACTGTGAATCCGGACCGTGAGAAGAATGTTAATTTTTCAGATACTTATGCAACCGCGGCTCAGGTGATCATCGTTAAGGAAGGCAGCGAGACAGCAGGCCCGGATGATCTGGCAGGAAAGAAGATCGGGGTGCAGCTTGGAACCACCGGAGATATCTATGCAGAGGATATCGAGGATGCGGAAGTAGAGCGCTACAACAAGGGAATGGAAGCGGTTCAGGCGCTGCTGCAGGATAAGATCGACGCAGTCGTGATCGACGGGGAACCGGCGAAGGTCTATGTAGCGGAGAACGAAGGTCTGAAAGTGTTGGATGAGCCTCTGACCGAGGAAGAATATGCGATCGCGATCGCAAAGGACAACGACGACCTGCTGGAAAAGGTGAATACCGCACTGGCAAGCCTGAAGGATTCCGGCAAGCTGGATGAGATCGTCGCAAAGTATATCTCCGCAGATGAGTAATGGCTGCAGTTCACTGGCTGGCCGTGAACTGCAACAAGGATTACCGTTTGTTTTATACCATATCGATACCATTTACGACTAAATAAGAGGAAATAAAGAATGCTGCAGACATTTCAGGAGAGGTTTTACGATAATTTTATACAAGATGACCGCTGGAATTATATCTGGGAAGGGCTGACCGTGACATTGCGTGTCACATTGTTTGCAGTCATCCTGGGTATCGTGATCGGATTTTTGATCGCCATTATCCGGTCCACCTATGACAAGACCGGAAAGATGAAGGTTCTGAACTTTATCTGCAGCGTCTATCTTACTGTGATCCGGGGAACCCCGGTGGTCGTACAGCTTTTGATCATTTATTTTGTGATCTTCGGCAGTGTGGATATCAACAAGATCATAGTCGCGATCATGGCGTTTGGAATCAATTCCGGCGCCTATGTGGCAGAGATCTTCCGATCCGGGATCATGTCCATTGACAATGGACAGTTTGAGGCCGGCCGGAGCCTTGGCTTCAATTATACACAGACCATGCGGTATATTATCATGCCCCAGGCATTTAAAAATGTCCTTCCGGCGCTCGGCAACGAGTTCATCGTCCTGCTGAAGGAGACCTCAGTGTCCGGTTATATCGCGCTGCAGGATCTGACAAAGGGCGGCGATATCATCCGAAGCCGTACATACGACGCATTCATGCCTCTTTTGGCCGTGGCGCTGATCTATCTGGTCATGGTCATGATATTTACAAAGCTGGTGAATATACTGGAGAGGAGGCTGAGGAGCAGTGATCACTAATGGAGATGTATTGATCAGGGTGGAGGATATCCACAAGGTTTTCGATGACAGCCTGCACGCGCTGAACGGGGTTTCAGAGGAGATTTCAAAAGGCGAGGTGGTTGTGATCGTGGGACCCTCCGGTTCCGGAAAATCGACATTCCTGCGGTCATTGAACCTTCTGGAGGTTCCTACAACCGGCCATATTTATTTTGAGGGAGTAGATATCACAGGAAAGCAGACCAATATTGACAGGCACCGCCAGAAGATGGGAATGGTATTTCAGCATTTTAACCTGTTTCCCCATAAGACCATATTAGAAAATATCACGTTGGCGCCCATCAAGCTTTTGAAAAAAAGCAAGGAGGAGGCTGATGCCGAGGCCATGAAGCTTCTGCGGAAGGTGGGGCTGGAGGAGAAGGCGGAAGCGTATCCATCCCAGCTCTCCGGCGGACAGAAGCAGAGGATTGCGATCGTCCGCTCTCTGGCAATGAACCCGGATGTGATGTTGTTTGACGAGCCGACCTCCGCGCTGGATCCGGAGATGGTCGGGGAAGTACTGGAGCTGATGAAGCAGCTTGCCCATGACGGCATGACGATGGTGGTAGTCACCCACGAGATGGGATTTGCAAAAGAGGTTGCCACCCGGGTGCTGTTCATGGATCAGGGACAGGTGAAAGAGCAAGGCACACCAGAGGAATTTTTCGGCAATCCAAAAGATCCGAGACTTCAGGAATTTTTGTCGAAAATCCTGTAGCGGGCGCTGCGGCGCATATAAAGAGTGAATAGAATCTTACCGGCTTTTCGGAATTTTAAAGTCGGTAAGTTTTTTTGTTAACGATATATAAAAGGAATATCACATATGAAATATGAACGTATCTCAAAAGGAACCTTTCTGGAACGCCCCAACAGGTTCATTGCCTATGCGGAGCTGGCCGGGAAAAAGGAGGTCATCCATGTAAAAAATACCGGCAGGTGCGCGGAGCTCCTGATACCGGGAGCGCCCATTTACGTGCAGGAGAGCGAGAATCCCGCGCGGAAGACGAAGTGGGACCTGATTGGCGTGGAAAAGGGCAGCCGGATGATCAATATGGATTCTCAGGTGCCCAATCTGGTCGTAAAGGAATGGATCGAATCCGGACATCTGCTCTCTGATATCCGTATGGTCAGACCAGAGACTGCATACGGCAATTCCCGTTTTGACCTGTACGTAGAGACCGGGAGCAGCAGGATATTCATAGAAGTCAAGGGCGTGACCCTGGAGGAAGAAGGGGTGGTCCGCTTTCCGGACGCTCCCAGCGACCGTGCAGTGAAGCATCTGCAGGAGCTGGAGAAGGCAGTCAGGGAAGGATATGAGGCTTACGTATTTTTCGTGATCCAGATGAAGGGAGTCCGGTATTTTACCCCCAATATGGATACCCATCCCGCTTTTTGCGAAGCTTTGAAGTCTGCAAAGGCGGCGGGGGTGAAGCTCCTGGCCTATGACTGCCGGGTCAGCGGCGAACGGATCGAGATCGCGGATCCCGTGCCGGTGGTGCTGGAAAGCCCACGGCTGATGGAAACGGTGGAGCCGCTGATTGAGTGGTACAGAAAGAACCACAGAGACCTGCCGTGGCGGAAGACCAGGGACCCATATCGGATCTGGGTATCGGAGATCATGCTCCAGCAGACCAGGGTGGAGGCTGTAAAACGTTATTACGAGCGTTTCCTGTCAGAGCTTCCCACGGTGAAGGCACTGGCGGAGGTGCCGGAGGATCGGCTGATGAAGCTGTGGGAAGGGCTGGGCTATTATAACCGGGTGCGGAACATGCAGAAGGCGGCCAGACAGGTGATGGAGGAATATCAGGGCGAATTTCCTCATACATATGATACAATCCGGTCTCTTGCCGGAATCGGCAATTATACGGCAGGGGCAGTCAGCTCCTTTGCCTTCGGGATTCCCAAGCCGGCGGTGGACGGCAATGTGCTGCGGGTTCTGTCGCGGATCCTCGCCAGCGAAGAGGATATTATGAAAGCCGGTGTCCGTTCCTGGATGGAACGTGCGGTGGAGGAGGTCATTCCGGAGCAGGACGCGTCAGATTTTAACCAGGGGCTGATTGAGCTGGGAGCCCTGGTATGCGTTCCCAACGGAGAGCCTAAGTGCCTGGAATGCCCTGTGTCCGGACTCTGCCTTGCTAGGGAAAAAGGAATCCAGACTGGACTGCCCGTGAAGGCAAAAGCAAAAGCCAGAAGGATCGAGAAACGGACGGTTCTGGTATTCCGGGACGCCCGGGGCGTGGCGATCCGCAAGCGCCCGGCAAGAGGGCTGCTTGCCGGCCTGTATGAGCTGCCCAATGTGGAAGGGCACCTGACCGGCAGAGAAGCCGCTGACTATGGAAAATCCATCGGCCTGATGCCGGTCCGGGTACGGAAGCTGGAGGATGCGAAGCATATTTTCAGCCATGTGGAGTGGCATATGATCGGATATGAGATGCTGGTGGATGAGCTGGAAAAGAATTGCGGCGCGGAGATGATCTTTGCAAAAAAAGAGGAATTGGAGACTGTGTACTCGATTCCGTCCGCATTTGAAAGCTATATGAAGCTGGGACGAATTTGAAATAAAGTGTATACGAAGGGGAGGGGTAACAGACATGAAGGAAAGTATGGAGTTATCCAGGCAGCAGCAGAAATCAAAGGAAACGAAGGAACGGATTTTCCGGGCAGCCAAGCAGATCCTGAAAAAGAAAGGCTATGAGGAGCTTTCTATCAAGAATATCTGCGAGGAGGCCGGAGTTTCCAACGGCAGCTTTTATCATCACTTTAAGACAAAGGATGATCTGCTTTCTTATTATATAGAGGAACAGCCAAGCATCAATCCGGCGCTTCTGGAGCTCCCGCGCAATGTGGGTGAGGCGAAGATCGCGATCATCCGGGTTTACCTGAACTATGTGAGCTACTGCAGGGAGTTAGGCGTAGAGTTCATGTCCGGGTACTACAATCCGAAGAACCAGGCGCTGAACGCGGCCATACGGACCGAGAGGCCCTACCCGATCGTGACTGTGCAGGAATATGTGGAAAAGGCGGCTCTGGCCGGGATCATCCATCTGAATGTAGAGATTGAGGAATTTACCACGGATATCCGAATGATCGTCATCGGCAATGTATTCGAGTGGTGCCTGCGCAGCGGTGAAACAGACTTTGAGGGAAATATGCGGCGTTCCCTCGGAAAATATCTGGACAGTACGATCTGCTGAAATCCGGAAGTACAAATGGAGGTATGGTATGAAATATACATTTATCGTAAATCCGAAATCCCGTTCCGGGCGCGGCGGGATGATCTGGAAGCTGGCAGAACCGGAATTGAAAAAGAGAAGAATCGACTATGAAGTATTTTACACGGAATACGCGCGCCATGCGGTCCGGATCACAGAGGAGATCACAGCCGACGGGCAGGAGCATACGTTGGTGGTGGTCGGCGGCGACGGAACGGTAGACGAGGTGGTAAACGGGATCTGCGACTGCTCTAAGGTCACCCTGGGATATATCCCGACCGGCTCCGGCAATGACTTTACCAGGGCGCTCCATCTGCCCGCCGAGGTCCATGCAGCCCTGGAAAATATTTTCGAAACCGGCAGGAAGGTTCCCATGGATGTGGGCAGGGTAACCTGCGGGGAACAGACCTGGCGGTTTGCGGTCAGCGCAGGGATCGGCTTTGACGCCGCGGTATGCCATCGGGCCGCTGTCTCGCCGATCAAGGTGGTTTTAAACAAATTGGGGCTTGGAAAGCTGACCTATCTGATGATCGCACTGAAATGGATCCTCAGTGAACGGCCGATGTCTGCGGAGATCCGGATAGACGGAGAGAAAGTAAGACATTTTGAGCATACATATTTTGCGGCGGTCATGAACCACCCCTATGAGGGCGGGGGATTCTTTTTCTGTCCGAAGGCTCAGATCGGAGACGGAGTGCTGGATGTGATCGTCGTTTCTGAACTGCCGAAATGGAAGATCCTCCTTCTGCTCCCCACCGCATTTTGGGGAAAACACGTGAACTTTAAAGGGATATCCATTTACCAATGCAGAGAGATGGAAGTGAAAATGAGCAAAGAGCTTCCGATCCATGCGGATGGAGAGCCGATCGCACGGGGACAGACGATCCGGGCTGTCCTGGAGCCGGAACAGATCCGGGTGATCGCGCCGCAGGTAAAAAAGTAAAAAAGATTTCTATGAATGTTTTGTAAACATCCTTGTTGTTATGATGGAATCGTGATATAATCGGGAGAATAAAAAGTACTTTTGAAAAAAGTACAGGGGGATATATAGACTTTAATCTATATCAGAGGGAGCGTTTCATATGACATGGAGGGAAAGGACGGCAGAGCTGCTGAAAAAATATAAGCACGGATGGGTATTCAGCTATTTTCTGGTTTATATGCCGTGGTTTTTATATCTGGAGAAGCATGTGACAAAGAATTATCATGTCATCCATTCGGCGATCGATGATGAGATTCCGTTCATCGAATATTTCATCGTGCCGTATTTACTGTGGTTTGTATTTATCGCGGCGGTGATGCTGTACTTCTTTTTTACGGATGTAGAAGGATTTTACAGGTTTGCGAAGCAGATGTTTAAAGTAATGACTATTTTCCAGATCGTATCCAAGCTGGTTCCCAACGGGCTGAATATCAGGCACTATGTGTTTGAGCGGGATAATATTTTCGTAGATATGGTGAAGCTCTTATATCGGGCGGATACACCGACCAATGTGATGCCCAGCATCCACGTGTATAATTCTCTGGCCGCATGCATCGCTATCAGCCAGAGCCGTGCGCTGCAGAAGCACCGGGCGGTCTGTAGAGGGGCTTATTTACTTGCGGCGCTGATCATTATGGCAACGATGTTTTTGAAGCAGCATTCTGTGATCGACGTGGCATCGGCGGTCGTGATGGCGCATATGCTGTACCAGTTTTTCTATGTGCCGGAGGGACAGCGGTATGCCGGGAGAAGGCTGTCACGGACGGCAATGCTGCAGAATAAATGATTTGGCCGTAGAAAGAGTATAATTCAGACAGGATAATGAGGAGGAAAAAGGAACAATGGGAAAGATTATGCTGACAGGAGACCGACCGACCGGAAAATTACACGTAGGCCACTATGTCGGTTCATTGAGAAGAAGGGTGGAGCTGCAGGAGTCCGGCGGATTTGACGATATATTTATTATGATCGCGGATGCCCAGGCGTTGACAGACAACGCGGATAATCCGGAAAAGGTGCGCCAGAATATCATCGAGGTGGCGCTGGATTATCTGGCATGCGGCCTGGATCCGGAGAAGTCCACGCTGTTCATCCAGTCCCAGGTGCCGGAGCTGTGCGAACTGTCATTTTATTATATGAACCTGGTCACCGTGTCCAGACTGCAGAGGAACCCGACCGTAAAGTCCGAGATCCAGATGCGCAATTTCGAAGCAAGCATTCCGGTGGGCTTCTTTACGTACCCCATCAGCCAGGCGGCGGATATCACCGCCTTTCAGGCGACCACCGTGCCGGTAGGGGAAGACCAGCTTCCCATGCTGGAGCAGACGAAGGAGATCGTGCGGAAGTTCAATTCCGTCTATGGGGACACTCTGGTAGAGCCGGAGATCCTGCTTCCGGACAATCAGGCGTGCATGCGCCTCCCGGGGATCGACGGTAAGGCAAAGATGAGCAAGTCGCTGAACAACTGTATCTACCTTTCCGAAGAACCGGATGAGATCAAGCAGAAGGTGTTCAGCATGTTTACAGACCCTACCCATATCCGCATTGAGGATCCGGGCAAGCTGGAGGGCAATACAGTATTCACGTATCTGGACGCGTTCTGCAAGCCGGAGTATTTTCCGGAATTTCTGCCGGATTATACCAGCCTGGATGAGCTTAAGGATCACTATAAGCGGGGCGGCCTCGGCGATATGAAGGTAAAGCGTTTCCTCAATGCGGTTCTGCAGGCGGAATTAGAGCCGATCAGAAACCGGAGAAAGGAATACCAGAAGGATATTCCATATGTGTATGAGATTCTCAGAAAAGGCAGTGAAAAGGCGGAGAGAAGAGCTGCGGAGACTTTGAAGGATGTGAAGGCGGCCATGAAGATCAATTACTTTGACGACACGGAACTGATCAGCAGCCAGGCGGAGCGGTTCCAGAAGCAATAGTACGGAAATGAAGAAAGAAAATGAATGAAATGACGGAAAAAGAAAGGCAAGATACGAAACTGGCAACATTGTATGAATTACGTTTACTGTTGGACAGTGACGATAAAGAAACATACACGAAAGCGGAAATCTTAAAGCTGCTTGATACAATTGCAAGGGCAAAAGAAACAGAATAAATGTTACTGTTCACACCCTGACCGGGCGTTCACAGTAACGAATAAATTCTTAAGAAAAAAATCAAGGATATAAAAATCCTTGATTTTTTTAACGTGCGATAGAGGATTCGAACCCCCGACCTTCTGGTCCGTAGCCAGACGCTCTATCCAGCTGAGCTAATCGCACATATTTGATAAAGCCGTTCACAACATATGTTAGTATATAATATAGGAACGGCTTTGTCAAGTTTTTTTGAAAATTTATTTTCCGTCTGTCATCGGGTTCGGGAACAGATGTCTCGGGATTCCGTCTACCATGACAGGAGATACATCACCCTGGATCAGAGGACGTACATAGTTTACGAATTCGTCTGTTACATAATCCGCATCTGCATTCATCCATTCTCTCGGAACAAGCTTCTCGTCATTGGCGATCTTATGAACATCCTTTACCTCGGTTCCGCTCTGATACGGATCGTCGGACAGACGCTGGATGACAACCATCTTGCCGCTGTCGCCTTCGTCCGCTGCCTTCACTGCGGCGCCGCCTACCTGATATGCCTCCAGGATGTCCACACGGGAAGCACAGTGGGAAGCAGACCTCTGCAGGGTACTCAGCTCAATGGCACGGGACTTGCATCCGATATCTCCGGCAATATAGCTTGCCAGATAGTTCGCGGTACCGGACAGCTGCTTGTGGCCGAATGCGTCTACGAAGTCGATGCTCTGTCCCAGCTCACATACATAACGTCCGTCCTCCAGACGGATTCCCTCGGAAACCGCGATCACAGCAGAAGACTTCTTGGTCAGGATCTGCCTTACCTTGTCGCCGAACTTCTGGATATCAAACGAAACCTCCGGCAGATAGATCAGATCCGGTCCGAAGCAATCCTCGCCCTTGGCAAGCGCAGCAGCGCCGGTCAGCCATCCTGCGTTACGTCCCATGATTTCGATGATGGAAACCAGTCCCTTGGAATATTCCAGACAGAAGCTGTCGCGGATGATCTCCTTCACGGATGTTCCGATATACTTGGCAGCGCTTCCGTATCCCGGTGTATGGTCTGTCAGAGCCAGGTCATTGTCGATGGTCTTCGGACAGCCGATAAAACGGGTCTTGAATCCGGTAATGATGGCATAGTCAGATAACTTCTTAATGGTATCCATGGAGTCATTGCCGCCGATATAGATAAATGCTTCAATATTCAGCTTTTCCAGGATCTCGAAAATCTTGTCATAGACATCTCTGTCTTCGTGGATCTCCGGCAGCTTATAACGGCATGAGCCAAGAAAAGCAGCAGGCGTTCTCTTTAAAAGCTCCGCATCCAGTTCCGTAGTGATATAGTCTGATAAATCTATATATCTTTCCTGCAGCAGTCCCTGGATTCCGTGAAGCATCCCGTATACCTTGCCGGCCCCACGATCCTTGGCGGTGCGGTATACACCCGCGAGACTTGAATTAATAGCGGCAGTCGGTCCGCCTGACTGACCGACGATTACATTTCCTTTCATGATATAGTACCTCCGTATGATTTGATAAAGCTGATCATGCTTCTGCCAAAGGATGATCAGACAAATGTGCAGAGTATTGTTTGCTCTGCCAGAAAACTACAATTACTAGTTTAGTGTATTTTTGGCGTTTTGTAAAGAAAAATGTTAAGATTCCACTGCAGGTTGAATCGAATCCATAAAATCAAATAAACGTTTATTGCGGTTCTGCTGTCTTTTAAGGTAAGATATACTGAGCGCCAGATGAATTTAATCTGCCGCTCAGTCATACAAAATGATCGGAGGTCACAAGATGCTGGACAATAAAAAAATAGCCAGTTTTATCACAAACAAAAGAAAGCAGCTGGGCATGACACAGGCGGAGATCGCCGCCAGGCTCAACGTTTCTTTTCAGGCCGTTTCCAAGTGGGAAAACGGCACGCTGCCGAATGTGGAGATCCTGGTGGAATTGGCCGGGTTGCTGCACACCTCGGTGGATGAGATACTTCAGGGCCGGGAGAAAAGCAGCGAGAGCTTTTCCTATAGCAAAGCCGGGGTGGATATTTCCTATACCGATGCGATGAAAAGGGAGATGGCCGAGTATCTGAGAACGGAGAATCCGCGGGTGCTTAACGGTCTCGGTCCCTTTGCGTCCCTGTACGACATCGGATTTCCGGGCACTGAGGATCCGGTACTGGTTCTGAAGTCCGAGGAGCCGGGTTCCAAGCAGAAGCTGGCCATGGAATACGGTTATGTGGAATCCATCTGCCATGACATGATCAACCACCTGGTAAATGACATTGCCGTGATGGGCGCGAAACCACTTGCAGTGCTGGATACGATCGTCTGCGGAAAGGCGGAAAAGGAAACGATGAAAGCCTTTGTGAAAGGAATTTCCGAGGCCTGCCGGGAAAATGAATGCGACCTGGTGGGCGGAGAAACGTCCATCCAGCCGGAGGTGGTAAATCCGGGTCTGTATATCCTGACATCAAGCATTGCCGGGATCGTACCCAGAAACCGGATCATCGACGGGTCAGGGATCCGGGAAGGGGATAAGGTTCTGGCAGCGGCATCCAATGGCCTCCACACCAATGGCTATACGCTGATTCGTTTCTTGATGGAAAAAATCCCCCGGATCAAGCTGGACAGGATAGAAGGAGAGACATTCATCGAGCAGATCATGAAGCCTCATACGTCCTACTACCGGGCAATCAAAACAGTGACCCGGAGGAATGGAGTCCGCGGTATGGCGCACATTACCGGGGGCGGCATTGAGGGGAATCTGTGCAGGATCATTCCAGACGGGCTGTGTGCGGAAATTGACCTGCTGCAGCTAAAAACACTGCCCATATTTTCCTACATTAAAAATGCCGGTAATATAGAAGAACAGGAAATGCTTTCCACATTCAACTGCGGAGCCGGGCTTCTGCTGGTAGTGGAAAAGGAGCATGCACAGAAAATTACAGAGCAGATGAAACAATATCACGACTGCTATGAGGTCGGGGAAATCCGAAAAGGGGAGAAAAAAGTGGTATTCCGGAATCATATTTTGTTTAAAACATGACATACAGCTGTCTTGTTTCCTGTGTTATAATTAAGACGCAAGCAGGTCATCAATTTCCTACCGGAAATTGGTGACAAATAAAATGAATTGCGCTGAAGCGCAAGCAGGTCATCAATTTCCTATCGGAAATTGGTGACAAATTATACTGCTTTTGGAGGGAGCGTATATGAAGATTGACCGATTGATTGGAATTTTATCTGTCCTGCTGCAGCAGGACATGGTGACCGCCCCTTGCCTTGCGGAGCGGTTCGAGGTGTCCAGAAGGACGATCAACCGGGACATTGAAGATCTGTGCAGGGCCGGGATTCCGATCGTGACGATACCGGGAGTCGGCGGCGGGATTTCCATTATGGAAAATTATAAAGTGGACCGGACAGTCTTTACGACCCGGGAAATGCAGGACATCCTGGCCGGGCTCCGAAGCCTGGACAGTGTCAGCGGTACGAACCAGTACGGCCTTTTGATGGAAAAGCTTTCCGCAGGCGGGTCAGATTTTATGGCGGGAAACCAGTCCGTCCTGATCGACCTGTCTTCCTGGTACAAGGCGGATCTGGCGCCCAAGATCGAGATCATCCGGACGGCGATCGATGGCAGGCAGGAATTGGAATTTCTCTATTTTTCACCGAAGAAGGAGGGGAAAAGGCGGATTGAAAGCTATTATCTGATCTTCCGCTGGTCCAGCTGGTATGTCTGGGGATGGTGTACCCTGTGCCGGGATTTCCGGCTGTTCAAGCTGAACCGCATGACAGAGCTGAGACTGTCCGAAACAGGCTTTGAGCCGCGGAAGGTGCCTCTGCCGGATCTGAAAAATGAACGGATCTTTCCGGGCGGCATCCGGGTGAAGGCGGTCTTTGAGCCGGAGTGCAAATGGCGTCTGGTGGAGGAATTCGGTCTGGACTGCTTCGAAGAGCAGGAGGACGGAAAACTGCTGTTCCATGCGGATTACACGGATCAGGACAATCTGATCAGCTGGCTTCTGACCTTCGGTGACCGGGCGGAATTGCTGGAACCGGAGAACATTCGGAAGGAACTGCGGGAGATCATCGAAACCATGCGGAAACGATATGCGCAATAATATGCATGATATTAAGAAAGGATGATGAACAATGGCAAGCAGTCTGGAATTTGTACAATATGCGGCGGATCAGCTTTCCGATGCGGGGATGATCAGTTATCGGAAAATGTTTGGGGAATATGGATTATATTGTGATGGGAAATTTTTTGGCTGTATCTGCGACGATCAGTTTTTTGTGAAGATGACGGAAGCGGGGAAACGCCTGGCGCCGGAGATGGAAACCGGTTCGCCTTATGAAGGGGCAAAGCCACATTTCCTGATCGAGGAACTGGACGACAAAGGATTTCTGGCAGAATTTGTAACAGAGACATGCAGAGAGCTGCCCATACCGAAGCCGAAGAAGAAAAAAACGAAAGCATGAGCGAAGATCTGAAGGATATATGGAGCGCCAGTACATCGTTGTATTAATTTCGAAGTAATAGCATGGACAGCGAGTGATTATTACTCTATTATTAATGCAACGATGTACTAGATAAATCTGCCGTTTTGTATAACAGAGAACGAAAGGAGAGGAAGATCTATGCCGTTTGATTACAAAAAAGAATATAAGGAATTTTACCTCCCGCCCAAAAAGCCGGGGATCATTGAGATTCCCGAGATGAATTATGTGGCGGTACGGGGCAGGGGCAATCCCAATGAACCGGACGGGGAGTATAAGGCAGCGATGAACCTGCTGTATGGAATCGCATTTACCATTAAAATGAGCTATAAGGGGTCGCATAAGATTGACGGGTACTTTTCCTATGTAGTGCCGCCGCTGGAAGGGCTCTGGTGGCAGGAGGGCACGGACGGGATCGACTATTCCCACAAAGAAGAGTTTCAATGGATTTCCATGATCCGGCTCCCGGATTTTGCGAAAAAAGAAGATTTTGACTGGGCTGTAGAGGAAGCGTCCGCGAAAAAGAAAATGGATTTTTCGAAAGCGGAGTTTTTTACCTACGGAGACGGGATATGCGTCCAGTGCATGCATATCGGCAGCTATGACCATGAGCCGGAGACGATCCGGAGGATGGATGAATATGCGGCGGAAAATGGGTACGGACTGGATCTGTCGGAGTCAAGATTCCACCATGAGATCTATCTCAGCGATCCAAGGAGGGCGGCGGAGGAAAAACTGCGGACGGTGATCCGTCATCCTGTCAGGCTGCGTTCCAAATAAGAACTACCGTTCACGGCCTAACCGTGTCTGTGAACAGTAATAGTAATTAACCTTATACCAAAAGTAAAATCACTATTGATTTTGCCTGATGAGTACGTTAATATTATCAACAAAGAAGGGTGCTTACTGTTTCCAGATGCTGACAGTAAGTACGCTTCAGGTCTATAATCAAACAGGAAGGATGCGGATTCATTTGATATATGTATATACGAAAAGACAGGAATCTGAAAAGTGGATTTTGCAAAATGACTGGTATTTTAATCTTTATACTGGAAATGAAGAGTTTACGCAGAAAGAGAGAAAAATAATCGAAAAAATTGATCATGCGAAAATTACGAAGAATAAGCATATTGAAACAAAATATGGATTAGGTACGATCCGTAATCTTTCCAGCGGATGCAAAACAATCCTTAATGTGCTTAAAAATCCGGAGAAGATAGTAAATGTGGATGAATGCGGCGGCAATGTGCTGGATGAATTATTTTATCTGGACAACATACATTTATATATGTCCAGGCCGGAACGTATTCATATTGCAGAAAACGTAGAAATCTGTTTTAATGATGAGGAAGTTGTAAAAGGGCGTCATGGATTCGAGCAATGGTGGACAAGGGAATATGAAAGGAGAGAGTCTGATGATTTATAACAGTATACGATTTCAGGCAGCTCCCTTCTTTTATATTCTTGAATTTGCGGAACGGATCACTCTGGTGCGCGGGGACAGCGCAACAGGAAAGACTTATTTATATCAGCTTCTGGAAGATTTAAAGCTGACAAAAGAATACGGTGCTATTCAATTATTTAATTATAAAACCGAAGACTTCCATGAAAAACTGAAAAGGTGCAAAAATAATTTTATTGTTATTGATAATGCAGATATACTTCTGGATGAAGAGGACAGAAGATTTATTAACTTTGGATTTGACAATCAATATATGCTGTTTTTAAGAAATTGTGATGGATTGAACCTCACGGCAGGCAGCTTTACTGTCTTAAAAGAAGAGGAATATACTATCTCATTAGAGAGGGAGTTATAGAATCAATGCGATATTTATGGACAGAAGACAAGGGGGCAGGATTTCATTACTGGCAGTTGGTAAATGAACATCTGTTTTGTGGCGGGCTTGTGGTAGAAAGTAAGGGCAGCAATCAGGGAATCTTAGATGCGGTTCGGGCACTTGAGCCGGAAAAAGACAGCATGTATTATATTGCATTTGACCTTGTATATGATAATATGGATGTTGTAAACAAATTCCAGGAGTTACGAGAAGCTGCGAAGAGATATCCAGAACAAATTATTATTTTAGATATGATATGTTTTGAATATATTATTTTATCATTTTGCAAACTTGTAGAGTGGACCGGAACAGGAAAATTTAATGCATTTTAAAAGATTTTCTACGGAACGGGTGCTCAAAGCAATCACAAATGAATTAACAGAAAACGATATGTGGTCCGTAAAAGGTGAACGAATGGGAGATTGCTGGTATCGGGATTGCTGTCCGACCCGGAGAAGAGAGAAGGCCAGATGTATGATAAGTAAAGGAATGTCCGGTAAAGAGAAAATCATGGAGCTTCTGACAGATCATGTGACACATAAAATTGTGAAAGAAATATAGATATTGGGAAGCGGATGGAAACAGAGATATAAAATGCCAATACTCTTTTTCACCAACTTTCCTCCTCCCGATAATATTTCCGATACTGTGCCGGAGTCATTCCGGTATGCTTCTTAAAAATCTTGATAAAATAACTCTGGGTAGAGAAGTTCAGGTATTCGCTGATAACGGCCAATGTAAAATCCGAATAGATCAGCATATGCCGCGCTGCCTCTACTCGTTCTTTTTGCACATAGTCTACCAGGGACATGCCTGTCTCCTGCCGGAATACCCGTGACAGGTGGCAGGCGCTCAGACCCACCGCTTCCGCAGCCTTTTCCAATGTGATCGTTTCATGAAGATGAATATGGACATAATGCATCACGGCTTCCATTTTCGCGCTGTAATGCCGGTGTCCCTTTTCTGCCACCGCATGGGTAAACTCCCGGAAGGCACGCATATAAAGCTGGTGTATCTCCTGGGTGCAGGCGCACTTTTCCCCATTCTGTATATAGCTGTCGCTCATGGCATATGCAAGCTCCTCCGGCAGTCCGCCGTCGATTGCAGCCCGGGTAAACATGGTGATCGCAGCGATCAGCATGTTTTTCTGATGGCGCATTTCATTGTCCGAAAGGATCCCTTCCGTTCCATCCGGTGGAACCTGCAGCGCATCCTCGACCTCCTCGATGCGTCCCTCTGTGATGACCCGGTATCGGATCTTTTCATGCGCATAGGACATGTGGGGCTGCGCTTCCTCACGCCGTTGAAACAGACCGTGTTCCCGTGTGATCTCAATGCTTGCGTCCTTTTTCATAGAGTACCTCCGCAGGGCATTCCGCCATTCAATTTTTGCCGTCATGTATATGATAAGTTACTGTTCACACGGCGCCATGCACCTTGCTGCATGGCTTCCGTCCGATGAAGTAGTGGCTGACTATGATAACAAGATTTTACTATAATTCACAAGATATTGCTATATTTTTCTTCCCATCCATGCTATTCTTTTTTTACTGCAAAGAAATAATTATGAAAAAGGAGTGTACATTTCATGGAACGCAATCTCAAAGAACTGATTTCCCAAATGACTCTGGAGGAGAAAGCCGGCATGTGCTCCGGGCTTGACTTCTGGCATCTGAAAAATGTGGACCGGCTGGGCATCCCCAGCGTTATGGTCAGCGACGGCCCTCACGGACTGCGCAAACAGGATGATAAGGGCGACCATCTCGGTATCAACGACAGCATCAAGGCGGTCTGCTTTCCGCCGGCCTGCCTGTCCGCCTGCTCCTTTGACCGGGAGCTGATGACGGAGCTGGGCGAGACCATCGGAAGGGAAGCCCAGGCTACAGATGTATCGGTTGTCCTGGGGCCTGCCGTGAACATCAAGCGTTCCCCGCTGTGCGGCCGGAACTTCGAGTATTATTCCGAGGATCCCTATCTGGCAGGGGAGACTGCGGCTGCTTTCATAGACGGCGTGCAGTCCCAGCATGTGGGTACATCCATCAAGCATTTTGCCGCAAATAATCAGGAATTTAACCGGATGAGCAACTCTTCGGAGGTGGACGAAAGAACCCTGCGGGAGATCTATTTCCCGGCATTTGAGACGGCGGTGAAGAAGTCACAGCCCTACACCGTGATGTGCTCCTATAACCGGATCAACGGCACTTATGCTTCGGAAAATCCGTGGCTGCTCACGGACGTTCTCCGGGATGAGTGGGGATTTGAGGGGTATGTGATGTCTGACTGGGGCGCGGTCAATGAGCGTGTGCCTGCCCTGAAAGCCGGACTGGAGTTGGAAATGCCTTCTTCCGGAGGCGTGAACGACCAGGAGATCGTGAAAGCAGTACAGGACGGTACGCTGGATGAGGCCGTGCTGGACCGTGCCGTAGAGCGGATCCTGCGCATTTCCTTCCAGTGGCTGGACAACAAGAAGGAGCAGCCCTTTACCATGGAGGAGGATCACGATTTTGCGCGTCATACCGCGGAACAGTCCATGGTTCTTCTGAAAAATGAAAACGTCCTTCCGCTGAAAACAGACGAAAAAGTGGCGTTTATCGGCGGATTTGCGAAAAAACCGCGTTTCCAGGGCGGCGGAAGCTCCCACATCAACAGCTTCCGTGTCAGCAGCGCCATGGATGCCGTTTCCCGGATGGAAGGCATTTCCGGAAACGTAACCTATGCAGAGGGATTTGCGGCGGATCGGGATGTCTATGATGAAGCGTTGGCGGCAGAGGCTGTGGAAGCAGCAAAAAATGCGGACAAGGCGGTGATCTTCGCCGGACTTCCGGACAGCTTCGAATCGGAAGGCTATGACCGGTCCCATATGAGACTTCCGGAATGCCAGAACCGCCTGATCGCGGAGATCATAAAGGCACAGCCGGAAACCATCGTCGTCCTGCACAACGGTTCCCCGGTGGAAATGCCCTGGCTTGTCGGCGTGAAGGGACTGCTGGAAGCGTACCTGGGCGGCCAGGCCGTAGGCGAGGCCGAGGTTAACCTGTTATATGGAAAGGTCAATCCCTCCGGAAAGCTTGCCGAAACCATTCCCTACAAGCTCTCTGACAATCCGTCCTATCTGAATTTCGGAGAGGGAGAGAAAACCATTTACCATGAAGGCGTATTTGTGGGATACCGCTATTATGATACGAAGGAAATGCCGGTGGCGTTCCCGTTTGGTTACGGGCTGTCCTATACTACATTTGCGTACAGCAATCTGAAATTGGACAAGGAAGCGTTGACGGACAAGGACACCCTGACGGTCAGCGTGGACATTACCAATACCGGAAAGACGGCCGGAAAAGAGATCGTTCAGCTATATGTCCGCGACCGCAGCGGCGCCTGCCGCAGACCGGACAAGGAATTGAAGGGCTACGAGAAGGTTTCCCTGGAGCCGGGCGAGACAAAGACCGTGACGATGACGCTGGATCACAGAAGCTTCGCATGGTACAACACGGATATGAAGGACTGGTATGCGGCCAGCGGGGAATATGATATTCTGATCGGCGCGTCCTCCCGGGATATCCGCCTGACCGGAACCGTGCAGATGAACTCTTCCGTGAAGCCGCCCTTAAAGCTCCATCTGAACACGACGCTGGGCGAGCTGTTCTCGGATGAACGGACCAGAGAGTACGGACAATTCCTTGCAGATAAGATGGCAGCCTTCTTCGGCGGTTCCACTGAGGAGGCAAACGAAGCGATCACGGAAGAAATGAATACCGCCATGGTCGCGTCCATGCCGATCCGGAATGTGGTCTCCTTTGGATTGTGCTCTAAGGAAGAAGTGGTGGAAGGGCTGAATAAGCTGATTGAAGCACAGAAATAATATAGTATGGGACGTTGAGATGTTGAAACAGCCTTTTTCTGTTATCGTTTTGAAACAGGAAAAGGCTGTTGTTTTATGAGGAGGATTGACATGACGGATGACTAAGTGAATACAAAAAATCCAAAGATTCGTGTGTTTTCAATTTGTCTGATTCAACTCATTCAAAATATAATTTATATTTGTCAAAACAATTTTGACTCCCCTTTTATTTAATCTGTCAATCGTAGAAGATGCTTCATGATGAAAGACCACCTTTTTGAATAAAAAGGTCCCTCCTAATTTAGAAAACAGCGAGCCTATGAAACTTATTTTACAAACAAAGTACAAAAATCCTCTGCAGAAATTGCTCTGACTGTAGATTCCTTAAAATCCTTTACATTATTTGTGATAATATATTGTGCATCAATTGATTCTGCACATCTATCCTGAAGACAGTCCTCTAAATCTTTAAAATTTTCCATATCGATTGCTTTTAGAACCGCTTCATGGCTTGCTCCTGCTACCCGGGTTATCTCTAAAATTTTTCCAGCTGTGCGGTTGAGATTCACCAGGTCATTTGCATGCAAATTATTGCAATGCAAATGACCTGGTGAATCAGCAACCCACTTATGAATGAGCAAAAAGCGGCTGCGTTAGCAGACGCAAGAGTGCGTCAGCACGGTTTTTGCGAATGGATAAGTGGGTTGGAGGCTCTTTAGAGCATCCAACCGCACAGCTGGAAATTTTTTTCATCCATTGCCTCCTCCCATACTTGATCTGGATTAAAATCTGCGGAAAAATAGGGCTGTGCTTTTTTGCGCATCATTTCCATTTCCTGCATAAAGCTTCGATTTTCGTCAGCTTGTATTCTGCTGCTTTTGGGCATCATAAATCTTTGCATGAAATCAATTAGAAACTTTACATTATCGTCCGAAAGCACACCGATCATTTGAACAGCCTGCTCTTGCAGTCCTGACATATAAATACCGCCTTTCTGATTATTTGTATAAATCGACAAGCCAAGTAACTGTATCTAACATATTTGGTAAATGCCACAAATAGTTGTTAATGTCAGCGGCGCTTACCTGTCAGCTGGAGTTCTGATTTTTATTTTATCATGAAAAAATAAAGCGGTCAACAAAGTTGCAGTTCATTCGAGCTTGTCTTCATTTTTGACTGAGTCCCTCGATATACGCATGAAGAAGTTCTTTTTTCCGGAGAGAAAGATTTTTATATTTATTAAGGAGTTCCTCCTCTTCCAGCGTAAGTTCTTCATTTCTTATCGGATATATTTCAAAATCAAAAAATTCCGACAACGACACATTCAAACCTTTGCAGAGTCTTTCCAGTGTAGTGACGGTAGGGCAGGTACGCCTGTGCAGGATATTGTTCAGGCTGGAATAGGGAAGCTCGGCATTTTTTGCCAGCCGGTACAGGCTGATATGCTTCCGTGTACATAGTTCTTGTATGCGCTCGATGATTTGATCCTCAATCATAGATATCCCTCTTTTCGGTCATGATTTCAACCACTGTTTTGCAGATTCGATGTCTTGCAGTATGGTGGACGGTATGATAGAAACAGCAATGTGATGATTTCAGTATAAGCAGAATGAAGCATAAATATTAGATTCTAAATTGAGTTATAGATTGACAAATATATCAATATAGAGTTATAATGTCGAAAAATGGATAGAAAGATTCCAAGATATAAAATTTTATGCATCACCTTGAAAATGATACAGAAAGGAAACATTTTAAATCGAGAAATTTTCAAGATAAAGAAAAAAGTGGAGGAAAAAATGGAATTTTTTGGGAGAATGATGGATTCGTTTTCAACGGCGGGGCAGGATGTGGCAAAGAAAGCAAAGAATGCAACGGAAAGCGTGAAATTAAATAACCAGATGAAAGCGAATGAACGGATGATCAAAAAATTGATTTATCAGGTGGGGATGATTTGTTTTGAAAATCAAGGGAAAGAATGCGGAGAATATGATGAGCTGTTTCAGGAGATCAATCGGCTGAAACTTGAGAACAGACAAATACAGGATGAGATTCAGGAGATGACCATGGAGAAGATCTGCCCGCAATGCGGATTTGGAAATGGCAGGGAAGTAAATTTTTGTATCAGATGCGGCACCAGTTTACGGAATGTGAATCTGGCGGCGGATGCATCTGCACCGGTAACTTATGGAAAAACATGTAAAAACTGTGGGGCTGTGAATGAACAAGAGACACTGTTCTGTGTGGAATGCGGAACAAGGTTGAAAAGTCATTCTCAGAAAGAGACAAACAGAAGAACAGAGGAATATGATTCATAGCATGCAGCGCGATATGATGTGAGGAGAGTCAGGGTATTTTGGCGATATAAAAATGAAAGGAAAGTGTATAAAATGAAATATTGTGGGAAGTGCGGATATGAACTGTATGCAGATGATGAGGTGTGCCCGAACTGCGGAGCACCCAATACTGCATATGTGAGTAAGGTACGCAGTAACTATACATACCGGAATACATCGAATAGTAATGGGAATATGAGCAGAGGAGACGGATGGGACTATACACCGATTTCCATGTGGGGATATTTTGGATATCAGATCTTGTTTTGGATCCCATTGATCGGCATCATTTTACTGTTGGTATTCGCACTCGGAGGGACAAGGAATATCAATCTGAGGAACTTTGCACGGTCCTATTTTTGCGTGTTTATTGTTTTGGCTATATTAATGCTTTTGATCACTATTTCTGTGATGTTTTGACATTTATTAAAAAGGATGGAGGAAAAAGATGAAAAACTGTAAGAAACTTATAAAAAAACTGCTATGTTTTGCCATATTGTCAGCATTGGTCATTACGATGTCCCAGCCCGTTTTCAGCTATGCGGAGGACGATCCGGAGGAAAAGCAAAACAGCGAAAGCATGCAGGAACAAAAGAGTACACAGTATGACATCACAAAGCCTGTCATTAATAAGGTAGAATTCCTGCAGCAGGGACAGACATTAAAAGAAGGTGATACTATTCAATTAAAGGTGTATGCCTTTGATGTAGATAGTGGGATTAAAAGCGTAGATGTAAATGCAAGATATGAAGGTGGCTATTCAGTACCCATGAATATTTCTTATAACGAAATAGAAAATTGCTATATCTGCGAGTGTGAACTGAAAAAGATAAGTGGCAGTAAGCTGATCATCGACAGTGTTACAGCTACAGATCAAACTGGAAATGTAATAACTCAATCCATGTACAAAAATGGTGAGTATACAATGTGGGCAAATGTGAAATGGCAACAGCCAGAGGAAACGGAAGTTCATGTGAAAAATTTACAGTTCAAACAAAATGGACAGACAATAAACGAAACAGAGCTGTTGGATATATCTCTGGAAGTTGATAAAGCTTTTGAAAAAGGGACAATATTGGTAAGTTTCCAGAATGTGAATGGCGGTACGCTTACTGCTTTTTTGCCTAAAGGTGAATCAGATTTGGTGTTTCAAAATAACAGATTTAGTATTAACCCGGATACAGAAGATGGAAAGTGGATACTGAGTGAAATTTCTATCATGAGTTTTCCTGAATGCCCGGTAAGCTTATTTACAGATGAGATTTCTATGAGAGATTATAGCTTTACATTGGAAAAAACACCTGGTACGGAGGAGACAAGGAAAGCGCCTGTGATCACACAGATAGAGTTAGATAAAAATGGAGAGACACTGTGTGCAGGGGATTATGCTACAATTACCGTATATGCGACAGATGATCAAGGGCTAATGGAAAATGGCAATATAAACTTCCGGGCAGTATCAGACATTATGGATTCACAAAAAAATGTGGATATCATATATAATGAAGTTAAAGGTGCTTACGAAGGACGTATTTTGATCACAGACGAGATGTACCCCTGCGAATGGTATATAGAGTCAATTGACATATATGATACATTAGGCAATCGGGCAGATGATAGTGTATATATCTCAGGTACAGATTATCCATATTATATATTGGTGAAAAGCGGCAGCACACAAGTGATTGAAACATACGATTTATACGTTAATTTCTATGCGCTGGGTGAAAATGGGATTTGGAAAGAGATACATACGGTTCGAAAGGATATAGAGCGCCGCCAAACCATGAAGGAGGCAGGTATTGTTTTTCCAAAGATGAATGCAGAATACCCAGGATTTACTCAAAATGGTTGGGTGGACTCTGAGGGAAATGAAATCACAGAAGACAGCCAATGTCCATTTGCATCAGGAAGTATGGCGATATATGCGAAGTATGATAAAAAGCTGATCAATGTGAGTTACCAATCATTGACATCGGAAGGGCGGATGGATTCTGACAACTGTAAAATGGTTATTCCTTCAGAAGCAACTTTTGGAGACTTAAAAAAAGAAATAGAAAGCGCAGCAGCACCGGAGCAAACTTATTGTGAAATGGAATTTCAAGGCTGGAGTATGGATCTAACTTCAGACTATCAGGAAGATGCTATTTTACCTGATATAGCAGATTTTTACTTTTCAGCAAACGCTGTATATGATAAAAATGTTTTGACTATATTTCGAAAATATCCTGTTTCAAATACAGAATGGCGAAATATGAGAGATGTTGTTGTTTATGAAAGAGGAGTTACATATGGTGAACTGATAAAGAATGCCATCGATCATTGTCCGGATATTTCATTGGATGGATATGAATTAAAAAAGTGGGAGTGTAAAATAAATGGTTTAGATCAGGGGTGGTCAGAAGAACATATAACAGATATTTCTGATAACTATATACAGATACAATGCACTGCACAATTTTCAGGATATACTATGATTTTAATACGACAAAGTTATATCAGTAAAGAAGGAAACAGAAACTTTTACTATCCATTTTATATGGTGAAGGATGGGACAAAGTGGGAAGAGATATGTAAAAATATCAGTGTATTAAAGGTTCCAGAAATATGTGAGAACAGGAAATTTGATAAATGGTCTTTGTGGCCGGAACTTGGAAATTCTGACACAGTAAAAAACGGTTTCGAACTTTCAATGGAAGCACAATATCTGCAAAATTCAGAGAATGTGCCTGTAGACAAGCCGACAGAAAACAATCCTGATAATCAGCCGTCGGGAGAAACTCAACCAGGAGAACAGCAGGGAATTCATCTTTCAGAGAAAAGGATTATTGAGGCAGTAGAGATTATTACGGAGACAAAACCCGGCATCCCGATCCAGATCGACATGGCAGGAGCAACCGTCATCCCTAAGGAAATCTTGGAAGCCGTAAAAGGCAAAAACAATGAGATCGTACTGAACATGGGCGGTTATTCCTGGACAGTCAACGGCACGGATATCGCAGCAACGGATCTGAAGAGCATTGACCTGAAAGTGATCATGGATACAGACAACATCCCCAGTAAGACCATCCAGGCCCTTGCAGGCGGCAATCTGGTGCAGCAGCTTTCTCTGGTCCATCACGGTGACTTCGGATTCAAAGCGAACCTGACCGTGAACGTAGGAAAGGAACATGCCGGGAAGTTCGGCAACCTGTACTACCACGACAGCGACGGAAAGCTGGTATTCATTGATGCCGGAGAGATTGCTCCGAACGGAAATGTAAGCCTGGCCTTCAGCCATGCTTCGGATTATATGATCGTAATGTCTGATCAAAAGATGTCCCAGGCAAATGTGCCGGATGAATTCGCTCCCACCCGGAAATCAGGCGGTATCCAGCCAGATGGGGATCAGGATCAGACCGGGAATGGAAATAAAAATCCGTCAGGAAACGGCAGTCAGAACCAGCCGGGAACCGGCGCTGAGAATCCGTCAGGAAACCTAGCTGTAAATGAGCAGGATGCGGCAAAGTATCAGACTGAAACCACCGGACAGACCCAGGCTGCATCCAACAGTCAAAACGGGGTTCAGAACAAAAGCGTGCAGACAGGCGACGAAGCAGAAGCAATTCCCCTGGTTCTGTCCGGTATCCTGTCTCTGGGGATTCTGATCTGCATATGGAAAAAACAGAAGACATGCTAAAATCACGTTGTATTTATGACCATAGACCTATATTAAGCAGGAGGAACAAGTGAAAATGAAAGATATAAAAAGGATCATTGCCCTGTTAACAGCGGTGTTGTGTATGGGAATGGGGATGACGGTGTCGGCTGAGAAAGCGAACGCAGATGTTTCATATGATAGTCCGTATTATTTGGTGGATCCATCCAGACAAGATACTTGGAATCCAGACTGGGTAGACGTCCGGCCAACAGATGGAGTCGGCGAAAAAAATCCGAACTTAGTGGTAAAGGATCTTTCATTCGAGGCAAAACAGATATTCTCAGATGAAAGAAAGATAGTGGAGATCTTTGAAAAAAGCGGATATGACGTAAGTGATATTGATATGAAACCTGTTTACGCAGGGAATCTTGCTTTGAAAGAAGATGGAACACTACCAGAGATTTTTTCGGTAGAGGCAGATGGAACGGCAGGCGATACTGTATATATCATGCGTGAAACACAGGATGGTTCAGGATCATTTGAGATTTTAGAAGGTGAGATCGGTCCGGATGGTAAAATCCGTTTTCCTGTAGAAGGAGGCGGAAATCATCTCATTATCAAGGCGTTAAACAAAGTTAAAAACGTTGTGGCTATAGGGAAAGAAGGCTGTCTGACAGTGAATCCCGGTGTGAAAAGGGATCAGGATAATAAGGCGGACATGAAAAGGGCTACCGTGAAAGACACCAATGGAAATGAAGTAGAGACAGGAGTCCATGTGAGTGAGCTCCAGCCAGACATAGAGCAGCTGATAAACAATCATTTTGAAGAGATTTTCGATGCCCAATATCATGACCCGAAACATGAAAATTCGAATATTGAGCTGGTCTATAAGGGGGAATTTGACCGTACGGATACTGGAACCGGAGCGGTAAGAATGTATTTCGCCGTGGAGGATGAGAGCGAGGAGACATATTATTATGCGCTTCATGGAATTACCGATGTCAATGGTGATGTGCAGAGATGGGAGAGCATTGAATGCCGGAAGGACGATAAGACCGGACAGATGTATTTTGAATTGAACAGTTTTTCACCGGTTGCAGTGATTAAAGTGACATCCGATCAGAAACCGACACTGGCAGTTCCGGCAGATACCGCAAAGCCAGGCGCAGGCGGAAGCAGAAGCGGCTCTTTGGAAAAGAAACCTGGTTCTGCGGCAAAACAGGAAATCAAAGCGCAGCCAGGGGTCGCAGAACAACCGGGAACTACGGTACGGATCCATTCTTCGGAAAAAACATCTCCAAGAACGGGAGAATTTTAGTATAATCCACACGAATTACTGGTTATAAATAAAATTTTAGCGGAGCTGTACGTATGTCAGCTTCGCTAAAATTTTTATATTTTACTCATTTTCTGCCCAATATTTACTGGCATTTTATACAAAAAGCTGACAAAATCTCCAAAACACATTATAATCTGTCAATCGTAGAAGATGCTTCATGATGAAAGATCTCCTTTTATAACCAACAAATGTTCCAATTCCACCCTTCCATTCTGATACGCCGAATTTACCTCCTGATAAAGACTGTCATAAAACGCGGCAGCGATAGATTGCCGCTCTTTGGCGATTGCTGCCGCTTTTTCCGTATAAAAACCGGAATACAAATTCTCTAATTTATACTTATATTCTTGAAAAAAAGAAGGCGTGATATCATGTTCCCCGGTGGAAACGGAACCGTCCGGCAGCAAGGAATATAATGGCTCCGCAAAGGAAACATCAAAGCCATGCGCCAAAAGAAATTGATACGCTTTTTCACTTCCTACCCTAGCATGGCACAGGGCAGGGTTTTCAAATTGTTCTTTTCTCCCAATATCATGTAACAGACAGGCGGCAATCAAGATATCATAATTCACAGGGCTTTCTGTCTTTGCAATTTCTAATGCATGATACAGCACACGATATACATGCTCTTTATCATGGGCCGCATCTTTCATACAGCAGAGCATAAAGTTTTCAAGCAAATCATAGGTTTGTTTATTCAAATAAAGCCCCTCCTGATTTTAGTTTTTATATTGCGTTCCGCAGCATTGTCCGGGTATCCCCCGCAGGTGTTGCATGCAGCATTTTTTCTGATTGCTTCGCAAGCTCATATACATATCCGAGGGAAGGTTCCTTTTGCAGCATATCGTCAAATTTTTCCATCAATTCGCGATTCGGGATCTGCACATACCCCTTTTCATAGCTGAGGAATCCATATACAACCATTGCGGAAAATATTTCATCCTTATTCGTCAGATTCATGGAGGTGGCCGCATACTCCCGTACCTTCGCGGGAATCGGAGTACCGGATATCATCCGGGCAAGGTCATCGCATACGGCGGCCGTGTTATGGTTGATATAATAGGTATTGCGCTGATGCGCAAGCAGGTCATCATTTTTCTGACGAAAAATGGTGACAAATTATAATAATAAATCTCATCATAAGGACCAGCACTGGTCCAATAATTTCCCAAGTTGTTGTTTGTTAAGGACGCTGCGACAGAACGTGGATTATAAACCCGCTCCCCGGATTTTGTACAATACCCGTCGTACCATATTTTCAGACCGTCCAGCGTTACCTCCGGATTCTGCTGGTTTCGTAAGTATTTATTGTAAAGCCCGGAGACTTCGGCCTCCGTAAAACCAAAATCACTGCTGAACAATTCTTCCGAAGCCATAGTATATTCCAGAAACATATTCAGCTCCGAGCCGCTAGAGTATGACCCATCCGCAGGAAAGACTGCTTGCAGGCTTTCACCCGATGGGTCAACGAAGGAATCGGCAGATTCCTGAGTTCTGTACGCAGTACAGATGCTGGCAATGGGCAGAATGCCCGTCATATATACAAAATCAACATAAGGCTGATCCTTCAGCAGACTGCTCAGAAAATCTATATAAGCTTTTTTGTCGTTTCCTGATATAAAATCTTTGTGGAAAATAAAATCCCATTCATCCAAAACAAATATAAAGCGTGCAGAAGGATCTGTATCGTAAATGGCTTTCAAAATATCCCAGACTGCATCCTCCGGGTCAACCTTTGCCTGCGGATAACTTTCGACCAGATCTTCGGTCAGCTTCCGCTCAATACGGCTGATATAATCCTCAAAACTGCTGCACCGCCTTGGAAGCCGGTTGAATGAAATGGAAATGACAGGATATCGGTTCACATGTTCTGTATAAAACGGTGCCTCTGCAATTTTTAAATTGTCAAAAATCTCCCGGGAGTCGCAGCCTCTGGAAAAGAAGGCGGCCACCATATTTGCAGTTACTGATTTTCCAAAACGCCGGGGCCTTGTAATACAAACATATTTTTCCGATATCCCGATTCTGGGGATGAGCTTCTCCAGAATTGCGGATTTATCCACAAAGTATGGACTTTTATACACTTCGGAATACGCAGTAAAAGAAGCTCTGCTGTCCAGATAATTCCCCATATCATGTACCTCCCTTGCCGTATATTTAAGATAACATGGCACAGGAATAAATTCAATAGAAGGAAAGAATAAGTTGCTGACTTCCCCTCCATATGTTAAAATGAATTGCGCTGATGCGCAAGCAGGTCATCAATTTCCTGACGGAAATTGGTGACAAATTTAAAATAAATTGCGCCAATGCGCAGTTATGTTTTCAAATGAAGTAGCAAAACACTGAGGAGGAATACAAAGTGAAGAGAGAAAAGTTTGGTTCCAGGCTGGGGTTCATCCTGGTATCTGCCGGATGTGCCATCGGTATTGGAAATGTATGGAAGTTCCCGTACATGTGCGGGGAATTTGGGGGAGCGGCGTTTATCCTGATTTATCTGCTTTTTTTATTGGTATTGGGGATCCCGGTGCTTACCTGTGAGTTTGCCATCGGAAGAGGCAGCGGCCGCAGCGTTGCGGCAGGCTTTGAACGGCTGGAGCCCCAGGGGACGGGCTGGCATATCACGAAATGGGTCGGCATCATTGGAAGCTATCTGTTGATGATGTTTTACACCACGGTAGGCGGCTGGATGATGTACTACTGCTTCCGCAGCATCACGGGAGAATTTGCCGGGGCGTCTACGGATACGGTGACAGCCGGCTTTTCGGACATGTTGGGCAACGTGCCGGTGATGGCGTTCTGGACGGCCCTGATCTGCGTCATTGGTTTTGTGGTCTGCCAGTTCGGAATCCAGAAAGGGATTGAGCGGGTTTCCAAGCTGATGATGAGTGCGCTTTTGGTCATCATGCTGGTGCTGGCAGTCCATTCCGTATTTCTGGAAGGAGCCGGGGAAGGGACCCGTTTCTACCTGGTGCCGGATTTTGTCCAGATGAAGGAGATGGGCATCGGAAATGTGATCTTCGGGGCCATGAGCCAGGCATTCTTTACGCTCTCCATCGGTATCGGCGCGATGATGATCTTCGGCAGCTATATCGGAAAAGAGCGGAGCCTTGCGGGAGAGGCGATCAGTATTACTGCACTGGATACCTTCGTGGCATTGATGGCAGGCTTCATCATCATTCCGTCCTGTTTCGCCTTCGGCATTGAACCGGGAGCAGGGCCGAGCCTGATCTTCATCACCATTCCCAATATCTTTGCCCAGATGCCGGGAGGGCAGATCTGGAGCGCACTGTTCTTCCTGTTTCTGACCTTTGCCGCATTCACCACCATTGTGGCTGTATTTGAAAATATCATCTCCTTTGATATTGATATTTTCGGCTGGTCCAGAAATAAAAGCGTGCTGGTGAGCGCGGTCCTGATCATTGTGCTGAGCATGCCCTGTGTGTTGGGCTTCAACATTCTGGCCGGCTTTGAGCCATTAGGAGCAGGGAGCAATATCATGGATCTGGAGGATTTTATCGTGTCCAATAACCTGCTTCCGCTGGGAAGCCTGGGGTATGTGCTCTTCTGTACACGGAAAAATGGCTGGGGCTGGGCGAATTTCCTGGAGGAAGCGAATACCGGCAAGGGGATCCGGTTCCCGGGATGGCTGGAAGGCTACATGTCCTATGTCCTGCCTCTCATCATTACCGTGATCTACCTGAAAGGATATTATGACAAATTTGTGGGTCAGGGAACCGCGGCGCTCACCGGATGGATGATCGCGGCCGTGCTTTTCCTGGGATTTATCGTAGCGTGCGCGGTGGTGCGCAGGCAGGAAGGGGAAAACGTATAACTGACCGGGAATCTTCCGAGAGGCTGTTGCACGAATGCAGTGCGCCAGCCTCATTTTCTTGGTATAAACTTTCTTGAAGTACAGGTATAGAAGGAGATTTTCCCTATGAAACAAAGGAATCTCCTGGAATCCGATATTTATTGCTTGCTAGTACAGCCATTCACAGTGTATAATAAAAATACAGAACTATATACTGTGAACTCCATGTGAAGGAGGTGAAATACATGGGTTTCAAAAAAGAGATCTGGTCTCGATTCTTCGGATCGAAATCAGAACAGGTTAGAGACAAAAAGGTTCCGGATCATTTGTTGCAGGAGAGTAAGGAGAAACAGGAGGAACAAGCCGTAGCAGAGCCGCCTCCGCCCCCTGCCGCCGAAGTAGAGCTGGAATTGCCCAGGGAGCATGCCATGCACAAGCTGTGTGAGATGCGGGTTCAGAGGGCAAAGGGCCTGTCAAGTCCCAGGCTGCGGCTGGAAGGCCGTGAAGATTTTTCAGAGTCTGAGCTGAGGAAGGAGCTGGGACGTCTGCAGAGGGTGCTCACACTGGCATCCAATTCCCGGCTGAAAGAGGTGAGGATCAGGGAGGAAAAGGCACAGGCGGATGCACAAAAGGCTTTATTGATAGAGCAGGGCGCGCGGTCTGCGGCGAAGGGAGACACGCCGGCAGGACAGGGTGCGCAGTCCGATGTACAGAAGACCGCATCCGCAGAACAGAGTACGAAGCACGAGACACCGGCGCCGGCGCCGATCGAGATGGATGCGCAGCCGGTCATCCACATATCGGCCGACAAGCTTTCCGCCTGGCTGATGGTATTTCCGCCGGTGGGGGAAGGAAAAGACCTGGATCGGGAGATGCTTGACAAAGCGCTTGCCGATACCGGGATCGCGTTCGGAGTAGATGAAGAACTGCTCGGGCGTCTGCCGGAGGATGGGAATCCTTATTTTTCCCTGTTTGCCCTGGCAAAAGGAAAACCGGCGCACAACGGAAAAGACGGACAGATCATCGAGCATTTTGACCGGGTCGTGGAACGGAAGTTTGAAGTAGATGAGCACGACAGGGTGGATTATGCATCGCTCCATTTCTTCCAGAGCGTAGAAGAGGGCGGCGTGATCTGCGAGGCAGTCCTGCCGACACCGGGGGAACCGGGCAGAACGGTACTGGATCAGGAGGTTCCGGCCAAGGACGGCAAAGACGCGCCCCTGACCAAAGGGCAGAATACGGAGATCAGCGAAGACGGCACCAGGCTGCTGGCAACGAAGGCCGGCCATGTGGAATATGTGGGAAAGACATTTCAGGTTAAGGCGGTGCTGGAGATCGACGACAACGTAGATTATTCTACGGGAAATATCAACTATATGGGGGATGTGCATATCCGCGGCAGGGTCTGCAGCGGTTTCAGCGTGCGGGCAGCAGGCAATATCACGGTAGACGGCGTTGTGGAGTCAGCCACCATAGAGGCAGGCGGTGACCTGATCGTAGCCAAAGGGATCGTAGGAAATACCGATTCCATTGTCAGGGCGGACGGCAGCGTTTTTGCGAAATATCTGGAAAACAGTATCGTTCATGCAAGGCAGAACCTGCAGGCCGACTGTATCGTCAACAGTGAAGTATACAGCGACGGGGAGATTCAGGTCCGGTCCGGCAGAGGCATCATTGTAGGCGGACGGATCCGGGCGGCGAAAAAAGTCAGTGCCAAGGCCGTGGGCTCAAAATCTGAAAGCCAGACGCGCATCTATCTGGGCGGCGAGCCCTGTGTGGAATACGAGCGGCAGGAGCTGGCTATGGTGATCGAAGAAGCAGAAGCTGAGCTTGAAAAGCTGGAAAAGCGTCCCAACAGCCCGGATAAGCTGGAACGTATGAAACGTCTTCAGTTTGACCTTTCCGTAAACCGGATCAAGCTGGAGCAGATGGACGAGGAGCTGGCGAAGAAGCAGGAGGAGATCGAGAACCTGGGCGGATGCAGGCTGGTTGCCGACATCGCGTATCCGGGGCTGGTGCTGACCATCTGCGATATCAAGGCCCGATTGAAGCAGGTGACATCCATGTGCAACGCAAGGCTGTCCAACGGCGAGATCCGATTCTCGTGATCCGGTTTTCATTTAGGCGGCTGAACAGGTCAAAAAGCCTCGACGTAGCCCACTACGCCTGCGTTTTTTGACCTGCACATCCGAAGAAATATCCTGCGCAATCTGTATAAGTTATTTTCCTACAGTTCCTTAGGCGCTTAACAACGAAATCTTGCGCATTTTGGCAAAATTTTGGTTCCGGCTTGTCCGGGTTAGGAGTTGTAGAAAAATAACGGATGCAGATTGCACAGGATATTTTTCTGCAACACCTTACATTTTGTGGCTATGACGTATCAACATCATTTTCTATTTACAGATTCAGGAACTGCATTATGGCTATTCCATAAGGCATCAATTCAAAGAAAGCACATTTTTTCTGACGGCGTTGAGTTCTGTACGCCGTATGATCAGATAGGAGCAGGCGCTCAGGATCCCGATACACAGGAGCAGAAGAACGATCGGATTGGTCGGCCGTACCGTGCCGTCGTCCATGAAACCGCAGCACCTTACCGCGAAGCTCAGGATGCTGTGTCCGACAGCTTTCCAGGGAGCGGATACGGCTACGAACAGGAAGGGGATTCCAAGCATAAGGAGGGCAGCAAGGATCGTGCCTACGAACACAGAGAGCTTTTTCGGCACCCGGTTTATGAGCAGGGCAAAGAAAAATCCCAGGCTGCTGATCAGCAGATAGACCAGGAACAGCCAGAGCCAGCCCAAAACGGCAGGATGCCCATATCCGTATAAGCTTCCGAAGATGGTATTATAATCGAATAACCCGGACAGGAGCCTTCGAAGAATGATTCCGGCGGCCGTATCGATCAGTGACATCAGGCCGGATATAAACGCAAACTGGGCAACAGTGGCGAAAAAAATATAAGCTCTGGTAAAGCCGTTCTGCATCAGCATCCGGAAATCCTCGTTCATCTGCAGGATGCCGACGATCCCGACAAAGATCATGGAATTCATTTCCAGGCAGTTTATCCCTCCTGTTTCATGTGTCAGAAGGTAGAACAGGCCGTAGACAGCGGGAATGACAATCACGATCGCAAGGTAAAAAACCCAGATATACTTCCAGGAAAGTTCGCATTCATACCGGATCAATGTACGTAATTTTTTCATATCAGATACCGCCTTTCTCTGTTAATTTCACAAATAGCTTCTGCAGATTCATATTAGAAATCTGCAATGGACTGCCCTTCGGCAGTTCCTCTCTTGCACCCAGGATATAAGCCAGCCTGAGGGCGCCCAGCTCATCGTACCCGATCACATGTTTATCCGCGCAGAAATCCCGGACCGCATATTCGGAACCGGATACACAATATCCTCTGTCCAGAAGGGTTTCCACTGACTCCTGCAGGAGAAGCCTGCCCTTGTCGATCAGCACGACTTCCTCGATGATATTCGCGATCTCTTCGATCAGGTGTGTCGCAAGGATGATTGTTCTCTGGTGTTCTTCATAATCCTGCAGCAGCAGATGATAGAACAGCTCCCTGTGGTTCGCGTCCAGTCCCAGGACCGGCTCGTCGAAGATCACATAGGGGACATCCAGGGCAAGGGCGACCGTCAGCTTAAAGATGGACTGCTGTCCATTAGAAAGGGCGGGAAACCGCTTTTTGGTATCCAGAGAAAACATTTCTGCGATCTCAAAGGCCTTATCCATCTGAAAATGGTCGTAAAACCGGCCGGTCCACTTGAAAATATCTCGGATCTTCAAATTGCTGTCATACAGGTTCTGATCGCTCATGCAGAACAGCTTTTCGTGTACTGCCATATTCTCCTTTGCAGGAAGGCCGTCGATCAGGATCTCGCCCTCGTCCGCAAAGAGACGGTTTGCGATGATATTGATCAAAGTAGACTTACCGGCGCCGTTGCGCCCCAACAACCCGTAGATCTTTCCATACTCAAATGAAAAAGAAAGATTTTCAAGGGCAGTCACATTTCCGTATCGTTTCTTAATATGATTGATCTCAATTGCTTTCATCGATATAACCCCTTTCTATCAGTGCGATCAATTCTTCCTTCGGCATTTCCAGTTTTAATGCTTCCTGAACCAGAACAGCAACGTACTGGCTGTAAAACTGGCTCTGACGCTTCCGGCGGATCCGCTCCACCGCCCCTTCCCTTACAAACATCCCAAGCCCCCTCCTTTTGTAAATCATATCTCCATCCACCAGCAGGTTCATCCCCTTAAGGACTGTATGCGGGTTGATGCCCAGCAGGGCAGAAATCTCATTCGTGGATGGGATCTTCGTTTCCTCCGGGAAGACACCTGTAAAAATTGAGTCCTCCAGCTGTTCAGCGATCTGGATGAAAATCGGCTTATCCAGGTTCGGATTTATATTCAATAGAATCACCTCGCTTATATAGTTAGTTAGTTGAGTAACAAGCTAGAATACATACTGAGTATAGATCATAAAAATACAGTTGTCAACCAATTTTTTAAATATTGTATTGCTCCGGATCAGAAATGGAATTGTCCGCAGCCATTTTTCTGACATACAGGAACAAATTTTTTGGGACACTGACGGATGAAGAGGTTGATTTTATCCGCAGAAACGGATATACTGTAAAGCGGAAAGAAATTGCCAAAAAGGCGCCGGCAGACGCGCGGCCAATCTGCCTTACAATAAAAAAGGAGTATTATGAGATGGAATTAGTGACAATTCGGGAATTATTTAAGAACAGAGAAGCTTACCTGGACAAGCAGGTAACGGTCGGGGGCTGGATCCGCAGCATCCGGGATTCCAAGACATTCGGGTTTATCGTAGTCAATGACGGTTCTTATTTTGAACCGCTGCAGATCGTATATCATGATAAAATGGACAACTTTCAGGAGATTTCGAAACAGAACGTAGGGGCGGCAGTGATCGTCACAGGAACCCTGGTGGCGACGCCCCAGGCGAAGCAGCCCTTCGAGATCCAGGCGGAGGAAGTGACGGTGGAAGGAGCTTCCGCACCGGATTATCCGCTGCAGAAGAAGCGCCACAGCTTCGAATATCTCAGGACCATTTCCCATCTGCGGCCCAGGACGAATACATTCCAGGCCGTATTCCGGGTGCGGTCTCTGGCGGCTTACGCCATTCATAAATTTTTCCAGGAGAGGGGGTTTGTCTACGTGCATACCCCGCTGATCACCGGAAGCGACTGCGAGGGCGCGGGCGAGATGTTCCGGGTGACTACGCTGGACATGGAAAATCTGCCGAAGAATCCGGACGGAAGCGTGGATTACGCACAGGATTTCTTCGGAAAGGAAACCAGCCTGACGGTCAGCGGCCAGCTCAACGGCGAGACCTACGCCCAGGCGTTTCGGAGCATCTATACCTTCGGACCGACCTTCCGTGCGGAAAATTCCAACACCACCCGCCACGCGGCGGAGTTCTGGATGATCGAGCCGGAGATCGCCTTTGCCGATCTGGAGGACGATATGGAGCTGGCGGAGTCCATGCTGAAATATGTGATCTCCTATGTGATGGAGCAGGCGCCGGAGGAGATGAATTTCTTCAATTCCTTCGTGGACAAGGGACTCCTGGAACGCCTGAAAAATGTAGTGGAATCGGATTTCGCGAAAGTGACTTATACAGAAGCCATTGATATTCTGAGCAAAAATAACGACAAGTTTGAGTATAAGGTTTCCTGGGGCTGCGACCTGCAGACAGAGCATGAGCGGTATCTGACCGAGCAGGTATTCAAGCGCCCGGTATTTGTGACGGATTATCCGAAGGAGATCAAGGCGTTCTATATGAAGCTGAATGAGGATGGAAAGACCGTTGCGGCCGTGGACTGCCTGGTGCCCGGAATCGGAGAGATCATCGGCGGAAGCCAGAGGGAAGACGACTATGAGAAGCTGCGGGCAAGGATGAAGGAACTGAATTTAAAGGAAGAGGATTATCAGTTCTATCTGGATCTGAGGAAATACGGCTCCACCCGCCACGCGGGCTTCGGGCTT
>CAYQBE010000035.1:0-38698 GCA_964415625.1 uncultured Clostridium sp.
ACCCACGTATCCAGCTTGGAAGGCTGGTGTTCTACCATTGAACTACACCCGCATGTCAAGTCGGGGTGACAGGATTCGAACCTGCGACCTCCTGGTCCCAAACCAGGCGCTCTAGCCAAGCTGAGCCACACCCCGCAACATCAAAACCATACGTCCCACCCGTGACGCAAAACCTATTATATAGTATCCAGAGCACATTGTCAACAAAAATTTTATCGAATTTTTGTAATTGTGGCTGCGATTCACCGCCATTTCACACACATGCGTAAAAACAGCCGGTAAAGCCTTGACATCTCTGTTTTACCATGCTATTTTTGAAAACGGTATGAATGATCTAAGAATAGGAAAGAGGAGCATACAGATGAGAAGAGCTGACAGAGAAGTGAAAGATAGGAATGAAATGATCGGGATCATGAAAAAGTGCGACGTGTGCAGGCTTGCGCTGAATGATGAAGGATATCCGTATATACTGCCTTTGAATTTTGGAGTGAAGGTGCAGGAGGGAAAAGTGATTCTGTACTTTCATGGAGCGGAGAAAGGGAAAAAGTATGAACTGATCGAGAAGGACAGCCGTGCCTCCTTTGAGATGGACTGCTCACACAGGCTGATTTCCACGGTGGAGGACGGACAGTGCACGATGGAATACGAGAGTGTGATCGGAAAAGGCCGGGTAGAGGTCGTTTCAGAGGAAGACAAGATGGAAGCATTGACCATTCTGACAGACCACTATCATGAAACGCATTTCGAATTTAATACAAAAGCAGTCCCGAGAACGACGGTACTGCAGCTTGTGGTGGAGGAAATGACCGGAAAGCGGAGAGTGAAGGGAGAACATTAAAAAATGAAGTATATCACATTTGCGATTCCATGCTATAATTCGGAAGCGTATATGGAAAAAGCGATCAATTCTATCCTGCCGGCAGGTGAGGACGTGGAGATCCTGATCGTGAATGACGGTTCTACAGATAAGACGAAAAAGATCGGGAAGCAGTATGCGGAACGTTTCCCTTCTATTGTGAAAGTGATCAATAAAGAGAATGGCGGGCACGGCGATGCAGTAAATTCCGGGCTGTCTCAGGCTTCCGGAAAATATTTCAAGGTCGTGGACAGTGACGACTGGGTAGACGAGGACTCTCTGATGAAGCTCCTGGAAGTGATCAAAGGATTTGTCCGGGAAGGATCTGAAGTGGACATGATCGTATCCAATTATGTCTATGAAAAAGTCGGGATGGAACACAAGAAGATCATCCATTACCGGAATGTCCTTCCGCAGGACGAGATCTTCCGGTGGGACGATATCGGCAGCTTCCATCTGGATCAGTATATCCTGATGCATTCGGTCATGTACCGTACAGAGATGCTGAAGCTCTGTCAGTTAAAGCTCCCGAAGCATACATTTTATGTAGACAACATTTATGTCTATTATCCGCTTCCCCATGTGCGCCTGCTGTATTATCTGGACGTGGATTTTTACCGGTATTTTATCGGCAGGGAAGACCAGTCGGTGAACGAAAAGATCATGATCAGCCGTGTGGACCAGCAGATTTATGTGACAAAGAGCATGATATCCATGTATGATCTGCGCCTAATCGGGAGCAAGAAGCTCAGGAAATATATGATCAATTATCTGGCGATCATGATGACAGTATCATCCATATTATGCATCCGCTCTAAAAATGCGGAGAACCTTCAGAAGAAAAAGGAACTGTGGAAATATTTACGGCAGATGGATTATAAGATTTTCCTGAAGATCCGCTATGGTATCCTGGGACAGACCATGAATCTGCCGGGAAGGTCCGGGAGAAAGGTATCGTCCATGGCGTACAGCGTCGCAAGAAGACTGATCGGGTTCAATTGATTCCTTTTTGAAGTATATTTTTTCCAGCCATGGGACAGACTACTTATCGAAAGATAAGGAACTGTGCAAAAATAACTTGCCTTTTTGCACAGTTCCTAAGAAAAAGAAAGGGAGTTTGTTCTATGGCTGTTCATTTTAAGGAAAGCAAGACAAAAGAAAATCTGATGCGGGCGTTTGCCGGGGAGAGCCAGGCGAGAAACCGTTATACGTTAGGCGCGGAAAAAGCGCGGCAGATGAAAATGTATTCGATCGCGGATATTTTTGAGTACACGGCAGAGCAGGAACGCGCTCATGCGGAGCGGTATTATGAGCTGCTGAAAAGCCTGTCGGGAGAGACGATTTTTATTGACGGAGGATATCCGGTGGACCAGCAGGAAAACCTTGCAGAGCTGATCCGGGCCGCGGAGCACAATGAAAAGGAAGAGGCGGACGACGTATACCAGGAATTTGCCAGGGTTGCCAAGGAAGAAGGCTTCCTGGAAGCCGCATCTGCATTTTCTCTGATCGCGGAAGTAGAACGGACCCACCAGCTCCGTTTTGCGCAGGTGGCGGAGATGATGGAAAAGAACGAATATTTTGCCTGTGAAAATACCGGGAAATGGATCTGTACAAACTGCGGGTATATTTTCGAAGGAAAGCAGGCACCTTCATCCTGTCCGGCCTGCCATCATGAGCAGGGGTATTTCCTGCCTTATGAGTTTGCTCCTTATAAAGGGAAGAATTAGTACAGCATTGTATTATACTCACGGCAGAATTATCTGGCGTGCAGTATAATTTTCTTGGCAAATTGTGATATTTGTGCTATCATTTAACACAGATAGGAAAAGAAAGGCTGGATTTATGTTCTGGAAAATGACAAATCTGCAACTGAAAAAAGGCAACATTTTACCGCTTTGCGGGGATAGTGCGCCTTTTTTTAGAAAGATTTGCAGAAGAACAGAGATCTATAAGCAGGATTTTTGACAGCTTCCGTTTTTCATTCTGTGGATTTATAACAGGCACATTATCTCCTTAACGACTTTATAATTACAGTTAAGGAGATTTTTTTATGCAGAATATTCAAAAACAAATAACGAGATTGTATTTATCCACCGTGCTCGGCAGTCTGTCCCTGACAGGCGCGTGGGTGGCGATCCTTGCGGCACGGGGTTATACGTTGGTTGAAATTGGCTTTGCGGAAACCGTATTTCATATCACCAGTTTGATATTGGAAATTCCGTCAGGTGTCCTTGCCGATGTGTTTGGAAGAAAAAATATGCTGATCATCAGCAGTATTATGAGGATGACCGGCAATATCATGATGATCGTTTCCGGCAATTTATGGATGGTGTGTATATCCATGATGTTCCAGGCGGCAAGCTATAATTTTTCGTCAGGGTCAGAGGAAGCGCTGGCATACGATTCGCTGAAATCAGTGGAACAAGAGGATCGCTATGAAAAGTATGCGTCAAATCAACTGATCATATATCGGTTATGCGGCGGAATTTCTACTCTATGTGCCGGCTTCGCGCTTTTCATCGGATATCAGGCGGCATATGGAGCAGATCTGCTGATCGGGATTGCGCAAATGTGGATACTCCGTTCATTAAGCGAGGTTCGATGCTGTGAACATGAAAAAAATGAGAAGGGTCTGCAGCAGGGAACTGCGATCAGGAGCCGGAAAATCCGAACCGCTATACTTGCCATAAGGAGCGAACTTGTTTCCTGTTTCCTTATGAGCCTTGGCTTTATGAAAAAGGCAAAGCGTGCTGTGCTTCTCATGTTCTGTAACTCGTTGGTCGGGGCGGTTGATATTTTGCTGTTATTTTTTCTTCAGGCAAAGCTGCCCGAGGCTGGCATGCCGGATCATGTGCTTGGCTTCGCGCTGTTTTTCATGCAGCTTGGCGGTATACTCGGCGCAAAGCTCATACTCAGATGTAAGAAGCTGCCGTATCGGAGCGTATTTGCGATGACCGCGTCACTTGTAGTTTGCGGTGTACTGGCGGAGCATTCCGGAAGGTATCTGCTTATGACGGCAGGAGGCTTTGCCGCCGCGCTCAGCGATGACGCGCTTCAGGTCAGAACAAATACGATTCTGCAGGATATGTTTCCGTCAGAGCAGAGGGCAACCTTGATTTCTATGGAATCATTTACCTTTTCGATGATCATGATCGTATTGTCACCGCTTGCGGGAGTAGTATTTTCACGTTGGTAAGGAGGGATGAGGCTGACTGGAAATGGCATTTCTGCACAATATCTTGCTGTGATGTCTCATCAGTCATGGCATCTGTTGTGGGAAACCAGCCCTTTCCCGGCAGCCTCGTTTTTCAATGTGCGGAAGGCTATGCAGAAGAGCGGAGGAGGTGGATTCGCATTTTGTAAAAAACCGGCATATTGTAAAAGAGAGTATGTGAAAAGCGGCGGTGCATTTATGGATAGTCAGAAAGCAGATAATCAGTTAAATCTTGCCCTGGATGCTACGGAGGAGGAACGGCGGAAATCCCTGGAGCTGGATGTGGGATACGACCCGATTGACCGGGAGTGGGATCTGATCATCAAATATTCCGGCGATTTGAATGAAGTCCGTCTGATTGCGGAGTCTGTAACGGAGATGGCCAATGAATATGCGGTCATTGTGATACGGGAATCCCGGATCCCTGAGCTGGTCAGGATTCCGGAGGTGGAGTATATCGAAAAGCCGAAGCGGTTATTTTTTCAGGTGGCAAACGGAAAGAGAGTTTCCTGCATCAATCCGGTACGGCAGGCTCCTTTTTCTTTGAGGGGGAAAGGTGTTCTCGTAGCGATCGTAGACAGCGGGATTGATTACAGCCTGTGGGATTTCCGTAATCCGGACGGGACGACGAGAATCCGGTCATTATGGGATCAGTCGATTGCGGGGAACCCTCCGGAGGGATATGCGATAGGTACGGAATATACGCAGGAGCAGATCAATGAGGCATTATCGGCGGAAAGCCGGCAGGAGAGAGAGCGGATCGTGCCAAGCCGGGATTCTTCCGGACATGGTACGGCAGTAGCCGGGATTGCGGCCGGGAATGGACGGCAGCGTGTGGCATCAGGAAATGCCCGCAATGGGGAAAACGGAGGGCAGCCGGGGATGCCGGTAGGTGCAGGAAATGGGAGCAGCGTTCAGCCGGGGATGCCGGCGGATGCAGGAAGCAATGCGGGAATCAGCTATCGTTCCGACAGCTCAGCCGTGGCGGAACAATATGCCGGCGTGGCCCCGGAAAGTGAACTGCTGATCGTCAAGATGGGCAGTCCCCGGGCGGATGGATTTCCAAGAACGACAGAACTGATGCAGGGGGTTGACTATGTGATCAAGAAGGCTCTGGAACTGCGGATGCCGGTGGCGGTGAATATCAGCTTTGGAAATACGTATGGGGCGCACGACGGATCGTCGTTAGTTGAGCGATTTCTGGATGATATTTCTAATTACTGGAAGAGTGTGTTCTGCGTTGGCACCGGAAATGAGGGAACCAGCGCCGGGCATACGGCAGGGCGGATGCGGGAGAATCAGGAGGAAGAGGTGCAGCTTGGGGTGCAGAGCAATGAACCTGCGCTGAATGTGCAGATCTGGAAGTCTTATGTGGATCAGGTGGACATTTCCCTGGTCAGTCCTTCCGGTGTCCGAGTGGGACCGATTCAGGAAATCTTAGGCTCCCAGAGATTTGTGCTGGGAAATACGGAGATCCTTCTATATTATGGGGAACCCAGCCCTTACAGTGTGCGGCAGGAGATCTTTATAGATTTTCTTCCCAGGCAGTCCTATATCGACAGCGGAGTCTGGAGGATCATACTGACGCCCAGGAAGATCGTGAACGGAGAATATGAGATGTGGCTTCCGAGCCAGGGAGTGCTGAATATAGGAACGGCATTTTTATATCCAGAAAGCGGGGCTACGCTTACGATTCCGTCCACTGCGTCCAGGGTTGTGACGGTGGGGGCATATGATGCCCTGAACTTTACGTATGCGGACTTTTCCGGAAGGGGCGCCCGGACGGAGTATGCGGCGGGGTATGAAAATACGGCGGTATTTAAGCCGGACCTGGCGGCACCGGGAGTCAACGTGATGACCGCGGCGGCAGGGGGCGGATATGCTCCGGTGACGGGAACCTCGTTTGCGACGCCGTTTGTGACGGGAAGTGCGGCGTTGCTGATGGAGTGGGGGATCGTGAACGGGAATGATCCTTATTTGTATGGGGAGAAGGTGAAAGCTTATCTGAGGAGAGGGGCTAGGCCGCTGCCGGGGTTTGATGTGTATCCGAATCCGCAGGTGGGGTATGGGGCGCTGTGTGTGAGGGATAGTCTGCCGATGTAAAATAGACCGGATTTTTGGAATAATAAGTAAACTGCTAAAGGAACTTGTGGGAAACTTTCCTTCGAATAAAAATTGTAATGGTTTCTTTTTTATGATAAAATTCCATTATATCAACAGACGATTTTGATGTTCAGGCCGGATTGAAATTCGGGAAGGAGAAATGCGAATATGGGAAGGTATTTGAACAGCACGATTCCTTTTGAAACGTGGAAACAGATTGCAGGCACGCGTTTTTTTGTAGATAAATCACCGCTGTTGGAAGATGTTCTAAGTGCGGTTGAAATAGATGGGCAGAGATTCTTATGTATTACAAGGCCCCGCCGGTTTGGAAAAAGCGTGATGGCAAATATGGTTGGAGCCTTTTTGGGAAGGTCCTCAGACAGTGACTGTATATGCAATCATCTTGCAGCTGCGAAAAATGAAAAATGCAAAAAGCATCTCAACCGGCATAATGTGATTTTTATTGATTTTAGCCGGGTGCCGAGAGGCTGCTACAGCTATGAACAATATATCAACCGCATTCAGGATGGTATCAATCGTGATTTGGAGGAGGCTTACCCGGAGATACGGATTGATGTGTCCGGGACTGTTTGGGATAATCTTTTGACAGTATTTGAGAAAACAAAAGAGAATTTTGTCTTTGTGATTGATGAATGGGATGCCGTTTTCCACATGCCATACATTTCAAAGGAGCAACAGCAGGAGTATCTTGCTTTCTTGAAAAATCTTCTGAAGGATCAGATTTATGTGGAACTCACATACATGACAGGGGTGCTTCCGATTGCCAAATACTCCAGTGGGTCGGAATTGAATATGTTCGTGGAATATGACATGACTGTGATGGAGCGGTTCAGCAATTATTTTGGCTTTACAGAAGGAGAGGTTAACCGTCTTTTTGATATCTATCTTAAAACAACGGAAGAGCCAAAGATTACAAGAGCGGATCTGCGGATATGGTATGATGGCTACTATACGGCGGCTGGCGAAAGATTGTACAATCCACGTTCCGTTGTATGTGCACTGTCCAATAATCAGTTAGCCAATTATTGGACCAGTTCAGGACCATATGATGAAATCTTTTTTTATATAAAAAATAATATTGATGAAATCCGTGATGATCTCGTTTTGATGGCCTCCGGAGAAGGGGTGGAGGCAGAAATCAAAAACTATGCTGCGGTTTCCATGGAACTGAATACAAAAGATGAAATTTATTCGGCTATGGTGATCTATGGCCTGCTTACCTATGAAGACGGAGAGGTGCTTATCCCCAACAAGGAATTGATGGATAAATTCCAAGAGCTTCTGATGAATAAGGAATCTATGGGGTATGTATATCGCCTGGCCAATGAGTCAAAAAGAATGCTGGCTGCGACTCTTAGCGGAGATACAGATACTATAGCAGAAATTTTGGAATTTGCTCACAACACGGAATCACCCATTTTTTCCTATAACAGTGAAATTGAACTGTCAGCAGTGGTAAATCTGGTCTATCTGGCCGCCAGGGATAAATATCGCATGGAACGTGAGGATAAAGCAGGCAAAGGATATGTGGACTTTATTTTCTATCCAGAGCGAAAAACGGCGGATGCTTTGATTGTTGAACTGAAGGTAGACAGCACGCCGGATGATGCGATCAGACAGATTAAAAAGAAGGATTATGCTCTCAGATTTAAGGGGAAACTTGGAGAAAAACAAATATATACCGGGAGGATATTGGCCGTAGGGATCAGCTATAGTAAAAAGACGAAAAAGCATTCCTGTAAAATAGAAGTGTTATAAAAAGAAGAATCCGAGTATGGTCGAAAAATAGAGAAGCTGTCAGAAAGTATACCGAGGGGCACCCCATCATGGCCATTCGGCCGTTTCACAAGGTATACCCAAGGGCATCCCACTATGGCCATTTGGCCGTTTCACAAGGTGTAAAAAATTCTGACAGCTTTTCCTTTGGCATAGCCGTTGAGAAACAAGACGACACAGCTTACTTTATGAATGTCTCTTCCTGGCTGCAAGCTCCGCCCGGAATCCCGGCAATGCCTCCCGTCCCATCTCGGTCACAGGCTTGATCCATTTTCCGCTCCTGGTATACCACAATTCAAAGACAAGCCGGATCAGCTCGTCCGTGTACAGGAACGAGAATACGGCAAGGAACGGGAGATGCCAGATCATGCCGGCAGCCCATGTTGCCGGAACGCTTACGGCAAACAGGCAGATGATCTCCAGCAATGTTCCGAACACGGCTTCCCCTCCGGCGCGGTAGCAGCTGTTCATGATATAGTTGCAGGTACGTATCGTTCCTGCCGCCAGATAGATGAGGATCATATACTTGCCGTAAAACATCGCCTCCGCCCCAAGGCCGAACAGGGAAAGGAGCGGCCCGTTCAGCAGCAGGCCGATCAGGCAGATGCTGAAGGTGACCACCGGGCACAGCAGAGCGAATTTTTTCATATATTGATAACCGCTCATAAGGTGGCCGGAGCCGACCTCCTTCCCCACGACCACAGAGGATGCGTCCGCAAGGCCGGCAAAGAAAGCGAATACAAAGCCTTCCAGCACACGGAACGCAGCCATGGCTGCGATGGCGGACTCGGACTGGTGTCCGATGACGATATTGATCAGCATCTGGCCGATTCCGTAGAATAATTCATTGCAGATGATCGGCAGACATTTCCCCATATATTCCCTGAGAAAGCCATCCTTCCAGGAAAACATATCTTTGATTCTCAGCACAACCGTTTCTTTATCCTTTACAAGAAACAGGTACAGCACAAATACATTTACGATTCCTGATACCAAAGTACCTACTGCCGCGCCGGCAGCCCCCATCTTAGGCATGCCGAAACGCCCGTAGATCAGGATCCAGTTCAGGATAAAGTTGGTGATCAGCGCAAGAATGGAACTGATCAGAGGTGGCTTTACGCGCTCCGTAGACCGCATCAGGAAGCTGATGATCATGGCGATGACCTGCAGGGGATAGGCAAAGCCGACGATCCGGATATAAGGAGCCCCGATGGCAATGATATTTGCCTTATCCGTATAGATCCCCAGTATAAACCCCGGATTGGCGACTGCGGCTCCGCCGAAGAGCACGGACACAGCCAGCATGCAGACCAGCGCAAGCCCGAAGACACGGTTGATGCCTTTCTCATTGCGGGCGCCCCAATACTGGGAGAAAAACAGCAGTCCCCCGCTTGCAAACCCAAAGTAGCAGGAAAAGAATAAAGATGAAATCTGGGAACAGATCCCAACCGCGGCTACAGACAATTCACCCTGGCTGCCGATCATGATGGTATCTACCATGCTTGCCGTGGTGGATAAAAAATTCTGAAACGCGATGGGCAGGGCGATGGTAAGCACTGTCCGAAAGAAATTTACCCAGCTGATTTTTTCATTCCTCATAGTTTGACTCCTTTCATTTACATTCTATTATACAGATCTCCTGTCAATCCAGCAGAAGACCCGTATGCCCCATTATACACGGAAAAATTGACATTGCAAGAGTTATTTTGAAACGGATAAAAAGTTACTGACATCCGGACAAAAAGTTACTTCCCACATGGTAGTATAAGACTATAGATCTGCACAAGGAGAAAAAGAAAGGGGAAGTTAAGGGTGAAAAATAAAACAAACAGGATTCTGTACTTTTTTCTGCTTCCAGCACTGGCACTGTATATGGTCTTCTGGGTACTTCCTGTGATCATGTCTTTTTTTTACGGATTTACAGACTGGTCAGGAGTCGGAGATTATCACTTCGTCGGCCTGCAGAACTTTCAGTATCTGCTGGGGGACGGAACTTTGGTGAATGCCCTGAAAAATACAGGGGTCTATACGTTGTTTACAGTTGTATTCGGCAATATCCTTGCATTGACGATCGCATTTATATTGAATATGAAGCTGAGGCTTAAAGGGGCCTTCCGAACAGTATTTTATATACCGGCATTATTCAGCACAGTGGTTGTGGCATTTATCTGGAGTTATGTTTATGCGCCGTATTATGGGATGATCTATAATATCTTTGACCTGTTTGGAGCGGCAGAGAGCGCACCGAATCTGCTGGGGAGTACAAAAACAGCTTTGATCGCATGCGCCTTTGTGGAGCAATGGAAAACATCAGGCACTATGACTCTGATCTATCTTGCCGGCCTGCAGAATCTCCCGGGAGAAGTGATTGAATCCTGCAGGATAGACGGATGCAGATGGCATCAGGAAATGTTCCGGATCAAGATCCCCATGCTTGCCAACACGATCGCGGTAAACGTTATGCTGGGACTGATCAACGGCTTTAAATCATTTGACTATGTATTTACCTTGACGGGAGGCGGACCTGGATCCTCGACCAGCACATTGATGTACAGCGTCTATAAGCTGGCCTTTGTGGAGTATCGGTATGGAATGGCAGAGGCACTGGCAGCGGCGGCATTTATATTGATCTTATCCGTATCCTGTGTTGTATTGTTTTTCTTTAAAAAGCGGGAGGTGGAAGCATAATGAAAAAAGAGACAAAGAAAGAGATCTTGTTCAGCACCGGTATTTTGATATTTTTTGCTGTCATGCTTTCCCCGATCCTGATCGCTTTGTCAGGATCCTTTCGGACCCCGGAAAATGCAGCGTCGTTTCTTCAGCTGTTCAATGAATTTTCACTGGAAAGCTATAGAGAAGCTTTCGATAAAATGCATTATTTCCGTTCTTTAAAGAACAGTATCATCACGACATTTTTCAGTGTTGTGATACTGCTGGCCGTTGCATCTCTGGCAGGATATGCTCTGGCAAGGCTGAAAACCAAAATGGGACAGTTCCTGCAGATTTTTTTCCTGGCAGGAATGATGATCTCGGCACAGATGTCGATCATACCGATCTACAGCATTATGCGTTCTCTTAAAATGAATAACAGCTATATTGCACCCATTGTTATGTATGTTACGATATCGATCCCGTTTTCTGTCTTTGTCTATACAAACTTTGTGAAATCGGGAGTGCCACTGGTTCTGGAAGAAGCAGCGCGTATTGACGGCGCGGGCCGCATGGGGATTTTCTTTAAAATTGTGATCCCGCTGACAAAACCGGCGCTGGTATCGATCGTGATCACGCAGGGAGTTCCGATCTGGAATGATTTCTTTTTATCCATGCTGTTTTTATCATCACCGACGAAAAAGACACTGCCGCTGGTCATGCTTTCTTTTCTCGGCGATATGCAGAAGCCTACGCAGTGGACGATGCTGTTTGCGGCCTGTTTCCTGAACGCGCTGCCTATGCTGATCGTATACGCTTTTCTGCAGAAACAGTTTGTGAGCGGACTGACAACAGGGGCCGTAAAAGGATAAGTGTGCTAATGTTATGGTACAATAAGGATAAACATCAATATCTGGGGGTGCCGTAATTGAAAAAAAGTCTGAGTACAAAATTTATGCTGTGGCTGCTTTGTGTTTCCATACTGCCGGTTCTGATATTATTTTATCTGTATATCAAAAGTCTTTATGCGTTTTATGATGAAAGAACAAGGATCAGCGCCGGCAGTGAAGTAGAAAAGGCGTCGTACCAGATTGACAGCGCGTTCCGGGAGGTAGATGAACTCTTAACTTCTCTGATCTTCAGCCAGTATGACAATAAATACTGCATCCAGTCCATAGCCGGAATGGAAAGCGAAGATACAGACATTACGGATATACAGAGATTACGGAATTACAGGGAATTTATTTATATCTGCAGTAATCTGATACGGAATAACAGATATGTGGAAGGGGTGTATCTGTTTAACGAAAGTGGATATACCTATTCTTACACGAAAGCAAAGGAATATTATCTGGAACAGGGCTATAGGGACAGCAGCTGGTATAGAACGATGAAAGCGGAGGATCTCTATCAGCTGGTCACATTCTGGGAATCGCCGAATAAGAGGGTGACAGGAAAAAATATTCTAGAAATACGGCCGGTTGCGGATGAGAAAGGAAGGAAAACAGCATATATCGCGGTTGTATGCAGTGAGAAGCTATTCCAGGAGATCACCAGTGATACGGTATTAGATCCGGAGATGCTGATCCTGGATTCAAAAGGAGAGGTTTTGTACCGGATCATGGGGCAGATGGAGCTTTCCGGAAAGGAACTCCGGCAGATCCGGAATATGGACAACGGGGTGGTCTCTGCTCCAGGCGGAGGTTATATCTTTCATACACTGGATGTCAATGGCTGGAAGCTGGTTTCCAGATATGGGGTCGATGAATTGGATGAGCTTTACGATAAAAATATAAAAAATCTTCTTTTTATGCTGCTTGTGTGTACGATATTAATCCTGCTTTCAAGCGTTGCAATCAATAAAAGTATAATAGTTCCTATCGTAAGGCTGTCTACGGCTATGCTGGAGGTTCCGGAATCAGAGATCACCCTGATCCCGGCTTTAGAGAAGCGGGAGGATGAGATTGGGATCCTGTATCATAAATTCCATTTGATGGTTGCACGTATCAATGAGCTGATCGAAGAACAGTATGTAAATGAAATTAAGCTGCTGAAAGAAAAATTAAATGGATTGATGTCACAGATCAATTCTCATTTTTTGTTTAATACACTGGAGAATATCAACAGCCTTGCAGAACTGGAGGGGAATGAAAGGATCGCAAGGATGTCAAAGTCATTGGGAGATATGCTGCATTACAGCATTGCATTTGAAAAAGCAGAAGAGACTCTGGCGGCAGAAATGGAGAATATTCAAAAATATGTCCAGATTCAGGAGATCCGTTTTGAAAATGATATCCGGGTCATAAGCCGGATATCAGAGCAGCTTCTGCACTGCAGAGTCTTAAAATTTATCCTGCAGCCTCTGGTGGAAAATGCGATCGAACATGGACTGGTGGATGAAATGGATGACTGGTGGATTCAGATTGAGGCAGAGAAGCATCAGGAAAAGCTTATGATCCGTGTAGAGAATCCGGGGGTCATGGTATGTGAAGAGGAACTGGAAAGAATCAGGCAGCAGCTGTCCTACGTAAAATTTCAGGAGGGACAGACACAGAAAAACTGGATGAAGCAGAACCAAAGTATCGGCCTTGAAAATATCCAGAGGAGGATCCAGCTGATGTATGGCAGGGCATATGGACTGGAAATTGATGCAAGGCAGCAGGGCGGGCTATGCGTTACGCTCTGCCTTCCATTAAAAGCAGAGGAGGATAGATGTATTCTTATATAGTAATTGACGACGAAGTGATCATCCGAAAAGGACTGATCAAGAAGATCAATGATATTCCGGACAGCCCGTATCTGTGTGTAGGTGAGGCGGAAAATGGGAAAAAGGGGCTGGAGCTTGTCAGTGCATTAAATCCGGATATCATCATTACGGATATGAAAATGAATAAGATGGACGGAGTAGAATTTCTGGAAAGCTTAAGAAACAGCAGGCTGGATCAGCCGGTGATCGTGATCAGCAGCTTTAAGGATTTTGAATATATGCATAAGGCGATCGAATCCAGGGTGATCGGCTATGTACTCAAACCGTTTTCCTCAGAAGAAATAGAAGAGCAGTTGAAAAAAGCGGTCAGAGAGATCGAAGAGCGAAGCCAGATGAGATCAATAGAGGAAAAAATACAGATGGTGGAGGCGGAAGAAAAAAATCAAAGGCTGCAGGCCGCGATCTTAGGAAATTTTGATCAGGGCATCCTGACGGAGGAAAGGCTTCTGGAGCATTTTTTTGCACGTCTGGTTTCTGTAAATCATCGGTGCAGAGGAGCATATGAAACGGCCTGCATGCTCTTCCAAGATATGTCAAAAGGAGTAAAATGTACTGTTATCAGAAATTCTCTGCTGAAATCGCAGTTTTTCATTTTACTGTATACAGATAAAGAAAGAGACGGTTATCTGAAACTGAGGGCAGAGCATGCTGCAGAGAGACTCCTTGAAAAATATGAGGGTGGGAAAATGGTCTGCGTGATCAGCCGCGGGACACGGAGCATCCGAAAGCTGAATCTCCTGCGTAAGGATAACGATAAAGTATTGGGAGAGCTGTATGCCGGACATTGCAGGAATCTGCTGTATTCGGAAACAGCAGAGAATTTCCAGATGATCTATTCGCAGGAATGCATAGACCGCTGGTTCCGCAGGATGCAGCATGATGCCTGTGAAGTTCCGGCGGTGATGGAAAGCTTTTTTGGAAATCTGGATGCGTCGCAGTTTAAGCTGGGAGACATTAAGAAAACCTGTGCCTGTATGATTAAAAAAATTGACAATTATGCGGAAGAACAAAATGTAGAGACAGATGATATTCTGCGGTATTTTGATACGCGCTATATTTTTGACGATGATCTTGGCAGGATGAGCAGGGAAATTTCGGGGTATATCTCATTGATCTTCCAGTCCGTGAGAGGCCAGGAAAAGGAAGAACCGGATCTCTTTGAAGAGATCAATCGATATATCCGTGAAAATTACAACAAGAAAATTACATTGTCGATGATCGCGGACAGTGTTTATATGACCCCTTCCATGTGCAGAAATATTTTGAAAGAAAGGCAGATCAGCTTTAATGAATATGTAACAGGGCTGCGTATTGAACATGCAAAGCAGCTTCTGGAGGAATCCGGCAGCAGTATTGAATCGATTGCCAGGGAGATCGGATATACAAATCCAAAATATTTTTTCAAGGTATTTAAAAAGATGGTTGGGGAAACTCCGCAGGAATATCGGAAAAACAGGAGGTAGAATATGATACTGGATATACATTCTCATATCGGGGAGGATGTTGTTTTTGGCTGTTCCCACTCAGAAGAGGATCTGATCAATGTGAATCAAAGGTATGGCATAACCGGAGGGATCGTGCAACCATTTATCGGGAGGCCGTATCCCGAGCTTACAAGGAAGGAACATGACAAGATCTGCAGGTTTTGCAGAAAGCATCAGAATTACTGGGGTATGGCTTCGATTAATCCGCATTTCAAAAGGGAGGATTACGCGGCTGAGGCAGACAGATGTATAAAAGACCTTTCTTTTGTGGCTCTGAAGCTGACTCCGGTCGGTCACGCCGTGGATCCGGAATCGGAGGATGGCTTGTTCGTCTTTGAAAATGCCAGGAGATTGCAGGTTCCTGTTATGGTTCATACAGGGTACGGCATACCGTTTTCAGATCCGGCAAAATTAAGGAAGGCAGCGCGTCTTTATCCGGAGGTGCGGATGATCATTGCACATCTCGGAAGCGGAATATTTGCTTCTCAGGCAATTCAGCTTGCACAGGAGTTCAGCCAGGTTTATCTGGAAACAAGCGGGTGCGGAATCGGGGAAACGATGGCGGCGCTGTCTGCCCTGGACGGGAAGAAGGTGATGTTTTCTTCAGATTCCGTACTGCAGGTGGGAGTGGAACTGGAAAAATACAGGACGATATTTGAGAAATATCCGGAATGGGAAGAAGATGTGTTTTGGCGGACAGCAAAGGAGGTATTCCGGGTCGGGCTGGAGTGAGGTCATTCTGATAGATCTGAAGCTGCAGAGGGCTCTGAGGATAGTGATGTAAAAGTTACTGATAATATACGAAAAAGTTACTGGACGGATGCTATGATAAATGTAACAAATATTAAGAAAAGAGGGAGAAAACAAATGAAGAAAAGGTTAGTGTGTGCAGTGTTGGCAGCTGTTACGGCAGGAACGATGATTCTGAGCGGGTGCTCCGGCAGCGGGAATGAGGATTCCGGCACGGAAAAAACGGAGGCCGGTTCCGGTACGCCAGAGCAGGAGGAGGAAGACTCCGGCGAGGAAAGCTCGGAGTTCTCGTATTCCGGCGAGGATGTGGCTTTGAACTTTATGTTTATTACAGGCGGCGAAAATGAATTTTATAATGAGACACTGCCTGAGCTGGTGCATCAGCAGTTCCCCGGGATCGAGATAGAAGTGGAAGAACTTCCAAGCGACAATTATAAGTCTACGATCCAGATGAAATTTGCCAGCGGGGAAGGGCCTGATCTGTTTGAATGGTGGCCGGATAAGCAGGCAGAGCCGCTAGTAGAGGCATCATATTGTATGGACTTGAGCGACCTGGATTGTATTGGCGATTTCCGGGAAGATATGGTGAATTCTTTTACCTTCGACGGAAAGAACTATGCAGTACCTCTTGGATCCAGCTTTCTGACAACATGGTATAATCAGGAGCTGTTTCAGGAGGCCGGGATTTCAGAAGTGCCTATGGATTGGGATGCATTCCTGGACTGCTGCGAGAAATTAAAAGGAAAGGGCATTACGCCGATCGTTATGGGAGATAAGGATGCCTATGTCATTCAGTTCGGGACATATATGATGGGTGCATCCTGCATTTATAATGATAATCCGGACTTTGATAAGCAGCTTTATACGGGAGAGACTAAGTTTACGGACGACGGATGGAAAGAAACCGTCGAGAAATACCAGTATCTGTACGAAAATGGATACGTAATGGAGGACACCCTGGGGCTGTCGCACGATCAGGCAAGGCAGGCATTTATTGATGGAAGAGCTGCTATGACATTTGACGGAAGCTTTGGATGGGAAGCGCTGATGGCGGAGGGCGCTGCTGAATTTGAGCGGGGAATCTTTATGCTTCCCTCCAATGAGAGCGGGGAAGAACTGGTCTATAATCTGACACCAGCGGAAGGAATTTTTGCAGGAGCAAATGAGGGGCACGAGGAAGCGGTAAAAGCGGTCATGAATTACTGGTTTACGGAAGGCACGCCGTTGTTCGAAGCATGGGCAGAGTCCAATGACAACATTCCTGCGCATAAAAATCTTTCGGATGAAAGAGAGATGATCCAGGAGTATCTGGCAAGATATGACGGCCTGTCAACGATTTATAATCTGAATAATGCATGGCCAAGCGGCGTGAGCGATGAACTGACGGGAAAGTTCCAGGAAGTGATCGCAGGAGATGCGGATGCAGAGAAGGTGATTCAGGCAATGCAGACAAAATTTGAGCAGGTGAAATAAATGAAACGCATACTCTATCCGAGATCAGAGGATAAAGAACTGGATCCGGTATTATTTAAAAATCCGACAAATGAGTACCGTGCGGTTCCGTTTTGGGCGTGGAACTGCAGGCTGGATCCGGAAACGCTTTTGGAGGATGTGGAACAATTCCGGCAGATGGGTATGGGGGGAGCGCATATCCATTGCCGGACAGGGCTGGATACGCCTTATCTTGGAGAAGAATTTTTTCAGATCGTATCTGCCTGTGAAAAAAAGATGGAAGCAATGGGGCTGCGGCTCTGGCTGTATGATGAGGATAGATGGCCCTCCGGCACTGCCGGGGGGCTGGTTACCAGAGAGGACAGATACAGAATGCGTTTTCTGGTGTTTGAGCCGGAAGGATATGTGCCGGAAAAAACACAGCATTATATGGCGGCGGCAAAGGCAGTAAGAGGGAAGGTAAGGACGAGGATCGGGACGTATCTTATTGTGCAGGATCAGGATGGATTCCTTCAGGAATATACCCATCTGGATGAAATCTGCGGTTCGAAGAACGCGAAAAACGAGAAAACCGGGATGCACTTTGGACAGGGACAGATATGGCATGCCTGGCTGGAAGTGTCAGGAGATAATCCCTGGTTTAATGACCAGGCATATGTCAATACACTGGATCCAGAGGCAGTGGGCAGATTTCTGGAGTTGACTCATGAAATGTATTACAGGGAGCTGGGCAGGGCATTTGGCAGCACCATTCCGGCAGTCTTTACAGATGAACCGCAGACAGTACATAAAGAAAGACTTCTGGAACCGTTTCAGAAGGCGGCGGTGATATTGCCGTACACGGATGATTTTGAAGAAACCTTCTATAAGCGATATCAGATTTCTATCAGAAAGCATTTGCCGGAGCTGATATGGGACTGGAAGGGCGGGCAGCTGTCAAAGGTACGATATTTGTATCACAGACATCTTTGTGAACGCTTTTCGGAAGCTTTTGGAGATCAAATAGGAAAATGGTGCGAAGTACACGGAATCCATCTGACCGGACATATGATGAATGAATGGACGCTGCATGGACAGACAATGGCAGTCGGAGAGGTGATGCGCCCGATGATGCATTTTGGCATTCCGGGCATGGACATGCTGTGTGACCGCAGGGAATTGTCTACGGCAAAACAGGCAGCGAGCGTGGCACGCCAGATGGGGCGTGAAGGCGTCATGAGCGAACTTTACGGAGTGACCGGCTGGGAATTTGACTTTCGAAACCATAAGCTGGCAGGCGACTGGCAGGCGGCATTGGGGGTGACAGCCAGGGTGCCGCACCTTACCTGGGCTTCCATGGAAGGAGAAGCAAAACGGGATTATCCGGCAAGCATCGGCCGCCAGTCTGCCTGGTATCAGGAGTATCATGTGATCGAAGATCATTTTGCCAGATTGAACACGGTTCTTACAAGAGGAAGGGCAAGGGTGCGTGTAGGCGTGATCCATCCAGTGGAATCCTATTGGCTTTACTGGGGAAATCAGGCACAGAATGCAGACGTGCGGGAAGCCCTTGATACCCGGTTTGAGGAGATGATCGAGTGGCTGCTGTATGGTCTGATCGATTTTGACTTTATTTCGGAGGCTGTGCTGGAGGAGCTGGGGCAGGACTCTGATATCATACGGCAGGATACGGAACCTGTCAGAGAAACTCTGGATCCGCGGCTGGAAAGTCCGAAGTTTGTGGTTGGAGAAGCCTGTTATGAGACCGTGATCGTACCGGAGCCGGAGACGATCCGGAAACATACCCTGGTATGCCTGGAACGTTTTCAAAGAGCCGGCGGAGATGTAATATTTATGGGAAAACCGCCTGACTGTGTGGAAGGAGAAAGGAACGGAAAAGCGCGGGAGCTTGCAGAATCCTGCATGAAAATCCCTTACCAAAGGATCTGCCTGCTGAAAGCAGTAGAACGATACCGGGATATAGACGTATTTTCTGAATGTACGGAAGGAGAAGATCCGACCCGGATCAAGCACAGAGAGAACGGGCGGCGTGCGCGGAATCTGTTTTATCAGATGCGCGAGGATGGGATATGCCGATGGCTGTTTTTATGTCATGTTAAGAAGCCGATAAATGAGGATGTTGTTTTTTCGGAACGCTTTACGATAGTGATACAAGGGGAATATATGCCAAAGCTTTATGATACCCAGAGTGGAGAGATCAGTAAAGTGGAGGCCGAATATAGAGGAGGAAAGACGATCCTTACGGCATATGTGTCAGCTCACGACAGCCTGTTATATGAGCTGCGGCCCGGACGGGCGGATCCAGAACGGAAGGATGCGGAAAAGGGGAACAAGAAGAATATCGTTCAAAGCCGCTGGCTGCTTCCCCAGCCAGATGCGTTTTCTCTGGAAGAAGAGAATGTATGCCTTCTGGATCTTGCGGAGTATGCATTTGATGATGGGCCATGGCAGGAGGAGGAAGAAATTTTAAGGATCGACAACAGATTCCGTTCTCTGCTGGGATATCCGTTGAGGATGGAAGCGCTTGCACAGCCCTGGACGAATCAGGAGGAAGAGGAGGAGTCTCATACGCTGCGCTTGCGGATCCGAATTGATTCTGAAGTGCAGGCCGAGGATGCTCTGCTCGCTGTAGAACATCCTGAAAAAATGCAGATATTTCTGAATGAAAAAAGAATCGGCCAGACAGACTGCGGCTGGTATGTGGATCGAAGCATCCGGAAACGGAGCGCCGGCTGTATCCGGAAAGGGGAAAATATTCTGGAGCTTAGAATCCCGTTTGGAAGAAAAACAAATGTTGAGTGGTGCTATATACTTGGCTCATTCGGAGTAATGGTCCGCGGCCGGAAAAAAATACTTACTGCAATGCCGGAACGGATCTACTTTGGGGATTTTACGGCCCAGGGGCTTCCATTTTATGCCGGCAACTTTATATATGAAACAGCGGTTATTACAGGCAGCGGCAGCCTTTGGATTGAAATTCCGCGGTATCGGGGTGCTTTGCTTCAGATAGAATTGGACGGAGATCAAAAGCAAAATCTGATTTTTGCTCCCTACCGTGTCAGATTCCGTGTCAGCGCGGGAGAACACCGGCTTCGGATCAAGGTATATGGAAACAGGGCAAATGCATTTGGCCCGGTACATCACTCGGACTATACGGAAAAATGGTATGGCCCGAATCTGTGGAGGACTCAGGGCAGCCGATGGTCTTATGAATATCAGCTGTCGGAGACCGGTGTGCTGTCCACGCCGTACTGCTGGATGGAAACGATAGTATAAAATGTTTTTGAAAATGGAAAGTATGAAGATTGAGGAGAAAAAGTGAGGTAAAAGGAATGAGAGATTCTTTTCCAAAAGGGGTATATCCGGTAATGCTGACGCCTTTTACAGAGGAAAACAGGATCGATGAGGATGCGCTTGGAAAATTGACAGAGTGGTATATCGAAAATGGCGCTGCGGGACTGTTCGCAGTCTGCCAGTCCAGTGAGATGTTCTTCCTCTCACGGAAGGAACGGATGAGAGCGGCACGATATATCAAGAAATGTGCAGGGGATCGGGTGAGCGTGATCGCATCCGGGCATGTCTCCGCATCCATGGAAGAGCAGGCGGAAGAGCTTTGCTGTATGGCGGAAACAGGTGTGGATGCGGTGATATTGCTGACCAACCGTCTGGCGGCTGAGGCAGAAAGTGATGCAGTATGGCTGGAAAACCTGCAGATATTACTGGACAGGCTTCCTAGGGATCTGGCATTGGGTTTTTACGAATGCCCGTATCCGTATAAACGCCTGCTTTCCCCGGAACTTCTGCGATGGTGTGCAGACAGCGGCAGATTTTATTTTATCAAAGATACAAGCTGTGATCTGGATCAGATCAGACAAAAGCTGTCGGTGATCCGGGGAAGCACGCTCCAGCTGTTTAACGCAAATTCATCCACGCTTCTTGAGTCGCTTGAGATGGGAAGCAGCGGTTTCAGCGGCGTTATGGCAAATTTTCATATTGACCTGTACGCATGGCTCTGCGGAAATTACGAGCAGGAACCGGAAAAAGCAAGAAAACTGGCAGATTTTCTGACCATGGCGTCTCTGATCGAAAGACAGATATATCCGGTGAATGCAAAGTACTGCCAGAAGCTCCTGGGAAATTTGGATTCTATATTTACAAGAGTCATAGAGGCAGAACGGCTTGGCAGGACCGAAAGGCTGGAGGTGGAGCAGCTGATGCGGCTTACAGACCTGATAAGGAAGGAATGGATCTTAAAATGAAAGTTTTAGTGACAGCGACGAATTATACCAGATATTGTTCGAAAGGAAAAAAGATTTTAACGGATGCGGGGCTGGAAGTCGTGGAAAATCCACATCAAAGACCATATACATCGTCTGAACTATGCCGGATCATATCGGACATCGATGCAGTGGTCGCAGGCGTTGACAGGTGGGATGAGCAGATTTTTTCCAGGGCATCCAGGCTAAAGGTGATCGCTCGTTTCGGGGTGGGTGTGGACAATATAGATCTGGAGGCGGCAAAACAGTATGGGATTGCGGTGTGTAATACTCCAGGAGTAAATTCATCAGCGGTGGCGGAACAGACAGCAGCATTCATGCTGAGTTTGCTGAGAAGGATACCGGAATTGAACCAGGCTGTCCGAAAAGGCGGCTGGCCGAGGCCGATGTTCCATGAATTGAAAACCAGAACAGTCGGATTTCTGGGATTTGGTAGGATCGCCAGATGTACGGCAGAAATGCTGGGGGGATTTCACCCGAAGATGATTGCATACGATCAATATCCGGATTATGCGGCTTCAGAAAAACTGGGTGTAAAAATGGTATCGGCAGAGGATCTGTTTCGAACAGCGGATATTATATCGATTCATCTGCCAGCATTGGAGGAAACAAAACATTTTATCAGGGCAGAGACGATCAGGCAGATGAAAACAGGGGTATATATCGTGAACACGGCCCGGGGAAGTATTGTAAATGAAGAGGATCTGGCAGAGGCGCTCCGCTCAAAAAAAATAGCAGGGTATGGTACAGATGTATTTGGAGAAGAGCCTGTGAAAAAAGAGAATCCTCTGTTCGGATTTGAGAACTATATCGCAACTCCCCATGTCTCGGCAGAAACTTATGAAAACTGTGAAATGACTTCCATAGTGACGGCAGAAGCTGTGCTGTCAGCGCTTAGCAAAAAGGAGCCGGAAAACAGGATCGTATGAGCTGGCTGTGAAGAGTAATGTTCATTGAATTTCATTCCCATCTCACTCTTGACATTTTCAGGAAAGAAGTGCAAAATAATGGTATTGAAAATGAGTTTTATGCATGTCCTGTATTTTTATACAGCATGCGGGAATATGGGAGGTTGATGGGATTGAATCCGGAAGAAGCACAGAGGATGGAAAGGGATGCGGTACAGCAGAAGATTGATGAGATGCAGCAGGAGATTGAGAAGCAGAGAGCGCTCCTGGAGGAAAAAGCCAGGGAGATCGCAGAGTTAAAGAAGCTTTTCCATGCCGGCGGCGAGCCGGTGGATCAGGCTGGTGTGCCTCATGACCATTGTAAGGACAGCCTGGAGGAGGTCTATGAGATCGTCTCGGGCCTGGAAAAATACACGACAGAGGAAGTTCTTTTTTATGCGGCGGAGATTCTGTCAGAGCTGATGGGTACGAAGGACGTGGCAATCTATACCGTGGCGAACCGGGATTATGCCAGACTGTGCTCCGCTACGTCTCAGGAAGCGCGGAAACTGGGCAATTCTATAAAATATACGGCTATGGGAGAGATGTACGATACGCTGAAGAATGGCCGGATCTATATGAATATGTCTATGGCGGAAGAATTTCCGCTTATGGCAAGCGCCGTATACGATCACGAAGAGATCCGGGTATTCCTGATGTTCTGGGGGATTCCGTCTGAGCGGATGACGCAGAGGGAGGTCAAACATCTGACGGTGATCGAGATGCTGCTCCAGAACGCGATCCTGCGCGCAAGCCGTTATATGGCGACCTTCCGCAGGCAGCGTTATATGGAAGGAACCAACGTGCTGAATGAGGAAGCATTTACCATTCTGGTCAACGCGTTCCTGGAGGCGAAGGAGAAGGGGCTGACGGAATGCGCTCTGGTGGAGGTCGATATGGGCTATGAGAGCTATGATGACGTTTCCACGCAGATTGCCTGCAACATACGTCAGACAGACTATATGGGTCTGATGAATGGGGAAAAGCTGTACATACTTCTGGCTAATACGGATATGAAAAATGCGGAGGTGGTTCAGGAGCGTCTGAGGAAGCTCGGCTATGAAAGCACGCTGAAGGAAGATGTGGCATAAGGTTTCGGCGTATTTTAGATCCGATTGCTTCGAGATCATAGGAAGTTGAAACAGGATACGGAGAAGCGGCTGCGGGTGGAGTTTCCGTATCCTGGAGAGAAAGAGGGACTGCCGGGAAATAAAATGGCTGATTTTCCGACAGTCCCTTTTTGCAGAGATTCGTATTCTTGTCAGAAATTCTATGTTTAGGAACTGCGTAAAAAGGCAAGTTATTTTTGCACAGTTCCTTGTGCACTTAACAACAATTTCTTGCGCAAAATAGCACATTCTTAACAGTTCCTATTTTAAAAAGAACCGCACCAATTTTTCATGGAAGCTCTTATATGGCTGGTAACGCATGGGCAGATCCAGCCAGGTCTTTTTATCTACAATACTCTTGTAGTGGGAGAAAGTGTCAAATCCGGTTTTCCCGTGATAAGCTCCCATTCCGCTTTCCCCGAAGCCGCCGAAGCCCATCTCGCTGGTGGCGAGGTGGATAATAGTGTCGTTGACGCAGCCTCCGCCGAAGCCGCACCGGGACGTCATCCTGCGGGCAAATGCCTTATCTTTGGTGAAGACATAGAGCGCCAGTGGATGCGGAAGGGTATTGAGATTGCGGATGACCTCATCCTGTGTGTCGTAGGTGAGGATGGGCAGGATGGGGCCGAAGATCTCTTCCTGCATCACCGCGTCGGCAAAGGTCACATTGTCCATCACCGTGGGTTCGATCTGCAGGGTTCCGCGGTTTACCTTGCCTCCGCAGACCACCTTTTCAGAATCAATGAGCCCGCAGATCCGTTCAAAATGCTTCTCATTGATGATCTTTCCGTAGTCAAAATTATGGAGAGGCGTCTTGCCGAACTGCTTCTGGATCTGCCGCCGGATCTCCTTGACCAGCCTGTCCTTCACTGCCCGGTCGCAGTATATGTAATCAGGAGCGACACAGGTCTGCCCGCAGTTCAGATATTTCCCAAATACGATCCGTTTTGCCGCCAGCCGGATATTGGCATTTTTATCTACAATGCAGGGGCTTTTTCCGCCCAGCTCTAAAGTGACGGGGGTGAGGTGCTCCGCCGCGTGCTTCATGACCTCCTTGCCGACAGCCTGGCTTCCGGTAAAGAAAATGTAGTCAAAATGTTCATTCAGAAGGCAGGTGTTTTCCGCCCGTCCGCCGGTGACGACAGATACATACTGCTCCTCGAAGCATTCCTGGAGGATCGTCCGGATGATCTCACTGGTATGAGGGGAATACGCGCTGGGCTTGACTACCGCTGTATTTCCGGCGGCGATGGCATCCACCAGGGGATCCAGTGTGAGCAGAAACGGATAATTCCACGGGCTCATGATCAGCACGACCCCATAGGGTGAGGGCTTCTGATAGCTTCTGGAATGAAACTGCGCCAAAGGGGTCCATACCGTCTTTTCTCTGGCAAAGGAGCGGATATGCCTGAGCATATAGCTGATCTCACTGAGCACCAGGCCGGTTTCGCACATATAGCTTTCAAATGCGCTTTTCCCCAGATCCTTTTCCAGGGCAAGGTGGATCTTCGTCTCATATTTTTCAATACATGCTTTCAGCTTTGTAAGGGCCTGTATCCTGCGGCTGACATTCAGGGTTGCGCCCGTATAAAAATAAGCACGGTGTTTCTGTACGATTTCTTTGATCTCTGTCTCTGTCATGACATCTGTTCTCCCTTCTTTATATTAAGGAACTGTATGGAAATAACCTATACATCTTGACTTGTCTATTTCTCCGATGGCGCAGGCCAAAAAGCCTCGAATGCTTACAGCGGATTTACTGCTCTGAGACCGCATAGTAAAACTGCTCCAGCTCTCCGGCATCCATCAGCACCGGCACCGGATAGAGGGGATTTGCCTCCTTATCCGCATAGTGGGCAAGCTTGGGAATATCCTCCTCCTTGATTTCTTTGATGGTATCTCCGATCAAAAAACGTTTCTTCATATCCTTGATGGCATCAATGAAAATACGGGCAGCTTCCTCGTGAGAGGCTCCCTTTTCCACGAGTCCCGCAGCCAGGGCCAGGTGATACAGCTTTTTATGAATGCTTTTTCCATAGGCTTCCAGCACAAACGGAAGCAGGACGGCATTTGCCAGGCCGTGGGGGATGTTATATTCCCCGCCCAGAGAATGGGCCACCGCATGGACATATCCGACGTAGGACTTTGTGAACGCGCACCCGGCATAAAAGGAAGCGTGGAGCATATTGCGCCGCGCGGCGATGTCGGTTCCTTCGTTGTAGGCAGTATCAATATTTTCAAAGATCAGCCGGACAGCCAGAAGGGCGTCCTTTTTGGTTCCCCGGGTGGTGGATCGGCCGATGTAAGCTTCCACCGCATGGGTCAGAGCATCCATGCCGGTGGTGGAGGTGATTGCCTGGGGCAGGCTGATCGTGACCTTGGGGTCAAGCACCGCGTAGCGCGGGATCAGAGGAAAATCATTGATAGCGTATTTATGCCTGGAAACCGCGTCTGTGATGACGGCTGCCAGGGTGGTCTCGCTTCCGGTTCCGGCAGTGGTGGGGACTGCGATCAACAGAGGCAGACGGGTATGTACCTTCAGGATTCCCTTCATCTTGGAGAGGGGCTTTTTCGGCTTCGCGATCCGGATTCCCACGCCTTTCGCGCAGTCTATGCTGGAACCGCCGCCGAATCCGATGATGGCATCGCAGCCTTTTTCCAGATACAGAGCCGCCGCTGTTTCCACATTTGCGGTGGTGGGGTTCGCAACAGTCCCGTCGTAGATCGTGTAAGGAATGTCATGCTCTGTGAGCGCCTTTTCCAGGCGCTTAGTCAGCCCAAGCTTCATAATGCTTGGATCCGTGATGATCAATACATTGGTGCATTTTTTCTTTTTGATCAGATCCGGGAGAGCCTTTACGCTTCCCACAACCTTGGGCTTCCGGTAGGGCAGGAAGGGGATGGAGATCTTCAATACTGTCTGAAATGTTCTGCAATAAAGTTTTCTGAATGGATTCATAGCTGATCATTGTCCTTTCTTAAAAAATTATCTGAAAACAGGTAGAGCTTCGCTGGATGAAAAAATACTGTACAGTCCTTTAAATATTTTCGTTCTTGATCTGGAGGCAAACCTGTTCGAGATTTTCCGCAATGGTAAATAAAGCGTGGTAGAAAATTTCCAATTCCTTTTCCGCCAGCCCCTTTCCGCCGGCTTTTACGGCCTGCAGAATCAGCTTCTTGATTTTCAGGGCTTCGCTCTTTCCGGTTTCTGTCAGCATTGCTTTGGCACGGTACTTTTTCTTGTTTTCCTGATCGCTGTAACGGATCAGCCTTTTTTGCTCCAAATCCGCCAGTATGCGGGAAATTCCGGCCTTGTCTTCATTGCAGAGCTGAGAAAGCCTGGCTGCGGTGAGGCCTTCCGGATAGCGGCTCAGAAAATGGAGACACATCACATGTGTGCCCTTGAGTCCCAGGATGTTCATCTGGTTTTTCTTAATCTTCTGGATGCTTTTATAAATTCTTGTAATACCGGTAACTAATTTTTCGAATCGTTGAATCATAAGAACCTCATTCTAAGGAATGATTTTGAATGTTGATTTCTCAACATTCTGACCGTATAGAACTATAGCAGGAAAATGAAAAGAAGTCAATCTTCAGAAAGAAAAAAATAGTTTTAAAATAGAAAAAACCTGCGGGCAGCAGGTTCCTTCAACATGCTAGGCAAGAAAGCATTTCAGCTCCCGCAGGGAATAATTCATGATCAATTTGTCCGGCAGCTCTGCTGTCCTGGCAAGCTCCAGTGCACATGCCAGATCTCCCACATGCTCCGTCCCGTGGCTGTCGCTGGACAGGATGACCGGGTAATCATAATGCCGGCACAGATTCAGGATCATCAGATCGTTGAAGCGGGTATCTCCCCGATACCCCCCGGGGCTTAAAGAGCTGCTGTTGATCTCCAGGAGGACACGGTTTTCCATGGCGGCCTGTACAATGGCGGGATAATCCACCGGATATTTCACATCATCGCAATGTCCGATGATGCGGACATAGGGATTCTTCATGGCGGCGATATAAACCGCCGTGTTCTCATTAATTGTGCCGGGCTTCTTTACCGGCTTATGGATACTGGCGATCACATAATCCAGCCTGGATAAGATCTCATCCTCCAGATCCAGAGTTCCTTCATTATCTAATATATTGACCTCTGCGCCGTAGAGCATCTCTACCCCGAGCCGCATCCTGGGGGCATTGGCAAGGCTGCGGAAATAGGAGGGTTTTCCTCCGCCGGGAGTGGCGGGGCCGTGGTCGGAAACTCCAAGGAGCTTTAAACCGCGGGTGAAGGCAGCTTTTGCCATATCAGTGATCGTCGCCGCGGAACCGTGCCCGCTGGCAATGGTGTGGGTGTGGATATCAAATGTAATGGAGGACATTGGGGATCCTTCCTTTCTTTCGTTTCATACTGTAAGTATGACGCTCTGCGTGTGGTTTGTCAATGAAGAAATATGCTTACAGGTCACATATCGACCAGGTATGCCAGGTGACGAAATAGGATTCTATGTTGATCAACAATATACCTGTTGTGCAATGTATATAAAAATGGAGTCCGTTTTTTGACTATAATGTCGAAAAATATGAATCTATATTGACATTTCTCTGCTTGAATGCTAGAATAATTGAGAAATGAGAATCCGATTCACATATATGAATCAAGGCGGTCGGACGAAACTTTTAAGGAAGAATTTCAACAGAAAGGAAGGTAAGTAACATGGCACTTATGGGAAGAAAGATTGCGGCGATCAGAGCTTATGTCGTTGAGGGCGGTGGTGCAGACTATCATGATCAGTCAGAGGAGCACTGGATCGTAAAGCAGATCGCAACTCCGATGAGTATCTATCCGGAGTACAAGGCAACAAGAACAAGCTTTGGCATTAATGCCCTGAAAACACTGGTTGTTGAGGTGGAGGCGGATAACGGCGTGACCGGATTCGGCATCACCACAGGCGGATATCCTGCAGCATGGCTGGTCATGAACCATCTGGATCGTTTTGTGGTCGGCAAGGATGCAGACCAGATTGAAGCTGCCTGGGATCAGATGTACAGGGCATCTCTTTATTATGGAAGAAAAGGAGTCGTTATGAATGCGATTTCCGCGGTAGACCTTGCGTTGTGGGATCTGCTTGGTAAGCTGAGAGAAGAGCCGGTTTATGCAATGCTGGGAGGAAAAGTGCGCGAGGAGCTGACGTTCTATGCAACAGGCCCGAGACCGGATCTGGCAAAGGAACTCGGATTTGTAGGCGGCAAGATCCCTCTTGTTTATGGGCCGGATGATGGCATGGAAGGCCTGAAAAAGAGCATTGAGCTTGCGGCGGATATGCGCAAGAAGTGCGGCGATGAATTTCTGTTGATGTGGGACTGCTGGATGTCCCTGGAGCTGTATTATGCAAAGCGGCTGATGCAGGCTTCCGCAGATCTCGGGTTCAACTGGATCGAGGAGTGCTTCAATCCAGATGACTACTGGTCATACAGAGATCTGAAAAAGGCTGCCGGGAACCAGATCATGGTGACAGGCGGAGAGCACGAAGCCAGCAGATATGGATTCCGCATGCTGATCGAGGACTGTGACCTGGATGTGATCCAGCCGGATGTCGGCTGGTGCGGAGGTATGACGGAGCTGATCAAGATCGGGAACCTGGCAGAAGCCCACGGCAAGCTTGTGATTCCGCATGGAAGCGGTACATACAGCTACCACTACGTAACAACCAAGACCAATTCGCCGATCACGGAGTGTCTGATGATGGCGCCCCAGGCAGATAAGGTGGTTCCGCAGTATTATCCGCTTCTGAAGGACGAGCCGATGCCGGTCAACGGTAAACTGAAAGTAAGCGATAAACCTGGATTTGGTGTGGAGCTGAACAAGGACAAGACGCTTGTAGAAGTGAAAAAGGGAACAAGATTATAAATTACATATGGAATGTGCGTCTGGGGCAGATGCCCTGCCCCGGACGTGAGACGTAGGAGGGTAAATATGTCAGCAGGTTTTTTACTTATTAGTCTGGTTATTTCGATCGCGGTAGTCGTTGTATTTTGTACGAAAGTGAAAATGAATCCGGCGATTGCGCTGATCCTTGGCTCCCTGCTTTTGGGATTCCTGACAGGAGTTCCGTTGGTGGATGCAGTGGATGCAGAAGGAAATGCCGTGAGCGGTCTGGTCAATGTGATCAATAATGGATTTGGAAGCATGATGGGAAGTATAGGTTTTCCCATTGGTCTGGGAATCATTCTGGGCCAGTTTGTGAGTGATACCGGCGGGGCTACCGTGATCGCAGATAAGCTGGTTTCCATGTTCCCCAATAAATATGCGATGTATGCGGTCGGCTTTGCGGGCTTTGTACTGTCAATACCAGTATTTTTTGATGTGACATTTGTCATTTTGATCCCCATCGGAGTGGCGTTGATGAAAAAGCTGGATAAAGGAATCGGATATATTGTCGGAGCAATTTCCATCGGCGCCGGTGTGGCACATACGTTGGTTCCGCCTACACCGAATCCGCTGGTAGCCCCGGAGTATTTCGGTTTTGATCTGGGAGTCATGATCGCGGCAGGTCTTTTGTTCGGTATCCCGATGGTACTGATCTCTGTTACGATTCACGGTATCTTGATGAAAAGAGGGCTTTGGAATGCTGATACAGATGAAAACGGAAACGGATTGAATGTAGATGAACTGAATCTTCCGGAGAAACTTCCGGGTGTATTTGTTTCCCTGCTCCCGATCATCATTCCGATCATCCTGATCCTTCTGAATACGATCGTAGGCGCAACTGCAGGTTCAGTTCCGGCATGGCTTGATTTTATGGGGCAAAAGACGACATCTATGCTGATGGGGACATTGGTTGCGATGGCAATTTCAATGAAGGTACTGGGATTGAAGAAAACCGAGGAGTCGGCAGCAAATTCTTTGAAATCGGCGGGTATGGTATTTTTGATCACCGGCGCGGGCGGCTCCTTCTCCTCTGTGATCACGGCGGCAGGAGTGAGCGATGCGATCAAAGGTCTGGTATCCGGTATTTCCAACAATATCGTCCTGATCCTTCTGATCGGATGGTTTTTAGGAGTGGCGTTCCGGCAGATCACTGGCTCCGGTACGGTTGCGTCTCTGACAACCTTTGCGATTATGCAGAGCGTAGCGGCAACTGTGGCGATCCATCCGGTATTTATCGCACTGGCCTGTCTGGATGGGGCGCTCTTCGGAGCTACGGTAAACGATTCCGGATTCTGGATCGTTTCGAATATGTCAGGCTTCAACTTTACCGGAGGCGTGAAAACTTATACATTGGGACAGGCGATCGCTTCCGTGGTGGGAATCATATTGATCATCGTAGTCGGTATGATCTCTCTGCTGTTTTAATTTCTACATGGGGCATGTGCGTATGTGCACAGGCTCCTGTTTTGGGTTGCAAGACAAGGGCTTTCTATAGTATAATACCTGAAAAGGCTGCTGTTTACAGCTGCCTAAAAGTACGATAGAAAAAGCAGGTGTTAATATGGCAGTGAAATCAGCGGAGAGAGTCCTGAAAATATTTGAATTGTTAGAACAATGCCCCGGAGGGATGACGAATAAAGAAATCAGCGAGACCATGAATTTTGCGCCCAGCAGTACGATCGCGCTTCTGCAGACCATGGCAGAGAACGGCTACCTTCTGGTGGATGAACAGAAGCGATATTCCCTGGGAGGGAAACTGGTCAGTCTTGGAAATATTGCAGCCTCACGGTTCGATATCGGACGGATGGCGACGCCTTACCTGAGGCATTTGATGCAGACTCTGGAGGAAACCTGCTTTTTGGGGGTGCTGTCCGGGGACGAGATCGTATATATCGCAAAGGAAATGTGTGAGCGCACGATCAATACGAATGCACAAATCGGTTCGCGTAAGCCGGTATACTGTACGGGACTTGGAAAGGCGTTCCTTTCTTTTCTTCCGCCGGAGGAAAGCAGGGATCTGATGAAGGATTTTGAGTTTAAAAAATATACGCATAATACAGTGGCAAATGCGGATGAACTGAGAAAGCAGCTGCAGGGATTCCGGATGCAGGGATTCGCGGTAGATGATCAGGAGATCGAGGAAGGGCTGTGGTGTCTTGCGGTTCCGGTCTATGACGGATATCACCGTATGGCTGCAGCGATCAGTGTTTCCGGCCCCAAGGAACGTATGATGGATAAAAAAGAATTGATAAAGACAGAAATGATCAAAGCAGGAAAGCAGTTGTCCAAAGAACTGGGGTATCAGAAGGAGGAGAAAAAATGAAAAAACTGTGTGGAGTAAACCCGCCGGTGATCACGATTTTTGACGCAAATAATAAAATAGATATAGAAGCAAGTAAAAGACAGGCGGATTTCCTGATCTCGCAGGGAGTGGACGGGCTGGCATACCTTGGCACGTCAGGAGAGTTCAGCATCATGACTGTCGAGGAAAAGAAATATTTTATCAGGCAGATGATCGAGTATGTGAACGGACGTGTCAATGTAATCGTTGGCGTTGGAGACACCTGTCTGGAAAATACAATGGAGCTGCTCAGATATGTAGAGAGTGCCGGGGCGGACGGTGTTCTGCTGGTGAACCCTTATTTCAGCGTGTACAGCTCTGAGATGGTGGAAGCGTATTTCGGATATGTGGCATCGAACACATCGCTTCCGATCATCATCTACAATTTTCCGGATCTGACAGGATACTGCTTTAATACGGATGTGGTATGCAAGCTGGCGAAGGCGAATCCGAATATCGTGGGGATTAAGGATACGATCGCTGATTTTAACCATGTTCTGGATATGCAGAAGGTGAAAGAAGTGAATCCTGACTTTTCTGTATTTGCGGCATACGAAAATCAGGCTATGGGACTGCTTGTCTGCGGAGTGGACGGATTTATCAATGCCACTGCAAACTTTGCGCCGGAGTTTACGGTGAACACATACCGTGCGGCAAAACGCGGCGATTATAATGAGGCGGCCGTGTGGTTCAGGCAAATGGTCCGTGCGATGGATATTTATAAATACAGTACCCCTCTCTTTTTATCCTGTAAGCAGGCCATGTATTATCGCGTTCTGAATCAGGACGGGCATGAGAGACTGCCGGCTCTGGCACTGGATGCAGAGGCTAAGGCAAATGTTTACAACAAGATGCGTGAATTGCGGCTTCTGTAAGATGGATAGGAGATACGTAGGATGGATATGAAAATAGATGATATTGTAAAACAAGTATTGAATGAAGTGGGGCTCCAAAAGCCGGAAGCTCCGGCTGCTGCTTTGGAAAAAGAGCCGGTATTTACCGGCTGCGAGACGGGAAGGGCAGCCGTATTGGCGTCTCCTGAAACGTATGAGATCAAAGAATATGGAATTCCGGAGATCAGTGGAAAAGAGATTTTGGTAAAGGCAGAGGGATGCGTGGTATCGCCGTCGGATACTGCTGAATTTGTGAAAGAAAAGCGGATAGGACAGGCGGCGCTTCTGGGGCAGGAAGGCACAGGAGTCATAGTGAAGCTCGGCAGTCCTTCACTTCGGGATGCAAAGGGCAATCTGCTACATGTTGGAGACCGGGTAGTAGCTGTGAAAAAGGCAAAGGGGTCTGTGAGTACATTCCGGGGAAATGCGGCGAATCCGGGTGCGGCAGCTGGATGGTATGGGAATTATGTTGTGCTGCAGGCGGGAAATCAACTGTATCAGGTCAATGAACTGGATCTGGAATCGAGGCTTCTCACAGAAACTGTGATCGCCGTGAACAGCGCAGTGGAACGTGCCGTAAAATTAAACAGGCTGGATGATACGAAAAGGGTGATCGTACTCGGATGCGGCCTTGCGGGACTGATTACGATCGCTGTTCTGAAATGTAAAGGGATTTACCAGGTGATCGGAATTGACGGTGATGAGAAAGCGCTCAAGCTTGCCAGAGAATTTGGAGCGGAGGAAGCAATTGATTACCGCGTGAAAAATGGAGTGGCAGGAGTGCAGGAAAAGATCAGGCAGCCCTTCGGCGGGAGCCTGGCGGATATGGTATTCCACTGCACACTGTCAACGGCAGGAAAAAGCAGTGCAAAACGTTTTATAAAGAATGGCGGAGCAATCTGTGAGATGGGTCACGTTTTTGGAGGCGGCAGGGCTTCCTCAAAATATTATGAGGAGTCTATGCCGATCGGTGGAAGATTCTATTCCTCGAAGGACTATGAGGACTGCTTTTTATTTTTAAAAAATGCGGCGGTGAAGAATATTCCATTATATAAGCTGGTTACACACAGATATAAGCTGGAGCAGATCAATGAAGCGCATTGGGCTGCGATCCGGGAAGAGGGATTGGCAATCGCCGTTTTCAACAGATAGTTGTTGGCGTTAAATCTTTCGGGATGGTGTATCACAGATAAGCGGGTTGTAAAATACCGCGGTTCCGGGTCTTTTGTCTCCGCAGCCGTGAGTGAATAAAATATGAGGAGGTAACAAACGATGTCAGAGCAGTACACAGGTATGGCGATCGGGATATTCGAGCTGGAAAGCGAGTGCGCATGCTTCGTGGCGCTGGATGCCGCGGCAAAGGCGGCGGACGTGAAGATCCAGGCGGTAGAGAGGAATCGTCTCTCCGCCGGAGCCTGCGTGAAGATGAGGGGGACGGTCTCCAATGTGAACGCGGCAATGGAGGCGGCGCTTCGGACGGCAGAACCGCTGTCCAAGATCATTTCCCACACGATCATTGCGGCTCCGTCGGAAGAAACGGAAACGGCGATCAGGATGACCATCAATAAATAACCAGAAAGGAGATACGATATGTCATATGGTGCTTACGGGCTGGTAGAAGTCCTTGGAGAGGCAAATGCGGTTCTGGTGACAGACCGTATGCTGAAAGCGGCAGATGTGGAATATGTGACGCAGGATACAAAGTGCGGCGGTCATGCGCTGATCTTTATGGGAGGCAGTATATCGGCCGTGACAGCGGCCGTGGAGAGTGTGAAGGAGAATCCGCCGTGCAAGGTATTCCAGTCTGCGGTAATATCCAATCCGTCTCAGGAGATGATCGATATCGTGGAAATGTTCCGCAACAGGTAATTACGCTGCATAGGATATCGCATTTACTGCGCTATCCGAAGAAAACGTTTAAGCTGCAACAGATAATGAACGGCGGGAGGATATTTATGAAGCTTGTATTTCTTGACAAAAAAACGATCGGCGAGGATATGGATTTTTCACGGTTTGCCGAGCTGGGAGAAGTAGTGGAGTATGACTTTACCCAACCGGAGGAAGCGCCCGAACGGGTAAAGGATGCGGATATTCTGATCGTGAACAAGGTCCCGGTCAACAGGCAGACGATCCATACCGCCGAAAATCTGAGGCTGGTCTGCGTGACGGCGACAGGAACCAACAATCTGGATAAAGAGTATCTGGCCGGGCGGGGGATCGAGTGGAGGAACGCGGCGGGTTATTCCACAGAGTCCGTGGCTCAGCATACCTTTGCCATGCTTTTCTACCTTATGGAACACCTGCGGTATTATGACGACTATGTGAAGGAGGGGCACTACATCAATGATGTGATGTTCACTCATTTTGCAAAAACCTTTCACCAGCTCACCGGAAAAACCTGGGGCATCATCGGCCTGGGAGCGATTGGGAGAAGGGTGGCGGAGATTGCCCGGCTGTTCGGCGCAGAGATCATTTATTATTCGGCATCCGGCGCGCCTGCGCAGGAAGGCTACCGGCAGGTGGATCTGGAGACCCTGCTTGGGACCTCGGATATCGTGTCGGTCCATGCTCCGTTGAATTGCCATACGGAAGGGCTGATGGATCGGGAAGCTTTTTGGGCCATGCAGCCCCATGCCATCTTCTTAAATCTGGGGCGGGGGCAGATCGTGGCAGAGGAGGCTCTTGCAGATGCGCTGAACGAGGGCCGGATCGCGGCAGCAGGGCTGGATGTCCTCTGCAGGGAGCCCATGTCCGAGGACAGTCCGCTGCTCAATGTGAAGGAAAAAGACCGGCTTTTGATTACGCCCCACATCGGGTGGGCCAGTGTGGAGGCCCGCATCAATCTCATGGATATTGTGGCGGAGCATATCAGAAAGTTTATGTCTGCATAACAGGCAATTCGCGTTGTGCAGGTTTGCTAATGAAAGCCTGCGGGCTGATGTTGGCTTTGGACAAAACGCTGAGGAGGTTTGAGAAGCTCACAAAAGAAATATCCACACAAAACCACATAAAACCAAATATAATATAGGTTGGGATTTATTTGAAGTAAAAGAAAAACCAAATAAAATATGTTGGTTTTTGTTGACTTTTGCTTATTTTAGGAGTATAATACAATTAACTGGATGGGGAGTCTCGATTTCCATGCGGAAGTGGTCTGGGAAGATATACCCAAGGGTATCCCATTATGGCCATGCGGCCGTTTCATAAAGTATGCCCGTGTATACATTTGACGGCTGCCGCGCGAGTCAAAAACTCCGCTGCCTGCGGTGTTTTTTTCAAAGATCCTCACTCTCTACGAGGTTAAAATATATCCATGAACTGCGTTGTGATTTTACCGCAGCGGGCTTTTTTCGCAGATTGCGGTATCATGCGGGTTTGTGAATAAGAAAGGAGTAACAAGCAGATGGGATTATATACTTACAACAGTACGGATATCCCGAAGACTGACCGGATTCCAAAGCTGGTTGAGCATTTGTACGCAAAGCTGCCGGAGATTGAATCGGCAAGAGCTGTCCTGATCACGGAGTCATACCGCCAGACGGAGAATGAGCCCATGATCATCCGCCGTGCGAAGGCATTTCAGCACATTTTGGAGAATATCCCGATCATCATCCGTGACCTGGAGCTGATCGTGGGAAGCACGACCATCGCTCCCAGAGGCTGCCAGACCTACCCGGAGTTCTCTTACGAATGGCTGGAAGCAGAGTTTGACACGGTAGAGACCAGGTCTGCCGATCCATTTTACATATCGGAGCAGACCAAGCGGGAGCTGAAGGAAGCGGATGCCTATTGGAAGGGCAGGACCACCAGTGAGCTGGCAACGGCTTATATGGAACCGGAGACATTGACCGCCATGGAACACAACATGTTCACACCGGGAAATTATTTTTACAATGGTGTAGGGCATGTGACGGTCAAGTATGAGGAGGTGCTCGCCATCGGATTTTCCGGAATCCGGCAGAAGGCAGAGGCACAGCTGGCTTCCTTAAGCCTGGCAGACGGAGATTATCAGAGAAAGTCCCGTTTTCTGCAGGCGGTCATCATTAGCTGCGACGCAGCGGTGACTTATGCGAGGAGATATGCGAAGCTGGCGCTGGAAGAAGCGGAGAAGTGCACCGACGGTGCAAGAAAGCTGGAACTGCTCCAGATTGCGCAGAATTGTGCTAATGTGCCGGAGAAGGGGGCTAACGGATTCTACGAGGCATGCCAGTCCTTCTGGTTCGTGCAGCAGCTTCTGCAGATTGAATCCAGCGGACACTCGATCTCACCGGGACGCTTTGACCAGTACATGTATCCTTATTATAAGAAGGATCTGGACAGCGGCAAGCTGACACGGGAATTTGCTCAGGAACTGATGGACTGCATCTGGGTGAAGCTCAACGACCTGAACAAGTGCCGTGATGCTGCATCTGCAGAAGGGTTTGCAGGCTACAGCCTGTTCCAGAACCTGATCGCAGGAGGGCAGAACAAGGAGGGCATTGACGTGACCAATGACCTGTCCTTTATGTGTATCCAGGCGTCCATGCATGTATTTCTTCCGCAGCCGTCGTTCTCAATCCGCGTTTGGAACGGTTCGCCCCATGAATTTCTGGTCAAGGCAGCGGAACTGACACGTACCGGCATCGGGCTTCCGGCATATTACAACGATGAAGTGATCATCCCGTCCCTGGTCAGCAGAGGGCTGACACTGCAGGATGCCCGGGAGTACAACATCATCGGCTGCGTGGAGCCTCAGAAGGCAGGCAAGACCGAAGGGTGGCATGACGCCGCGTTCTTCAATATGTGCCGTCCGCTGGAACTGGTATTTAGCAATGGTGTGGATAAAGGGGTACAGGTAGGGCCTCAGACCGGCAATGTAGAGGATATGAAGACCTTCGAGGAATTTTATCATGCATACAAGATGCAGATGGACTATGCCATCAAGCTGCTGGTCAACGCGGACAATGCCATTGACATGGCTCATGCGGAGCGCTGTCCGCTTCCGTTCCTGTCTTCTATGGTCGATGACTGTATGAGCCGGGGCAAGACCGTACAGGAAGGCGGCGCCGTATACAACTTTACAGGTCCCCAGGGCTTCGGGGTTGCCAACATGGCGGATTCCCTGTATGCGGTGAAGAAGCTGGTTTACGATGAGCAGAAGGTAACCATGAAGGAAATGAAGACCGCTCTGATGACCAATTACGGCAAGGGGCTTGACACGGAAGACATTGCCGCTGTTACGGCAAATGTGGCCAATGAGATGAGGGCTTCCGGACAGGCCGTGGGAGAAGCGGAGATCGCGGCTATTCTCAAAACCGTGGTTGCGGCATCCGAGTCACCGGAGGTCAAGGCCAACGGAGAACGGCTTCAGAAACTCATAGACCAGGTTCCGAAGTTCGGCAATGACATTGCTGAGGTGGATGCATTTGCCAGGGACGTGGCTTATACCTATACCAGACCGCTGGAGAACTACAAAAACCCAAGGGGAGGCATCTTCCAGGCCGGACTGTATCCGGTATCGGCAAATGTTCCTCTGGGCGCGCAGACCGGGGCAACACCGGATGGAAGGCTGGCGCATATGCCGGTGGCGGACGGGGTATCGCCATCTGCGGGCAAGGATGTGAACGGTCCTACGGCAGCAGCCAATTCAGTATCCAAGCTGGATCATTATATTGCTTCCAACGGAACCCTGTTCAACCAGAAGTTCCATCCGTCCGCACTGAGCGGGAGAAAAGGACTTGACAACTTTGTAGGCCTGATCCGTTCCTACTTTGACCAGAAGGGCAGCCATATGCAGTTCAACGTGGTCAGCAGGGAGACGCTTCTGGACGCGCAGAAGCATCCGGAGCAGTACAAGCACCTGGTGGTGCGTGTGGCAGGCTACAGCGCCTTGTTCACGACACTGTCCAAGTCGCTGCAGGATGATATCATCCGCCGGACCGAGCAGGGCTTCGGAAATGAGGCGTAAGCGGGGCAGGAGGTAGCGCCATGGAAGAGTATAAGAAGACAAAGGGCCGCATTTTTGATATTCAGCGGTACTCGATCCATGATGGAAACGGAATCCGTACCATTGTGTTTTTGAAGGGATGTGTGCTTCGCTGCCGCTGGTGCTGCAATCCGGAATCTCAGGAATATGCCATACAGACCATGATGGTCCAGG
>CAYQBE010000036.1:0-38152 GCA_964415625.1 uncultured Clostridium sp.
GGATATAATGGAGAATATAGTTGGGGCGGACGGCAGGGCCGAAGCTGTGCAGAGGTTCGCATTTTGCGTAGCCGCAGAAGCAGAGATAAAGGTCTTGAAACTTATGGTCTGATAATTGCAATACGTAAGCATTTTCCATCTCAGTGCACTCCTTCTTATCGTTTGGCGTTGGATTGTTATGTAACAATGTGGAAAATTACCCCTCGAAATATTTTTCAGAATCTGTACTTCTTTGATATCATAGCGTGTAAATTAGAATTTGTACAGTACAAAATCAACTATTTTCACACCGAAAGAATTGTGTTAAAATGAGAAAAAAACATAAAAGGCAGGTTGTTATGAAAAAAATCGGATTTGGAATTTCCATGCTGCTCTTTGCGCTTTTACTTCGGCTTTGTTCATTTGGAATGGACTCAATCACACTTTCATTGGGTGTTGTCGGATTCCTGTTCTCATTCCTTGGCTTTTTGGAAAAATAAAAACGGAGCTGTCAAAGAATCATCTTCTTTGAACAGCTCCGCTTTTATTTGTATTCTTATTTTACGCCGTTACTGCTCCACACCGAAGTGCTCGAACAATATCCTCTCCGCTTCTGCGCTCCACAGTCCCCGGTTCTTTTTGCAGACTTCATCCAGTTTTTTGAACAGCGGATCCGTCTCGCCCAGCTTTCCGAAGTCCTCGATCGCCGTCAGCGGCATATCGAACTGTGTATACGTCAGCTTCTTTCCGCCCGGGATATTGGGCAGGTTGAGGGTCGCATCCGCGATGCTGTCAATGCCGCCTACATGCGTCACCATCACCGCCGGTTCGATCCTGCCCTTTGCAGCAAGATCATTTGCCTCGATCAGGTCGTCGTTATTTCCCCCGGTCGTTCCCATGATATGCGCGCTTGTATAGTGTACATTATACAGGTTGATCTCCCCCTTGAACTGGTTGTCCGTGGGGCCTGCGAAGAAGTTCATGCAGCCGTCAAATGCCAGGAGCTGGTCGCCCATCTCCGCCACCTTACGGTTGGGGATATATACAAACACATCATCATACCCCTTTCCGCCTGTGATCGCCCGCAGACCTTCCACCGGGTCTTCCATCTTCGCCGTATTCACATAGAGGAGCTCTACTCCGTTTTCCGCCGCCTTGCTTTCCGGGATCACTTCCCTTGCGCGCTCGATCTTGGCATCGTCAATGTCTGTCACAACGATCCGTTTCGGCCTGTTCTCAATCTGGATCCCATAGCTCACCGCACCCAGTCCCATGGGGCCGCAGCCGCCGAGGATGATGATATCGCCGTCCGGTTTCGTGCCTGTCGCAAGATCATGGTTCCGTTTGTTGGTGTGATAATTCCCGTGGTAGCCTCCGATGATACAGCTCATGGGCTCGCCCAGAGACGCTTCAAAGAAGCTCTCTCCTTCATAAGGCATCAGGCATCCCAGTTCCATCACCTCGTGAGGGATGATGCAGTAGGTACATGCCCCTCCGAAAAATTCATAGGAATATCCGGGGGAAGCCAGACTTCCCTTATAATTCAATGCCGGCTGCTGAGCGAACTTCATACCCGGCTTGAACTGGTCTTTCCACTTCTCTCCCACTTCCACGATCACACCCGCAAATTCATGTCCGATGATAACTGGATTGGTGTCGATATTCTGGGGGGCGCGCTTGTGCTTCTTGCCCTGCTCTGCCAGCTTATAGGTCGACATACAGATGCTGTCGCTCATGACCTTCACCAGGATCTCATCGTCCCTGATCTCCGGCAGTTCAAATTCCTCCAATCTCAAATCTCTCGTTCCATACATTCTGACTGCTCTTGTCCTCATTTTTGATTACTCCTTCTATAAAATCTATTTCCACAATGATACTTCTCTTGCCGCTGTTCTCAGTGAATCCTTCCGCCGCATAAGTACAATCTTACTGTGCACTCTCAATCTTCACCTGCATTTTCAGCTCTTCCACCAGTTCCTTCGCCGGAGGCTTCGTTCCGATCGTTGTAACCGCTCCTGCCGATGCCGCCATACACAGCCTGACGGTTTCCTCGTCTCCCAGCTTCTGATCCCATGCGTAAGCCAGTGCCGCCACCATGGCGTCTCCTGCTCCCACCGTAGAATGTGCCTTCACCGGAAGGGCCGGGCAGACCGCCTCATATCCGCCTTTCACGAACATGGCGCCGCTCTTCCCCATGGAAACTGCCGCCGTGTGGATTCCCTTTTCCATCAGCTTCCGGGTCATTTCCAGAAGCTCCTTCCCGGACGCGCGGTAATCAATTCCCGCATATTCCTCCAGCTCCACACGGTTCGGCTTGATGATATCCGGACCTGCCTCCAGTGACAGGCGGAACACCTCGCCGTCCGCGTCCATCAGTACCTGAGAGCCTTTTCCGTGAGCCATTCGGATGATCTTTTCGTAAATGTCCTTGCCCACGCCCCCCGGAATGCTGCCGGAAAGAACGATCAACGTATTCACTCCCGCATAGTTTTCCAGTTTATTCATTAATTTCTGTATCTGCTCTTCTGAAATAGCCGGCCCCGGTTCGTTCAGTTCGGTGACCGCTCCGTTTTCCTCAAACACCTTGGTATTGGTTCTTGTCTCCCCGTCTACCCAGATAAAATCGTGCATGATCTTCCGCGCGTCCAGCACATTTTCTATAGTCCTTCCAGCATTCCCTCCCAGAAAACCGGTAGCGATGCTTTCGCCGCCCAGCTCATGGATCGTCTTGGATACATTGATCCCCTTGCCGCCCGCGTCATACTCCACCTTCCGGATCCGGTTCAGGCCGCCGGGCTTGAGCGCGTCGATCTCCACCGTCTTGTCAATAGCCGGGTTCATCGTGACTGTTATGATCATCCTTCTCTACTCCTTTCCGGAAAGAATCTGGTACAGCGTGTCCGCGTCGCAGGTCTTGATCTGTTCCGCAGTCGCGTCATCCAGCATCTTCTCTGCGATGGACGACAGGATATCCATATGCTCCTCGCCCACTCCGGCAATTCCGATCACGACCTTCACATCTTCCCCGTCCCAATCCATGCTGTCCCGGAATGTCATTACAGCAATTCCGGATGCCTTGATCTGGTCCTTTACGGCTTCGATTCCATGAGGAAGCGCAAGTCCGTTTCCCATAAATGTAGAAAATGTTTTTTCTCTTTCCACCATCCCGTCTACATACGGCTGCTCCACATATCCGGAATCCGCCAGCATCTGCCCCACCTTGCGGATGATGTTCTCCTTTGTATCGGGTTCGCAGTTTACGTGTACGTTTTCACGGTACAGCAATTCCTTCTTTTCTTTTTTTTCTTCCTTTTTCCTAAAAAACATATTGACCACCTGTGTCCTCTCTATCTCTTTCATTTCCCCGGGGTGTTGGTTCCTTGTACCCTTATTATATGCCCCGGAAACGTCTCTTTTCAACAAATAGAAAATGGGATTTGGCGCTATCCAATAGCGCCAGAAACCGCTGTTTTACCGGCCGGATGCCTTGCAGGCTGAAACTTTATCCGTTGTGGAACGTATCGGTAATTCCAGATGCCGTAAACAGCAGAGCCCCAGTCAGATATCACACCTTCGCCAGATACCGGTTGAAGTATTCCTTCAGATACCTGGAAAGCAGCTCCCGGATCTCCTCCTTGTCCCCCCGGGCCAGTACTTCCAGAAATTCATATTCTTCGATCAGCATGCTGCTGATATATCCCATGATCTCGTTATTGACCTGTCCATTCTCATCAATCGGCACCAGCATAATGATCACGGTCCGGATTCCCTTAAAATAAGGATCCTGAAATGCTTCCAGGTCTTTCGTCATACAGACCGCAAACTCCGGCCGGAGCACGCCCTTTGTCCGGGTATGCAGAAGCGCGAACCCAAATTCTGCAAAGACCTGGGAGGAAATCCGTTCCCTGCGCATGAGGTCTTCCTGAATCTGCCCGCTGCGGTCCGAATAGGGGGACATTTTTTCCCCTACCGCGATCAAAAGTTCCTCAAAGGTAATGTCATTGTCTACCTTAAAAAATTCCATATTTTTCAGGATCGTCTTGATCTGCACTGCAACCAGATTGATCTCCTCCAGCTTCACGGAAAACTCATTTTCCTCTTTGTGCTTTTCCGGCATTCTCTCATACCGCAGGATCATCTCCCGTATTTCTTCCATGTTCTCCTTATTCAGAAGCGGATTCACGGAAACGACCGGGATATCCTGGGATTCCATGGGAATCGTGGAAATCAGGAAATCTGTTTTCCCGATGATGTACGGCGTGATATCATTTTTTCCGTATGCCGTCAGAACCATCCGGTCCTTATAGGTTTTCTCCAGCTTGGACACCATCAGACGGGAGATTCCGATCCCGCTGGAGCAGATCACACCCACATGGACCTTCCGTATATTTTCCCGGCGCCCCTCCAGACGAAATACTGCCGCGCCGAAATGCACTGTCAGGAAACCGATCTCCTCCTCCGGCACCTTCCGCCGCGTCTTTTTCGCCAGAACTGCTGCCACATGAACGCATTTCCGGTAAATCTCTGGATAGCTCTCCTGAATCTCCGCAAGCATGGGATTCTGAATATGCATTCCATATATGATCCGGATCAGGGTCGGCTGCAGATGCGCCAAAAGACCCTGGATAAATTCCTCGTCCTGTTTGAGGAGGCATGCCTGTACCGGGTCAAAGGCATCGATCATCTCATTGACCAGATACTGCAGCTCCCGATTTTCAATCGTCAGGGCTTCCCCGGCATTCCACCGTACCCGCTCATGCTTGGCGCCCTTGATATGCAGGCAGATATAGGAAACCTCCATCGCTGGGAAGCGGATGCCGAATTCCTCTTCCAGTTCTGCCGCGATCTCCTCCGACAGAAGATAATCCTCATCCCGTTCAAGCTGATCCCCCCAGCTGCTGCCCGGCTCGATCGTCTCATCCTTGAGGATCCGGTCAATGGCAATGGTAATGTGGATCACGAGCCCTACATAGGAATTTTCTGTCAGGGACTTAACCTGGAGATGATCCATCCCCGCAATACAGCGGATCACACGTTTCAGTACATCGTTGTTCAGCACCTGCCCGATCTCGCTTTTCAGCAGAAGATCCTGGGGATCCAGCACCGAGGTTTCCTCCTCATAGGCTTCCCGCAGTACCTTCGTATCTATATTTTCTTCAATAAACGCGCGGATCGCCCTGCGGTAATCCTCCTCGCTTCCATTGGTTTCAATCCCGCTTCCCGGTTTCCGGCTGATCTGCAGGCCATACCCGGCCAGCCAGCTTTCCACCGCTTCCAGGTCCGCACTGACCGTAGCCTCACTGACCCCGAACTGGCTGCTGTAATAATACAGCTTTTTCAGCCCCTTTTCTCTCAACAGTTCCAGGACGAGCCGCTTCCGCCGCTCCTCCCGGTTGCTGACATCGTAAGGATCTCCCTGACGGAGCTCCGCAAGAAGACGCTTCTTTTCCTCCTCGCTTCCTTCCAGCCAGACGCCCACGCCAGTCTTTGACGAAAAACGGACTTCATACGCTTTCAGCGTACTTTCCATATATTCCAGTTCTCTTTGAGCCGTCCGTTTGCTCACTCCGATCTGCTCAGCCAGGAGCTTCACGGAAATGGGTCCTTCCTCCTGAAGCAGTACCAGCAGGATCTGTCTCATACGAGCCGAAATATCCATAGCCCCTCCCCCTCTTTTGTATAGAAAAGCTGCCAGTGACAGATTTTCTGTATACCATTGTATGCAGAAAGGCTGCCTGTGACAGATTTTCTGTATACCATCGTACGCAGAAAGGCTGCCTGTGACAGGCTTTCTGTATTATCCTTGATTCCTCTTCTTCAGATCTTCCACCAGGACGTCATATTCCGGCGCTGCCAGGAAGTTCGTGATCAGGACACGCTCCGCGTTGGGGTTGCTGCGTTCCGCACGTTCTCCCAGCTCCTGGTGGGTGACCACGATCTGTACGTCAGCCGGGATGCTGGATACCGGGGTATGTATGACCTCGATCCCCTCCAGGCCGGCCGCGGCGATCTTCTTTTTCAGCACGGTTGCGCCCATCGCGCTGGAACCCATGCCAGCGTCGCATGCGAACGCGATCTTGCGGATCCTGCCCTGCCCCTTTGTCGTTCCTGCTGCAGGCTCTGCCGCTGCGCTGCTGTCATCCCGGATTCCTTTTGCCTGCTTCTTCATGGCATCCTTTTTCTGCTGTGCCTCTTCCAGTGAGGTATCCTTGCCCATGAATTTCAAAAGCGGAACCGCGATCACAAAGGAAACCACCGCCGAGATCAGCACGCCGAGGAACAGCCCGATGTAACAGTGCCGCTCCGCCATCATCACCAGTGCCAGGATGCTGCCCGGGGAAGCCGGTGCCGTCAGGCCCACGCCCAGCAGATTGAAGGTAAACACTCCGGACGCCCCGCCTGCGATGGTTGCAAGGAGGAGCAGGGGATTCATGAGGATATATGGGAAATAGATCTCATGGATTCCCCCGAAGAAATGAATGATCACCGCGCCGGGCGCGGAGCTCTTCGCGTTTCCTTTTCCGGCGATACAGTACGCCAGCAGGACACCCAGCCCGGGACCCGGATTGGCTTCCAGCAGGAAGAAGATGGATTTGCCCATCTCCTCCACCTGCTGGATCCCCATGGGAGACAGGATGCCGTGGTTGATGGCGTTATTCAAAAACAGGACCTTGGCCGGTTCGATAAACAGACTGGTCAGCGGAAGGATGCCATGGTCCACGAAGAACCCCACTCCGATGCTCATCCAGTTATTGAGCGTGTCCACCAGCGGCGTCACACCGTACATGGCAAGAACCGCAAGAACGGCGCCGATGATCCCCAGTGAAAAATTGTTCACCAGCATCTCAAATCCGGCCTTCACGTGGTTTTCCATCAGCTTGTCAAACTTCTTGATCACCCATGCGGAAAGGGGTCCTACGATCATCGCCCCAATAAACATGGGGACATCCGAGCCTACGATCACACCCATGGTGGCAATGGCGCCGATCACGCCGCCCCGCTGTCCTGCGACCACATTTCCTCCCGTATATGCGATCAGCAGGGGCAGCAGTACGGATGACATGGGGCTGACCAGCTGCGCGATCCGTTCGTTGGGCATCCAGCCCGTCTCGATAAACAATGCGGTAATCAATCCCCAGGCAATAAACGCTCCGATATTGGGCATGACCATGCCGCTTAGGGATCTTCCAAATAACTGTACTTTTTCTTTCATAAATTCCACACCTCATTTTCTTTTGGTATTCAGAAGTGCGATCGGCCAATCACGTTTTCTTCATCGTATGTTTATTATAAACTTGCCCTGTGTTTTATTTCAACAAATAGAAAAACAAATTTGGCGTCATCCGTTAGTGCCAACCAATTTTCTGCTTATGGCAGCAAAAAGGCGTCTGCCGTACCCGGGATTTTCTCCCCGGCCGACAGACGCCTTTCTATTTTCAGCCTGTATAAACATGCTCCACGTATCCGCTGATCCGGTTTCCCAGACCATAGACCACATTGCTGATCACATACTCGCCTTCATTGATGAATATCTCGATCAGATTCGGCTCAATAAATATATCCAGTGAGTAATGCTTCGGGCGTTTCGGAGTGCCGCATACGGCTGCACACCCTTTTGTACCGCAGGATACCCTGCTCCGGTCAGTCTTCACATAACCGTCTTCCACCCAGATCCGATATCCTCCGATGTCCAGCCACGCGCCTTCCTCCAGTGTGGTTTTGATACGGCAGGGATTCTCACCATCCAGATGTCCCTTATCTTCCTTTTCCTCTGAAAAATATTTTTCCACCTCCGGATGGACTCTGAAATAAATGTGCCCGTCTGCGGCTTCTATTACCCGCGGAAGGCTCATCATTCCGATCCAGTCTTTCTTCCCTTCTTCTTTTACGGCCTCCGGCATCCGCATCCAGCCGATCAGCACCCGTCTTCCCTCCCGGTCCACATTGGTCTGGGTGGCATACAGATCCATGCCGTAATCCACATATTGAAGCTTTGAAGTGATTTCCATTGTACAGGTTTCGGGGTCAAACTCCGCCATGGCGGCAAACGCATGATGCTCATATCCGTTTTCCGCATCCTCCACATACATTGCGGAACCCACAAATGCATACCCGTCTCCCAGCCGGAACAGATCCGGACATTCCAATATCCTGCCAAACCCCTCATGCCGGTACTGTGCGGCATATTCCCAGTGTTCTCCGTCTTTGCTTTGAAAAAACACGGCACGGCCTTTCTCTTCCCGCGCAGTACTGCCCAGGATCATATAATAATTTCCGTTTTCATACCAAACCTTTGGGTCGCGCGTATGGGCCGCGTCAGCAATCCTTTCATCCCGGATCACCGGGATGATCTGCTTTTTCCCGTTCCAGTTGTCAAAATGCACGCCATCCGCGGAGGTGACCATCGCCTGGCTGGTTTCATATCTGTCTTCCAGAGCAATGTGGATATTTTCCTCATTCATCGCCAGATACCGCACCGCGGAATAATAGATCTGCAGCCTGCCGTCTTTCTCCAGAGCGCTCCCTGAAAAGGCTCCGTTGCAGTCATAGCTCTTCGTCGGAAACAGGGCGATATCCAGATGCTCCCAATGCACCAGATCCTCACTCACCGCATGTCCCCAGTGCATGGTTCCCCACACGGGCGCATAGGGGAAACACTGGTAAAACAGATGATATCTTCCCTGATAATAAATAAATCCGTTGGGATCATTCATCCAATTCCCTGGTGCCTTTAAATGCAGTATATGTTTCATAGTGCTTCCCCTTTCCCTGATTTGTTATTTCACAGCGCCTGCTACCACGCCGTTGATGATCTGTTTCTGCAGTACCACATATAAGATCAGAATCGGGATCACACACAGCAGAAGTCCTGCCATGATCGTACCATAATCTGCCGAATAGGTTCCGTAAAAGCTGTAGGTAGACAGTGGCAGTGTCAGCAGCTCTTTATCTGTCAGTACCAGTGACGGCAGAAGGAAATCATTCCAGAATGCCAGAGCATTTAAGATCACCATCGTGGAGATGATCGGCTTCAGCAGCGGAAATACAATCTTGAAAAATGTCTGGGAATGTGTACATCCATCGATATAAGCCGCTTCCTCCAATGCGATCGGTATATTTCCATTGATAAACCCGTGGAACATAAATACCGACATTGCCATGGAGAATCCTGTATGCATAAAAATCAATGTCAGACGATGGTTCAGTATATTCAGCGTCCCGCCGTAAATGCTCACAAGCGGGATCATGATCGCCTGGAAGGGAATGATCATGGAAGCCACCATCAGGGCAAACGTGATTTTCGAGATCCAGTTTTTATGACGTACGATATAGTATGCGAGCATCGCCGCGAACAGGGTCACGAGCGCCGTCGCAGATACCGTCACGATCAGGGAATTTTTAAACGCGTTCAGAAAATCCATCTGTGTAAACGCCTTTACAAAATTGTCAAAGGATAAGCCCTTGATCGTAAACAGCCAGGAAAACGGGCTTTTAATGATATCTCTTTTTTGTTTCAGTGAATTGATCACCACCATAAGGAAAGGAAACATATACGCAATAAATATAACGATCAATCCTGCCATTGCCAGCATGTCTGTTACTTTCTTCTTTGTTCCGCCCACTACTGTCTGCTGCATTATGCCTCAACCTCCTTCTTCTTAGTCAGATATACCTGAACCCCGCTGATGCAGGCTACAATGATAAACAGGATCAACGCTTCCGCCTGTCCAACGCCGAACTGCCTGGATGTAAATGCCTTCTCATATACATGCATTGCCGCCATTTCCGTAGTCCCGTAAGGTGCGCCCGCTGTCAGGGATAAGTTCACGTCATATACCATAAATGCGCGGGAAAGTGTTAAAAACAGGCAGATGGTCACAGAAGACATCATGAGCGGCATCACAATACTCCTCATCTTTCTCCACCCCGAAGCGCCGTCGATACTCGCCGCTTCCATCACATCCTCGCTGAGTCCCATAAATCCGGCCACATAGATCAGGATCATATAGCCGGACAACTGCCATACGGATACAAGCACCAGTGCCGCAAATGCTTTCGACGGATCGGAAAGCCAGGACACCTCAAACGCGCTCCATCCCGTAGATTCCCCAATGCTGACAAATACTCTTGAAAATACAAATTGCCAGATATATCCCAAAACGATGCCTCCGATCAGGTTCGGCGTAAAAAATCCCGCCCGGAAGAAGTTCTGTCCTTTCATCCCTCTGGTCAGCAGATAGGCGATTCCAAACGCCATCACATTTACGATCAGCACCACAAAAATCACGTACTTAAATGTCAGAAGCAGTGAGGTCCAGAATTGAGCGTCCTTGATCACTCCTCCGAAATTTTTCAGCCCGACAAAATTCTTTACGGCAGATACTCCGTTCCAGTCTGTCATTGTCAGATACACTCCATAGACGAATGGAATGATCACCACCGCAATAAAGCAAAACAATCCCGGCAGTGCAAAAATACAGAAATCTTTTCCGTTATTTTTTGACTTCATGATATTCTCCTCCTCTATTCCTGTTCATCCCAATATTCCTGAATAGATGTAATCAGCTCTTCCCTGTCGCTGCGCCCCGCAAGATATTTCTGCATCGCGGCGCCCAGTACCGACCAGTGGTCATTGGGCACGATCGCAGATGCGTTAAACGCGCGGCCCTCATGTACTTTTTCGTAGATATCCCGGCTCAGCGGGTCACTTGGCTCATATGGGTTATTTTGAAACGGCGGGATCAGGTTACATGTCTTTACCATCATCTGCTGCCCGATCTCACTGTAAACGATCCAGTTCAAAAACTCCTTTGCCGCGGCCTGTTCCTTTTCTGAAGCCAGCTGCCCGTCCAGCATCACCTGCTTGGAAGGAGAGCCCTGGATCTGCTGATTTGCAAAATCGCTCTCATCGTTGTTCATAAAATAGGGCAGGAAGCCGTATGCATCCTCATTCTCCGCGCCCGCCTCGGAGAGGTTGGGCCACGCCCAGTTTCCGTTGAACCAGAATGCCGTCTTCCCGTCCGCCAGATCGATGGCCATCTCGTCGTAATCTGCTCCCAGCGGATCTCCCTTGGCCACATTGTACTCCTTGAGCACATCGAACATATCTAAAAATTCCTGCATCCGGTCATAGGAATATAAGTCCAGCTTTCCTGCCTTGATCTGTTCGATCACTTCCTGTGCGCCCTCGGATGTGCCGTCATACGTCTCATAAATAAACTGCAGATGATGCGCGCCCAGGGACCAGTCCTCCTTTGCCATAGAGACCGGCTTCTTGATCCCCGCGGCTACCAGCCTGTCCAGAAGTCCGGTAAACTCCTCCAGCGTAGTGATCGAATCCGGATCAAAGGTCTCTCCAAGCGCTTCCTCGATCACCTTCTTATTGTAGATCAGGCCGCGTCCCTCAATACATAAGGGAAGGCTGTATACCTTGCCGTTGACCTTCGTCAGATATGCTTCCGCCTCCTCGGTCCATTTCTCATCAGACAGATCCGCGCCCTTTTCCTCTGCCAGGGCAATAACGTCCGTTGTATCCAGTATGGACATTGTGGGCGGATTCCCGGAATTGTACAGACTGACCACCTTTGTATACGGGGAGTCATCCGTAACCGGCATCACCTCTACGTGAACCCCGGCCTTCTTCTCAAATTCCTCTCCCATCTTCTCCAATGCCACCTGGATCTCCGCCTTCGAATTCAACAGTGTGATATTCGTCCCTGACAGGGAACTGTCGTACTCGAACGTGTCCACAGAGGTATCAATCGGCTCTTCCTTTACCTCCTCATTGGGATCATCCGGGTCACTTGCAAAACCGAATCTGCATCCGGTCAGCATGGTCGGCACCAGCACCAGGGCCAGCCCCAGCGAAATGCCTTTTAACACTTTCTTTCTCATGACTCAAACCTCCTGTTCCTTTCGTAAAAATTTGTTTTTGTAACCGGTAAAGTAACCGGTTACTTAACCGATTATATCTTGTCTTAAAAAATTGTTTTTGCTATACTTGAAACGTAGAATGGCCGCTGTTGCCGCATGAAAATGCATACAGCGGGCTGTACCACACAGAAAGGCATTACCACCATGAAAGAGAAAAAAAACGTAACTTTTAGTGATATCGCAAATTACACAAACTTTTCCAAAACCACGATTTCCAGATATTTTAATCATCCGGATTCTCTCACGCTGGAAAACCAGCAGATCATTTCCGATGCCCTTGTCACACTGGGCTATCACGAAAATAAAGTAGCGCGGATCCTTGCAAATGGCAAGACAGAATTTATCGGCATCATCATTCCGGACCTGTATTACCATTTCTATTCCGAGATACTGGATCGGATTTTGTCTACATATGAGATTTTCAATTATAAATTCCTGATCTTTGTCGGAAATAAAAACGAAGAAACAGAACGGCGCTACATCCAGGAGCTTCTCGCCTATAAGATTGAAGGCATGATCATCTTAAGCCATACGATATCCTCCAAAGAGCTGGCCGCTCTCTCCGTCCCCATCGTCACGATCGAGCGGGAGGACCGGTATGTATGCAGCGTGAATACGGACAACCACATGGGAGGATACCAGGCCGCGGCTCTTCTGGCCAGACATAAATGCGATATCCTGATCCATATCAATTCACCTGCGTCCGAAGATATTCCTGCTTATGGACGTCTTCGGGGTTTTTCTGATTTCTGCCGCGAAAACGGCCTGAATTATCAGATCATCCAGAGAGAATTCGGACACGATTATGAGGGAGCCCTGTCGCAGATACAGGCGATCCTTGATGACCTGGAAGGACAGTATCCAGGACAAAAGAAAGGCATATTTATCTCCAGTGACACGCTTGCCAATGTGATGCTGAATCTGCTCATCAGAAAATACGGAACCCTGCCCGGGGATTATCTTCTGGTTGGGTTTGACAATTCCCCCATCTCCCGCGAGGCGGTCCTTCCCATCAGCACCATCGGACAGCAGATCGATCAGCTTGCCTATGAAGCCGTGCAGCTGCTGGTGGAGCAGATGACGGAACAGAAAAAGAGAAAGCCGGTTCCTCTGGAAAAACCGATTCACAAGGTCATACCTCCCATATTGTTCCGCCGGGAAACAACGGAGCATTCCTGACAGGATCTGAAAACCCCCGCCGTATCCGGCGGGGGACTTCCGATGTTCGCACTTATTTTCGACGACTGCACAGTATATATTCTCTCCTGTTCTAAAGAACTGCACAAATGATTTATTTACAGTTTCTAACCATTTCCCAGCATCCTACAGATGTCGATTCATAAATGCGATAATACCGTATTCTACCTCATCCTTGATCTCCACGTAATTATGGATCTCATGGCGGAAGCCGGAATATACCTTTGTTTCCACAGTATGCCCAGTTTCGTACAGCCAGTTGCTGACCTCATAGATTCCCTTCCCATACTGTCCTACCGGATCCTGATCGCCGCCGATATTGTAAATTGGCAGCTCCTTTGGAACCTTTTCTGCCCATTCCGTACCGTTGATCACCTGCATCATCTGTACAAAATAAAGCAGAGACTGGTTCGACGTAGGCTTTGTAAACGCGTCGAAGGGATCCTCCGCATGGTCTCTCTGCACATAGGGATCCGCACAGATCCATTCGTTTCCAATGCTGACCTCCCCGCACCGCTCGCACATCCATCCAAGCAGGCTGCCCGCATACGCCGGGTCGGATTCCTTTCCTTTTCCGTCGGCAACTGCCTTTTCCAGTTCCTTCGCCACGTCCTCCGCTCCCGGAAATACACCGGATGTCCCGCAGATGGTCGCACCCGCAAGCTCGTTTCCGTATTTTGCGATGTAGTCCCTTACGATAAAGGACCCCATACTGTGGCCGAACAGGAAATAGGGCAGATCCGGATATTTCTCACATACCAGTTCTTTCAGCTTATGCTCGTCCTCCATCATGGTATGGCAGCCCTTGTCTCCCCAGTCGCCCCAGGTGTCATTCTCCAACGCGGTCTTGCCATGGCCTACGTGATCATCGGCCGCTACGATGAATCCGGCATCCATGAACCTCACGATCATGTGCAGATACCGTCTGGAATGCTCGCCATAGCCGTGGATCACCTGGACGATGCCCTTCGGCTTTGCCGCCGGAACATAGATCCATCCATAAACCTCGTCCCGCTCGTTGAATGACTGGAATTTTACTTCGTGTAACATGTGATGTACCTCCTTATGTGAATTTTTGAATAGCCGTTCATCTCTCCTTATGAAAATATCCCCACCAAAACTGATGGGGATCATTTACAAACTATACTACTTATATCCCGCCTGTATAGCAAGTGGCAATCATTTACGCACCGAATCATTTATACCCCACACCATCGGCAAGTGGCAGAATACTCATTATACTTCTTATACCCTGCCGTAAAACAAGCGGCAAACGTTTACTTTTATAAATAGTATAACAGACTTCCATCGAAATGCAACCGATTTTAATGATTCTTCCCCTTTTTCAAAAAGATAATTTTCGTTTGTTTTGGGATATTTTTTGTAGCGAATCATATAGACATATCTGTTATTCTTTATCTAGGGAATCGGGATGGCCATCCACAATAAAGCAATTGAAGGAGGATCAATCATGTCTTTAGTCGAAGTTAATTTTATTTCAAAATCGTTGATGCGGACAGTTACATTTCAGGCAATCATTCCCTTAGATAAGCTGGCTTTGCCAGGCCAGGAAATCAAAGTAAAACCACCGTTTAAAACCTTGTATCTTCTCCACGGGGGATACGGGAATCAAATGGATTATATCACCGGTACCAGGATACAGCGATGGGCCGAGGCTCTAGATCTGGCAGTTATCATGCCTGCCGGTGATAATCAATTTTATGTAGATAAGGAAGATACTGAGGAATATTATGGCAGATATGTCGGTCAGGAGCTAGTGGAATTCACCAGAGTTCTTTTCCCATTGTCAGATAAACGAGAGGATACTTTTATTGCAGGTCTGTCTATGGGGGGATACGGTGCTTTAATTAATGGCTTGAAATATTCGGATACTTTTGGTTATATCGGAGGCTTTTCTGCGGGGCTCCTGCTGAACGATATTTTAAATGAAACAGAGCTTATAAAGGGATTGGGCTGGCCTTCTACATTTTATGATCGAGTACTCGGAAAAAAAGACACACTTTTAGGAAGCGACAAGGATTACTGTTTCTTAGTTGACGAACTGAAACGACAGCAAAAGGAAATTCCTTGTATTTTTCTTTCAATAGGGAAAAATGACTTTTTATATAAACAAAATCAGGATTTTCGCAGTTTTCTTTCAGAAAGAAATGTTAAGTATGTTTACGAAGAAGGAGAGGGGAGCCATGAATGGGATTTCTGGGACAAGTGTCTGAAAAGCTTTCTGAACTGGCTGCCTTTAGAAGAGGGTGAAGAAGGGATAAACAGCGGAAATGTGCGCAGAGCTTTTGGCGAGGAGGAGATTACACTATGATGCAGTTGAAACATAAATCAGAATATTATCAAACAACCTTTTTTAAGTGGAGGCAGCGTTTTGGTTTCGGCATTAGTGATTATGCATGTAACTTGGCATATCTACTCACAAATACCTATCTTTTATTCTACTATACCAATTGCGCAGGCATCGAAGCAGGCGCTGCTGGATTTATGTTTGTTGTCACAAAATTCATTGACGGAATAACAGATTATTTGGTTGGAACATGGGTGGATCGTACTGATACAAAAATGGGACGTTACAGACCATGGATGCTTTTTGGGGCACCTGTGCTGGCTATTGGAATGGTACTGCTATTCTCTGTACCGGTCAGCTGGGGAAGCACACAAAAGCTCATCTGGGCTTATGTTACATACGTAATATTTTCATTTGGATATACACTGGTCAATATACCAATGGCCCCAATCATCAGCAGTCTGTCGGCAGACACAATAGAGCGCACTAATATTGCTACAGTTAAACAGATGCTCGCAAGTCTTGGCTCTCTGACATCTTCTATTTTTGTGCTTCCCATGGTCAATTTCTTTTCAGGCGGAAGCAATGCATCCGGAAGCGCATTGGCATCCGGATATAGGATGACAAATATGGTTCTTGGAGGAATCATTATCATTCTGATGTGTATATGTGTATTGAATATTGAGGAGATAAACCCTCCCATAGCTGTGAAAGAAAAAAACAATATATTTTCGGACATGAAAGGTATCTTTAAAAATAAATATTATATTATGATCATCCTGTATGTTTTTTTCTTCTTCGCCGGATATTTAGGGATGATGTCAGCAATTCAGTACTATTTTACATATGTGGTTGGCAACACCGCTGCCATGTCTTTGGCAATGTCCCTTATGACCATTATTCCACTTCCGGTTATGGTTTTGGCAGCATACCTCAATGCAAAAGGGGTAGGAAAAGCAAAGTTGATGATATTTGGAGGAATTATTGGTATAATCGCATTTGTACTTTTATTCTTCTCAGCTTCCGTGTCAATAACAATTGTCGCTATTTCTCTGTGGGCGTTTGGAAGCGGCTTCAGATCAGGTCTTCTGTTTGCTACACTTCCTGATATATTTGACTTTACAGAATATCATGTTGGAAAATCTCTGGCCGGTACTCAGACCGCAGTTATAGGATTTTCAAGCAAAGTAGCCTCTGCTCTTGCCTCGGCAATCGTTTCTGCATTACTTGTTTGGGGAGCATATGATCCCACTGCGCTGGAAGCAATCCTTGCCGGAGGAGGCACGGTCCAAGAGATTGCCTCCAGTTATCCATCTACCATCTTTGCAATCAAAATGGCATTTTGTATATTTCCTCTCTTGGCCACAATTATGACAGTCGTTGTTATGCTGCCTTATGATCTGGATAAAATATATCCTGAAATCCGTAAAACACTGGATAAACGTCTGGAAATGTCAAAAACCGAATAGCGTGTTTATACTACAAAGAAGAGCTCCCTGATGAAAATAAAAAGGGGCTTTTCGTCAGACATTCTTGATGTCTCTGAGTTTTTTATACTGCTGAGGCGTACACCCATTTATTTTTTTGCACCAGTCATTCAGAAGTTTTTGAGATGAGAATCCACATTCTAATGCGGCATCCAAGACTGAATAATCTCCTGTAGATATGAGTGCAAGTGCAGCATAAAGTCGGACTCTACAAAGATATTGATGAAAAGACATTCCTGTTTTCTTTTTAAAGTACCTGCAGAAATAGTTCTTCTGTAGATTGAAAAGGGAAGAGATCCTTTCAATAGAAATATCTTCCGCATAATGAATTTTAACATATTCCAATATATGTTTGGACAGCAGTTCCTCAGAAGAAAGCGTATATATGGATACATAACATTTTGAAAAGAGCTGATATATGATAGAAATCATCTCTTTCCGGATCAGCAATTCCTGAAAAGGCTGCGGTTTTTCCATATATGTTGTAATCTGATACAAATAGGTTGCTATGATTTTCTGCGCAGTCGATTCTTGCGCCATATTAAAGTATGGCGCAGATATATCCGGTACAAGGCTCTGTATAAAAGAATCCGGTATGAGTAAAGTCAAGGCGTAGACGTCCTCACAGCCAGAAGCATTCTGCGTCAGGTGAATTGCACCGCTGTTTATGAATACAAAATCACCGGCATTGGCAAGATAATGTTTACCATTCACAATATAACGAATACCACCTTCCAGAACCAGGGTAATCTCAAGCGCATAATGCCAGTGAAGCATCGTATCTGCTTCATGCCCGTGGACATTCCTCAGGTTTATGGCACAATTTTCAATGCCAATTGGGTTATCTGTAGATACGATTTCATATTGAATTGTCTGCATAGGGTACTCTCCTAAAATAATCAATGTATATTTTTCACTGGCTATTTTCAAAGAAGGGCACTACTGCCGCAGCGCCCTTCACATTTTCAATCATTCAAAGCAAACCGATTTCCCTCCACTGGCAGACTCTCTGACTGCTTCCATCAGGTTTAATACCCTCCGTGTTTCCGGTATTTTTACCAGGAAATCTGTTTCACCGCAATATGCCTGCAGGTAATTATCAAAGTAATCTTTGTGGCAGGTATGTACCTCGGGCAGTTTTTCTGTTACCAGTATTCCCTCCTGAGGAGCGCCGAATGAGCGGGTTGGTCCTGCTGATGTCATTGTTCTTTCCCCGCTTACATTTGTAAGTAAACGGGTTGTCCTGACAATTTTTCCGGTTGGATCAAAACCATCAATATAAGCCGATCCTTTGTTTCCCCCTATAAACCAGTGCCTCTCAAACCATTTTTCTTTATCTGTCAGTAAGTAGGTTCCCAGCTCTATTTCTGCGCCAATACCATTTTCAAATTTCAGATATATTTTAAAATAATCATCCACTTCTTCATTTATGATGTTTCTCATATCCGCAAATACGCTGGTCACCTTTCCTGGTATCATCCACAGCATCTGGTCTAACAGGTGAACACCCCAGTCATACAGCATTCCGCCGCCTTCTTTGCGAAAAACATGCCAGTCATGCATATTCCCATTATAACCGTACAGGCTCGATTTCACTGTATAGATATCTCCCAGCGTCCCCTTATCAAATATTTCTTTTGCTGTCCGGTAATCCGGATCAAATCTCCTTTGGTGATGTACCGTGAACTTAACGCCATATTTTTCAACCTCTTTGGACATCTCATCCAATTCAGCCACATTCATTGCTACAGGCTTCTCACAAATAATATCTTTTCCTGCCTTAGCCGCCTTAATTACCAGGTCTTTATGCTGGTTATTATTTGCTGAAATGATCACGACCTGGATATCCTCATTCCGATATAGCTCTTCGGCAGTCCGATAACAAATAATGCCGTTTGGTGTGTCTGCCAGTTGTTTCCCATCCACATCGCATATTCCGATCACATCTACATCATCCATTTTGCTTAGCATCTGCAAATGCTCATGTCCCATAAACCCATAACCGATGATGCCTAATTTTAAGCTCATAACATATCCTCCTCGTATAATGAATTCTGCGACTTATCCGGCCGCCGGTCAATGGGCAGATTAATCTCTGCCCAGAATCTGCCGCATCATTTTCTGATGTCTCCGGGTCATCTCCACTGCCATGCCGGAATTGTGGTCTTCATATTCTGATACGATATATCCGTCAAATTCTGAATTTTTTACCACCCCAAGGATCTGGTCATATGGTATACTCGCCTCTTGAAGGTTTTCATACAAATAATGAAATTTTCCATGCATATGATAACAATATGGCATAATTTCTTTCAGTCCTTCCAGCTCGGCATTACAGTCTTTTCTAAACTGCAGGAATGCATACATTTCCTGGAGCATCGCCAATTCCAATATTCCCGCTCCTGCCTTTTTCAGCCGTGCTTCTGCCTCATTCTGAGGTATCTCGTCATAGCGCATGTCCCTTGCCATCTCCAGCAATTCCAGTTTTGCGCCATTTGACAGAGCCTCATCCCAATGCGGCTTATTGGGCTTTGTCGCAAAACAGCCAAAATCAGGGACAAATCCAATATGATGCGAACCTGTCTGTTTCACGACTTCCAGATATTCACGCATTGCAGGAGTATTTGGAGTTTCCGGATTATGAATCTCAATCCCAACCTTTACATCATAATTTTCCGCATATGGCGCAAGCTTTCCTAATACAGACGGGCTCATCAAATATTGCTCCCGGATCACCTTGCAGCCCATCTTGTTTGCGTTTTTCACATCATTAATTGCCATCTGCAGCATCTCATCCTCGGTCAGATGACGGTCGCCTCTAAGCCCCCGATCCATATTCGCGCCATAACATACCGCCTCTATATCATAATACCGGCACATCGCTTTTATCTCACCAAGGAACTTGTCACTCACATATGGATAGGAAGGTATCATCTGTGTCGCTACAATTTCAAAGCCCTCTGCTCCCAGCTTTTTTGCCGTGCAGATACAGTCTTCCAATGTCATACTGCCTTCACAATATTCTTTTGTAAATGAATAAAGTGTAACACCTAATTTTATATTTCCCATGACGCGCCCTCCTAATATTCTGATATTTTCATCCGCTTTGCCTGGCTGCTGTCCCACGGCATATATTCTGTTTCACTGACAGGCATATAAGGAGAATGAAAGATCAAGGTAAAATTGATGTCATGTTCTCCTGCCGAAAGCCCGCCTTTCTGAAATACTTTAATCGTCGCAGGTTCCAGAATCGGCCAGAATTCAGATACCAGGTCATGCAGCTGTGCCACACCAAATTCCTTCCCGCGCAGGCAAAACGTAATATCATCCTGCTTGACTTCCTTTCCGTCAACCTTCAGCTCCAGCCTATCGATGACAGAAAGAAAATGGCCACGATAGTAACTTAAACGGATGTCAAATTTATATCCCATCTTTTCACCGTTGACATATGTATTTTTCAGTGAACCATCACGCAATACATCCACAAAATTCAATTTCATTGCAATTGCCATTTTTCCACCTCCTAAATTACGAACTGTTCCATATAACGTTTGCTCAATTTTAATGAATCTATTACTTTTTCCGCAGTTCCCTCAAATGCCTTATCCTCCACTTCAATACATGTATATCCATCGTATCCGATATCCGTCAGCGCGCTCACATATTTTCCCCAGTCCACATCACCTAATCCAGGCAGTTTGGGAGACATAAATTTTAATGGATATGCCATAATTCCAACTTCATTGAGGCGATCCTGATAAAGCTTGATATCTTTATAATGAACATGAAAAATTTTATCTTTGAACTCATAAATCGGCTTGATATAATCAATCATCTGCCACACGAAATGAGACGGATCATAATTGAGCCCCAACTTTTTGCTGGGAATGATCTCAAATACTTTTCTCCAGATTTCCGGTGTTGTCATCAAATTTTGTCCGCCCGGCCACTGTTCTTCTCCGAACAGCATTGGGCAATTCTCAATTCCGATTTTTACATCTTCCTTTTCTGCCACATCAAGAATCGGCGGCCAGACTTCTTTAACCATATCCAGATTTTCTTCCACTGTTTTTGTCTGATCCCGGCCGATAAATGTAGTTACAAGCCCGATTCCCAGTTTTCTGCTTGCACGAATCAGATTTTCCAAATGTTCTACTGCCTGTTCGCGCTTCTCCAGATCCGGATCCATCGTATTCGGATAGTATGCGAGTGAAGAAATCTCCACATTCCTTTCTTTTGCATAGGATCTGATATGTTCTGCATAACTGTCATCATTGAGAACCTTTTCCGCGTCAATATGGGACACTCCCGCATAACGGCGTTCCGCCTTTCCCTGCGGCCAGCATGCTGCTTCCACACATGCAAATCCAAGCCGGGATGCCGTATCGATCATCTCTTCATAACTGCTCTGATCCAAAATTGCACTTACAAATCCAAGTTTCATTACTTTATTTCCCCTTTCTTTGTAAAATGACTTGAAGCGTATTTATACATAACTTCTGATTTTATACAATAATAAGGCGTCTGTTATTTACGTGATGTCCAAATTCCGGCATATAAATGTCCGCTTCACGATCCGGATCAAGTGTGTACTGCATGGATGGCGGCATATAGGATGATGTAAAGCAGAATCCAAATGTAAGATCGTGATACCCCTGCTTCAATCCTCCTTCTTTCAATACCTTAATCACTGCCGGCTCTGTTACTGCCCAGTGTGTATCCATATTGGATTTTAATTCCTCATAGGAAAAATCCCGCCCATGTATACACCATATCAGATTTTCTTTTTCATATCTTTCTCCATCCACATACAGCGTGCCCGGACGGATCTGGCTTGGAAAAATCCCCCGATAGTACGGAAGACGTATTTTAAACTGAAACCCTGTATTTTTTCCGTTTACTTTTAGATTCCTGAATCCTACGGATTGAATTACTTCTCTTTCCATATCATTTCTCCTCTAATCTCCGATGTAACGCTTCATCATAATATGCTGCTTACGCAGTGTTTGTCCTACTTCATATCCCGGATTATATTTATCTGCCCCCTCATACTCACTCAAAAGATATCCATCCCACTCCTGCTCTTTAAGAATCCGAATCAACTCTTTATATGGGATCGTTGTTTCCTCAAATGAATCAGTCATTTCATTAAACTTTGCATGACAGCAATACACATAAGGGAGATACGGAATAATATCCTCAGGACGATTCGGAACAAATCCAGCCGGATGATAATCATTTGCTCCGAACCGATTGCGGAAAATACTAAAATCAATATTCAGGCCGAAATGCTTTGTTCCTGTCTTTTCAATGAAGTCTATATAATCGGATACCAGGCTACATCCAAGCGTACTTGGAATATGAATTTCCGGACACATTTTTATATCATATGCTTCTGCCAATGGAAGAGCCATTTGGATAAATTCCCGCCAGTTATCTACCGGCGCCAGATCCTCTGTCACAACCGGCATTTTTGTCCGCATCACCCTAAATCCCAGCTTTGCTGCCAAACGGATGTCTCTTGCCAGCATCTCATAAGACTCTTTTGATGTCAGCTCCCTATATCCCAAAATATGGGAATCAATCCAATTTCCATACTCCACGGGAACAATTTCATATTTGTCAAGTAATTCAAACCATTGTGCGATCCACTGGTCAGAAGGTTCCGGATAATTATGGATATGCGTATTTGCAAGAATTTCCAATCCATGCGCTCCCATATCATACATATCTTCCAGGCAATCCTCCAATGTCTTCGTCAATCCATATTCTGCTGAATAGCTGTATAGCGCAACCCCACGCTTCGGTCCTTTTCTGTTATACTCATACATGATCTGACCTTCTTTCCTTTCATCAAATATATTTTTTACTTATCCTTGTTCGAGAGCCAGCGTTTTTCTCTTAACAAGCCCTGTCGCATATACAACGCCAAGCAAAACGATGCCTCTTGCCAGCTGTGTGATCGCTCCGCTGGCACCGCACAATACCAATCCGTTTTCCAGCAATACGATCATTGGCGCTCCCAGCAGCAATTTATGAATTTTTGTTTTCATCCCGCCTGATACAGGTATACCGCCGATGAACATTGCCATCATAATGCGCATTTCAAATCCGCTGCCCATCGTATTATTCGCCCCGCCCAGACGTGCCATTACGAAAATACTGGCAATTCCCGTCATGAGTCCGGACATAATAAACGCGGTGATCTTAATCTTTGATACATTTGCCCCCGTAAAACGTACTGCATTTTCATTTTCACCTATTGCTTTACAATGGGAACCAAAAGGGGTTCTTTCTAAAATGAACGTTATCACTGCTGTCAAAATAACAATCACTGTCAATTTGATCGGTACTTTATCAATAACCGCTAATTCCGCCGGTAAAATAATTGCTCTTGAGTTTAAGATCAACGAAACCAGCGCGCGCAGCGCAATCAGCAAAGATAAGGACACCATAAAGGACGGCACTTTAAACTTTGCGTTTATAATTCCCATAATACTTCCTGAGACAATTCCAATGACAATTGCAACCGGAAACGCTAAAAACGGAGAAATTTCCATCGCGGCTATCCCGCCGGCTGCTGCTGCAACGGCAACCAGTGATCCTTGCGTAATATCTGTTGCCCCCATTGCAACTACAAAAATCATGCCCAGTCCGGCGATGATCGTATTCACCGACTGATTAACCAGGGAAAGGATATTATTGGTTGAAAATACGCCTCCTCTTGTCAGAATCCCAAAAACCAGGATCAATATCGCCAGGACAAAAAAAGACAGGCTGTCTTCCATTTTTATTTTTTTCATCAGATCATCACCTCGATTATATTATTTTCCGTGAATTCTGGTCCTCTTTCCAGCATTCCTGCTGTTTTTCCGTCTTTCAAAATTAAAATTCTATCTGCCATTCCCAATGCTTCCGGCAATTCATCGGAAATCAATATAATGGACAGTTTGTTCTTTTTCGCTTCTTTAAGTACGTGATAAATGTAGGCTTTTACTCCAATATCCACACCACGGGTCGGGCAGTCTAAAATCGCGAAGGTCAGGTCTTTTACCAGCCAGCGGCTTAGATTGATTTTTTGTTTATTTCCACCGCTCAGCCTGCCTATCGTCTGGTTTACACCTGTTGCCTTTACTTCAAAATCCTCATATGCTTTTTGGGCAAGCCTGTCAATGTCCCCCGGGCTCATATAGCCTTTTTTTCCTGCCAGCTCATTCACGGATGGAATATACATGTTTTCTTTAATTGTTGCTTCTAACATCAGCCCTTCTTCGTCACGATTTTTGGAAAGATACGCTCCGCCGGCTTTTATCACATCACCAGGCTTCTTTAATTCTTTCTCATTTCGGTATAAGATCTTGCCTTTCCGGTTTTCCTCAGTTCCAAATACAGCGCTGCCAAGCGTGTGGATTCCTGCATCGCTGAGTCCACAGATTGCCAGGATCTCTCCTTCATGGAGGTCAAATGAAATATCTTGAAGTGTGCCGCCTTCAACTGTAAGATTTCGAACCTGCAGGATTACTTCATCTCCATATTGCGGTGAATGATCCTCCCGATAATAGTCATTACTCACTTCACGTCCGATCATTTTCGTTTTCAGGCTGTCTAAGGTTATCTCTTTTGTCGAGACGATTTCTACAATCTTACCGTCACGCAGAATAATAATTTCATCGCAAAGCTCAATTGTTTCCTCCAGATCATGCGAAATCATCAAGATAGATTTATTCGCTTCTTTAAAGCGCTTCACCAGACGATATACAATCTGTCGGGTATCATGCGACAGCGATTGTGTAATCTCATCAAGGATCAACAAATCAGGATCATTAGAGAGCGCCCTTGCCAACTCAAGGATTTTTCTTTGCTCCATTGTCAATTCGCTGGCAGCAGATTCCACCGGAATATCTCCCAACTCCCATTTTTCTAATTCGGCATGAGCCTGTTTGTTTATCTTATTTAAGCTGACAACACCCATTTGGGAAAATTCTTTCGTTTTACCCATATACATATTTATGGCTCCCGATAAACTGGGCACTACCCCAAGTTCCTGCACTACCATTGCCACCTTGTTCTCATTAGCTTCCAGTGGTGATTGCGGCCTGTATTCTTTTCCATTTAGATAAATAGTGCCTGAATCGAAGCCCTGTATTCCTGATATAATGGAAGAAAGCGTAGACTTCCCGGAACCATTTTCTCCGGCCAAACCATATATTACACCCCTCTTTATTTCGAGATTAATATCATCATTCGCATGCGTATTGCCAAAATATTTGCATAAATGCTCGATTTTGATGAATTGATTTTCCATATTACTTCACCACCTTTTTGTTTCCAATATTTGAGAAAATTCCACACAGGATGACAAGCGCGCCCAGACATATCTCCTGCCCTGTACCGGATGGAACACCCAACATTGTTAATATATTAAACATTGCGGTAATCAATATCGCTCCCAGCAGAATGCCGATCGGCTCACTGATGATCCTGCTGAAAGACTGAGCCAGAAGAACGGTTGCCAACGATTTAAAAATTGTAGATAAAGAACCTAATCCACTGCTCGCATTTAATTTTGTGTTATAGCTGATCTGGATAATTGCTGCCACTGCAATAAATAATGATCCTACTAATGCAGCCAGAAAAATTGTTTTCTTACGGTTAATCCCCATAGCTTCTGCCACCTTTGGATTACCTCCGAGTGCTCTGACATTTAAACCGATACTGCTCCGATTATAAAGAAAATATGCAAATACAAATCCAACCAAACAGATGATTCCCATTAAAGGCATTTTTCCGAGTGCACCGTAATTTTTAATAATTGGAAGCTTTTCCGAAAGCTGTTGTGTCAGATATGTTGAATACTGTGATAGGATTGCTTCCATAACAAGCGCCATCCCAAGTCCGGCTATCCACGATGGGATCCCCCAAGATACTGAACAGCGTACACTAATATGCTCAAAAATGATCACTGTCACCAATGTTCCAATGATCAACCCTGGATACCCCAGCCCAACATTCTCGGCTAATAATCCGCCAACATTTGCCGCCAATAAAATATTTGCCCCTATAGATAAGTCTGTAATGCCGCCCGCAAATATAAAGCTCATCCCCCAGGCTACAAAAGCCGGAAATACGGCGTGTGATACAATTCCCATAAGGCTGCCCGTTGTAAGTAACCGTCCTTCTAATACTGCGTTTAGCAATACTAATATAATTGCGATACAGATCAACAGTATAATACGTATACTCGTAATGGATAATTTCTTCTTTTCTTTCACCTGTGCAGTGTCCAAATTTTCCTCCTCCTTTTTGATATTCTGCCTTCCTTTTCTATTGAGGGTGCCGGGAAACGACATTTCCGCAAAATATCCTGTTGTGATATCTAACCAATCACATATTGCAGATAAACCATCATTTTCCGGCAGTCCCAATACTATGTACACAAAGGTATTATTTTACTTCGATCCCTGCTTCTTTCAGCTGTTCTTCGCTGATGGAGCCTTCTTCATACTTTGCCAGAAGTCTGTTTTCCAGAGAATAATCTTCAATTACTTCCATCAATGCGTCATAATCAAATTCTGACCCGCTCATCTGAAGGATTTCATCCTCACTGTAACAATTATTATCAATAAAATATTCACGATAAAGATCAAACTGTGTATCAGGCACCGTGAAAGGCATAATATTATCAATCCATGCCACATTTCCATCCGCATCTACCAACTTATTTCCTTCCAGATAATTCTGCAGTACAACGGCGGAAAACATGCCTGATATCCAATTGTCTCCGTTGATCATTACCATAGTACCCTGCTCTAATAAATCCAGTACTTCTTTATCAAGGCCAGAAGTCACTACTTTTGTTTTGTAGTCATATTTTTCCAATGCGACACAGGCAGCCGCTCCCATGTCAGATCCGACGCCATAGATAAAGTCAACCTCACCGGTAGCAACTAAAGCATCCTCAATCTGTGGTAAGTATTGATCAGATGTATCTGCGTGAAGTTCCTGTAAAATTTTTCCGCCGCCGTCTTCAAATTTTTCTTTAAACGCATCCAGCCTCGGCTGATCAGACGCGTCCCCTACAAAAGACGACGAAACGATACATTCCTTCCAGCCCTGCTCCAGCGCATACTCTGCGATCAATGCCCCATATTCTGCATTCGCCGGCGCGACTGCACCAGCAAAGTAAGGATTGGATTTGATACTCTCCGCTACGGCAGGATCTGTTGGCACTTTATCGTTTAACACAAACGGAATCTGAGCTTCTTCGCATAAACTTGCGACCGTCTGATACAGGGAATCTGTCGGCAGCCAGACAATCAATCCGTCAATGCCTGATGAAATCATATTTTCGACATCCTGAACAATTTTTTCAACGGAATATTCATCATCCATTGCCACTGCTTCATTTCCAAATGCATCAATTACGATTTGCGAATTGTTTGCAAGTGTCATCAGGGAATAGGCGCTGCTTCCAAAATAGTTATATCCTATTTTATATTTACCTCCTCTGCTCTCTCCTTCTTCTTTACTTTCTTCTACTTTGGCAGAGTCCTCCTCTGCCTGGGCATCCGGATTATCTGCCGCGCTGTTTCCACATCCTGCCAATACAGACATTGTCATAACCAGACTCAAAATTCCTGCGATCACTTTTTTCTTCATAATATCCTCCTTGGTTTTATTTTCTTTTTATCTCTTAAAGTTTTACTTCTTTTCCTTCTGCGGCAGACTTATAAATACTGTCCAAAATCTGTGTCACTACGAATGCCTGCTCCGGCTTAACCAATGGCTCCTTATCCTCCAGGATCGCGTCCAGCCATTGCCTGCATTCTCTGACCTCTGGTGAACCGCCGTCTCCTCCCTCAAAAAACGCGATAGATCCGCTTTCTGAAATATGTTCTTCTGTTAAAAGCCCGCCTGTCGTTTCATTGATAACAAGGTCATACCCGTTTCTGCTCATACCGCCGATCATCTCGGCTCCGGCCTTCGTTCCGCATAAAGTTGTAGCTGCTTCTCTGGATTCTTTTACATTCAACGCCCACGCAGATTCCAGAAAAATGGTAGCTCCGTTCTCCATTTTTACAAAACCAAATGCCGAATCCTCAACTTCGAATTTCTCCGGATCCCACGGCCCAAACATATTTCCTTCTGTTGCTTCCGGGAGATGTCCAAGCTTTTCAAAGACAGATCCTGTGACAGATACAGGCTTGTAATTATCCATGCACCACAAGGTAATATCCAGCGCATGCGTCCCTATATCAATCAGAGGACCGCCGCCTTGTTTTGATTTATCCGGAAATACTCCCCATGTAGGAACAGCTCTTCTTCTGACCGCATGTGCCTTCGCAAAATATATCTCTCCGAATTTGCCCTCGCTGCAGGCACGTTTCAATGCCTGTGCATCTGGTCTGAATCTATTCTGATAACCAATGGTAAATTTCTTTCCTGATTTCTTCCAGGCATCCATCATCTTCTGCGCATCTTCCGTTGTTGCTGCCATTGGCTTCTCGCACAGCACATGCTTTCCTGCTTCAAAAGCCGCTACAGTAATCGGACAATGCACCACATTCGGAGTGCATACATGTACTACATCAATTTCCGGATCCTTAAGCATTTCCATATAATCTTCATATACTTTTGCGTCCTCGGTTCCATATTCTTTTGCTGCTTTTTCAGCACGTTCCACAATCGTGTCACAGAATGCAGTCATTTCACATCTGTCTGCCTGAGATTTCAATGCCGGAAAATGCTTCTGATTCGCAATCCCACCGCATCCCACAACTGCTACCTGTAATTTCCCATTCTTCATACTAATCTCCTTTTCCTTCTGTTTTGGCGCCGTTTATTTTGTATCTATACTATACATAAATTCTTATCTGCACTCTTCTTTCTCATTTCATCTATTGATTCATATTTTGACAAGAACGGAAAATTTATTTTTTAATAAAATATTTGCTATACATATTTTTCTCTATTATATTTTTTTTACATAATAAAACGGGCAAAAACACCAAAATATTGTTTTTGCCCGGACATCCTGTTTCACATTGGATTCTCAAGATAGTATTCTTCATGCATTTGGATTTATTTGTATCAATGATATCTCTTGTGCCTTCAATATTAAAATTATTTCCAGCTTTCCATTTTCTGCTTTTTTTCTTTCCATATAGATTCTAGGACAGCAGGCGTTTCTAATATACTTTACGTCTTCACCTTCTAACTGTGGATCATATTGAAACTTACTCCATTCCCCCAAAATCCCCCCTTCGGAGTCATGCATATGAAATCTTTTAATCATATATTCTCCATCTGCAGGCAAATCTCTCAGTATAAGCTTCATCTTCAACGTACCATTGTCCAAAAAAACATCCTTCACCTCAGAAATGCTGATTTCATCTTCATGCTTCACAAAATAATTACTGCCATACGACTTTCTGTTAAAGCAGACAATGAAAAATCTGTCATTCCTTTTCGTAACGATATAATTTTCTCCTTTCTTAATGAGTTCATCTCCCAATGAATTCATAAACCATAAAGCATAATATGCTGGTTTGCAGATGCTGTCCTTTGTCAGGATTCCGCTTCCGCCATAAGAAATCCCTAATGAATCAAAATAGTTGCTCACCCAGTCCGAAGCCATCCACAGACACATCAGGTCAACCTGGTCTGATATTTCTAATATTTGCTTTGCAATATATGTTGCCCGAAAACTGCTGTCATTCAGATACGACCTGTTTGACAGAGACTGATTCCACTCAGTAATATAAATTTTGTATCCTTCCTCCGCTTCCTTCTTCTGTAAGATCTCCTTTATCACTTTCACTGTATCTTTTGCATAGGATTCACTATTCAATCGTCTGTAAAAAACAATTCCATCTTTCACTTCTTTATAATATGGGAATAACATAAATGATAAAAAGTCTGGACTGCATCGTTCTTTTGTACATTTCATTAATAGCGCTTCCAAAAAAGAATTATCCTTTTGTACCATAACATTGATTCCGCCTACCTGTGCCTGCGGAAGTTTTTCTTTGATCACCTTAAATGCATATGAAAATACTTCGAAAAAATCATATTCTGCATCATTATAGTAAGGATTTTCAGGATGATAGGATAATTCAAAAATCCAACTGCTTACTTCATCCTCACCATATCTTCTTATTATATGCCGCAGAAAATAATCCAGCATTTTTTCATATGCCTTTTTTGATTCAAATTCGATATACTCTTCTTTATAGAATATTGTTTTCCCCTCGGATTTGAGAGCCATATCCGGTCTCCTTCCGAGATCAAGAAACAATTTTATATGATTAGAAACAAGGAAATCAAATACTTGATCAAGTTCATCAAAATTATAGTTACATTTTTCCTTTCCTGATCCCATCTGTAGTTTTGCGGAGAAAATATTCCATATCCTGATATATCGTATACCCAAATTTTCCTTCAAATACAGTGTATGGAATTGAAGATTCGCTAGTGTAAGCCTGGAAACCGCACCAATGTTAATCACATTGCACCAATTCTTTTGTAATTTTTGCGATTCTTGTCCGACATCCACTTCTACCAGCACCATTTCCTGGTGTTCTTTATTTTTCTCTCCAAATAAATCTTTATGCAACAGCTCTTCTCGAACCTGTTCCTGAATAGATTTAAACTCTTTATTGTAATCTGCCGTTTTCTTTTTTATCGTATTTCTATACTCAGTAGGCGTCATTGCATATACACCTTTAAAAGTTTTATTGAATACGGCAAGATTCGAAAAACCAGATTCTACCGCAGCCTTTGTGATGCTTATATCCGAATAGGCCAGGGCCTTTGCCGCTTCCCTCGCCCGCATTTGGTTCACATATTCCACAAAATACATTCCTGTCTGCTTTTTAAAAAATTTGGATAATGTAGAGGGCGATATATAAAGCATAGAAGCCAATTCAGCCATATTAATCTTGTCAAGAAAATGTTGACTGATATATCCAAATATTTTTCTCATCCTGACATCTGCGTCTGACTGCTTTATATCACTTCCGTAATCTTCTATCCAATACCTTTCGATCAAGCAATCCAGAAGTCGGTAAACAAGGCACATCCTCATACATTCTGACTTCTGTCTTTGAAGGAAATATTGATACACAAGTTCATAAAAAATGTTCCTGATTTCTTGATATGATTGTTCTTTGTCCACTACACTGTTGCAAAAAAACATACCGCCGAAATCAGGGATCATATTTGATATAAACTGATATGAAAAAATCACCTGGCATAGGATTGTATCTTCGCCGTTTATTACACTGTGCCGGATATTACTGTCTATGAGAATAATATCATTTTTTCTCATAGGATATTTTTTCTGGCCAATTGTGGCCTCAACGGTACCCTGAATAACAAAAATAAGTTCCAACTCCGAATGAACTTGTGATGACTCATGCAGATTACGCATAATCAGAACTTCAATTCCATTATTTTCCTTCATGGCCGAATCTTTCCTTTCACAGCTACATTACCATTCCACCCGCTATTCTGGAACACTTGCTTAAAAATCCGTAGAACACCTTCTTACAATCTCACACCGCACCTTATGATCCTGCTCCACATCCTCTTTTCCCTGGAGCACCTCCAGCATCCGGTCGATCGCGTCGTTGCAGAGCCGCTTCACCTGATTATCCACCGATGTCAGCTCCGGCTCGCAGCAGACAGCCATCGTGGAATTATTATATCCTGCCACGCTGAGCTCCTCGGGCACGGCCAGCCCTCTTGCCCTGGCATATTTGAGCACGCCGACAGCCAGACCGTCATTGCATGCAAATGCACTGTCAAATTCCAGTGTCCGGTGTGCCAGCAGCATTTCCTTGACATACAGCACCTTGTTCTGCACGTAGCCCGCCGAATTTTCTGAAAATTCAGCAAGACTGTCTCCCTCCGGCTGATGCATGCCGAATGGACGGATATAGTACTTCAGATCGCCCAGTATGGGATATCCCGCGTCCGTCAGCGCGCTCTCATACCCTTCCATCTTCTGCCGCGCGCTGTATGTCTGCGAATCATACAAAAAGAGGATCCTTTTTTTCCCCCGGCGGATCAGGGCCCGGGTCACGTCATACGCTCCCTGCCGGTCATCCCCGTAGGAGCAGTAGATATTTTCCCCCTTCACATATCCGTTGATCATAAATACCGGGACCTGCTGTGCTGCCGCGCGGACATACTCCGTCTCTTCTGGATCCTTTCCCGATCCTGCATACAGAGACCCCACGAGGATCAGTGCATCGATCCGCTTGGAAAGCAGCAGCCTGGTATGGTGTTCCCTGGCCTCCTGCATGCTCCCGCTGCAGCCCAGGATACAGTCGTATCCGCATTCGTGGAGACGTTTTTCCAGATGCGAAACCGCCTCCGCCATGTACTGGTCGGAGATATCCGGGCAGAGGATGCCGATAGTCTTCATAGAGTTCAGCCCCAGCCCTCTGGCAAATACATTCGGCGTATATTCCGATTCTTCCATCACCGCAAGAACCTTTTGCTTTGTTTTTTCGCTGACCCGGGGACTTCCGTTCACAACCCTGGAAACGGTAGCGATCGAAACACCCGACAGCTTTGCTATATCGTAAATATTCATCCTGTCACCTCTTCGGAACTGTATGGGAAAAACTATGATTGTAAGTTCTTTCATCTTTGATTCCATCACTACTCTAAATTCTATAATATTTTTCATGAAAAAGCAAATCATATCTCCAAATTTTTCACATTATTTTCAACTTTTTTTCTTTTTCTATTGACTCTTCTCCGGTTTTGTAGTACACTTTGTGTAAGCGCTTACATCAAGTAAAAAACGAACCGAACCAATTGTCACATATTAACAGAAGCTCTCTATTTCAGAAAGGAATCTTTATGCAGGAATTTATCAAAATTCATCCTCAGGATAATGTAGCGGTTGCCCTGTGCCCCCTGTCTGCGGGCAGTACGTTCCAGGTGGGCTCACAGACCGTTATGCTGGCCGAAGATATTCCCCAGGGGCATAAGTTTACTCTGACAGCCCTTTCGGAGGGGGAACAGGTCATCAAGTACGGAAGTCCCATCGGATTTACCAAAGAACCGGTAGGTGCCGGCGCCTGGATCCATACCCATAATCTGAGGACCGGTCTGGGCGATGTACTGACTTATCATTATGAACCGCAGGCTTCTTCCCTTACGCCTTCCGCGCCAGCCTTCTTCCAGGGCTACCGCAGGGCAGACGGAAGAGTCGGTGTCCGCAACAACATCTGGATCATCCCGACTGTAGGCTGTGTCAATAATATAGCCACAGCTATCGAGCGGCAGGCTCAAGAGTACCTTACGGAGCAGATTGACGAGATCTCCGCATTTCCGCACCCTTACGGCTGCTCCCAGATGGGCGACGATCAGGAGCACACCCGGCAGATCCTTGCCGACCTGATCTGTCACCCTAACGCAGGCGGCGTACTGGTGCTCGGCCTGGGATGCGAGAACAGCAACATTGAAGAACTGAAAAAGTACATTGGAGACTATGACCCACAGCGTGTCCGTTTCCTTATCTGCCAGGAATCCCGGGATGAAATCGCGGATGCCCTTGATATCATCCGGGAGCTTGCGGAATATGCCGGGCAGTTCCGGCGGGAGCCCATTCCCTGCAGCGAGCTGGTCATCGGCATGAAGTGCGGCGGCTCCGACGGTCTGTCCGGCATCACAGCGAATCCTGTCGTAGGCGCGTTTTCCGACCTGTTGATCTCCAAGGGCGGCACCACCGTCCTGACCGAGGTTCCGGAAATGTTCGGAGCGGAAACCCAGCTCATGAACCGCTGCGAGACGGAAGAGCTGTTCCAGGAGACCGTAGAACTGATCAACGATTTTAAAGAATATTTCAAAAGCCACAACCAGACGATCTATGAGAATCCCTCCCCCGGAAACAAGAAAGGCGGGATCTCCACCCTGGAGGACAAGTCTCTGGGATGCACGCAGAAGTCCGGAAGCGCTCCTGTACGCGGGGTCCTCTCCTACGGGGAGCAGATCCGCGGCAAGGGACTGCATCTGTTAAGCGCCCCGGGAAATGACCTGGTGGCCTCCACAGCGCTGGCGGCATCCGGAGCGCATATCGTCCTGTTTACCACCGGACGGGGCACGCCCTTTGCCTGCCCGGTGCCCACCATGAAGATTTCCACCAATTCCGCGCTCTATGAGCGCAAGTCCAACTGGATCGACTTCAACTGCGGAACCATGGTAGAGGGGACGCCGCTGAATGAACTGGCGGAGCAGCTTTTTGACAAGGTGATCCAGACCGCTTCCGGAGAAAAGGTAAAATCCGAGGAAGCCGGATTCCACGATTTTGCGATTTTTAAACAGGGTGTGACCTTATAAAACAATAAGAAAGGAATCATTATGAAAAAATTAAGCTATCAGACCTTAAAAGATATAAACTATGACGGCTACCTGCTTCCCGAAGCTCCGGAGCGGGTACTGCAGTTCGGAGAAGGCAACTTTCTCCGCGCCTTTGTTGATTATTTTATCGATGTATTAAATGAAAAAACCGGATTCAACTCCAAGGTTGTCCTGTGCCAGCCCATCGCACCGGGACTTGCCGATATGATCAATGAGCAGGAAGGACTCTATACCCTTTATCTGCGCGGCTTTCAGGATGGGCAGAAGGTGAACCGGAAGCGGATCATTTCCTGTGTCAGCAGGTGCCTCAATCCCTACGCGGAGTTTAACGCGCTTCTGGCATGTGCGGAGAATCCGGATCTTAGATACATCGCATGCAATACGACCGAAGCCGGAATCGTATATGACCCTTCCTGCCAGTTCACCGATGCTCCGGCGAACAGCTATCCCGGCAAGCTGACCCAATTTTTGTACCGCCGTTTCCAGACGTTCGGAAAGGAAACCGGAAAAGGATTTGTCATCCTTTCCTGCGAACTGATCGACAACAATGGGAAAGAACTGGAAAAATGTGTCCTCCAATATGCAGAACAATGGAACCTGGGAGAGGATTTTACAGCCTGGATCCAAAGTGAAAACATCTTCTGTTCCACGCTGGTGGACCGGATCGTCACAGGCTACCCCCGTGCCGAGGCCGAATCCATCAACGAAGAGAACGGCTATATCGACCAGCTGATCGATACCGGAGAGATCTTCGGCTTCTGGGTGATCGAAGGCCCGCAGTCCCTGAAAGCAGAACTTCCCTTTGAACAGGCCGGGCTTCCGGTGCTGATTACCGACGACCACAAGCCCTATAAGCAGCGCAAGGTCCGCATCCTGAACGGGGCACATACCTCCTTTGTACTGGGGGCTTATCTGGCGGGGCAGAATATTGTGCGTGACTGCATGAATGACGACGTGATCCAGGGATTTATGAATCAGACTATTTATGAGGAGATCATTCCCACACTGACGCTTCCAAAGAAGGAGCTGGAGGACTTCGCCGCGTCCGTGACAGAGCGGTTTAAAAATCCGTTTATCGACCATGCGCTGCTTGCAATCTCTCTCAATTCCACCTCAAAATGGAAAGCGCGCGTCATGCCTTCCCTGAAAGGATACCTTGAAAAGACAGGAAAGCTTCCGGCATGCATCACCGCATCCTTCGCGTTTTACATCGCATTTTTCAATGGGAACCATCTGACGGAGGATGCCTTGATGGGACACCGGGGCGCGGAAGAATATCCGATTAAGGATGACCGTTATGTTCTGGAATTTTTTGAAGCACACAAGGATGACAGTGCCGCGAATCTGGCCCATGCCGTATGCACCAATGAAAGCTTCTGGGGCGAGGACTTGAGCCGGCTGGATGGATTCGAATCCGCGGTTGCCGGATATCTGGAAGACATCCGGACAAAGGGCGCTTATGAAGTGATGAAGGACTGTCTGGCAGGATAATTTCCAGCCGTTCGCCTTTTGCAAATTGCTGTACGGCATCTGCCTCGTACAACGCAGTATAAACGAACTGCCGGGAAACGGTATTTTTACCAACTGTACGGTTGCATTCTGAAATCTCAGTTTTATGCATCATTGCAATAAAACTGAGATTTTGGATTAGCAACCTGCTCATGAATGAGCAAAAGAACGGCTGCATTAGCACAGTTTTGCGAATGGATAATCTGTTACAGGCATATGGTCATATACGGCGGAATGCATATGATTCCATCCCTGACCATGAAATTTCTTGGGTGGATAATATAGCACTCTCCTATCCTGCCTTTATATTTCTCCCGAAACGCCAACATGGATTTTATCGTATAATTGGTTCCCGATTTTACCTCAACTGGATACAGCTTATACTTAAGCTTACTGTTATTAGAAAGGAGAAAATCAATTTCCATATCATTCCGATGCTTTTCTTCACTGTAATGTGTATAAAAATACAGCTTATGCCCATTTGCCACCAGCATCTGCGCAATCACATTTTCATACAGCATCCCCTCATTCAGGGACAGTTTATCCGCGAGGATCTGCTTATAAACCTCTGACTCTAAAAGTTCGTTTTCATCAAAAGCATGGCTCACAAGAAGGCCTGTATCTCCCAAATAACATTTTACGTATGTTCTTGCTTCATTGACTGACAATCCGACATTCGGATCGCTGCATAAAAAGCATTCATTCGAAATCATAGAATCCGACAGCCAGAAAAATGTTTCCTCATACTGCTCGGCATACGAGCCTTCCTTCACCTGTTTAAATACAATCCTCTTTTCGTGCTGTGACAAAAGCCCGGGGATCTGGTCAAATATGGAAATGACCTTGCTTCGGTATCTTGCATTTATCTTCATGATATCGCTTCGGTAAAGCTCCAGGATATCCCGTTTTTCCTGATCTGCGCTTTCAAAATCCTTATGATTTTCCAGAAAAAGCACCACGCTCTTCGGCATACCTCCGATCAGAATATACTGTTTAAATACAAGCATTGCCTTGTTGTGGAGAGTTCTTTCCAGCTCTTTTTGAGACGTGAAGCATGACTTGATATATTCAATCAGAACCTCCTCTCCCAGTGCCCACGCAAATTCCTCAAAATCAAGCGGATACATTTTCAGATGTCTCTCTTCTGACGGTATGACAATGTCTTTCACATTTTCCCTGATTGAGATCAGAGATCCTGTCTCAATATAATCATATCTTCCGTCCGCTACAAGATATTTTATCGCTTCCCTGGCCTTTGGAAACATCTGTACCTCATCAAAAATGATCAGAGAATCCCTTTGATATAATTTCTTTCCATATTCTGCAGACAGAAGCATAAAAAATGTATCCAGATCATTTAAGTACTTTTCAAAATATTCCTTGACGTTCGAAGCTGCCTTGGCAAAGTCAATGATAAGATAGCTTTTGTATTCGTTTTTTCCAAACTCCTCGCAGATCGTCGATTTTCCGATCCGCCTCGCGCCTTCTATCAGGATTGCTTTGGTGCCGCCGCATTCTCTCTTCCAGGTCAGGAGCCGATTGTAAATTTTTCTTTTTAATTTCATAGCATATCCTCCCGCATTTGATTATACGCGTCCTAACTATTGTTCAGATTTTGATCATACGCGCCTGGATTGCTGAATAAAATTTGATTATGCGCACCCGCTTTACCACTTAACATATGATTATGCGCACTTTTATTATTTCTCTAAATCTGATTATGCGCACTTTCATTATTATTTGAAATCCGATTATGCGCACCCTTATTATCATCCAAAATCTGATTATGCGCATTTTTATTATAACCGCTTTTGGAGAATATACGCAACATATTTTTTATTTTTCTTCCTTTTTACTTAAAAAACCGCCGCACCCGAGATTCCTCCCCGGTGCGGCAGTTTTATCAAATGCCGTTACTCTTACAGATCAAATCCGAAATACCGTACCGCATTCCGGTAAGAGATATCCTCCGCCATGCCTCCCAGCACTTCCATATCAGCCGGATATTCTCCGTTCTCGACCCATCCGCCGATCAGTTCGCACAGGATCCTCCGGAAATATTCGTGTCTGGTATAGGACAAAAAGCTCCTGGAATCCGTCAGCATCCCAATGAAGTTCCCCAGCAGTCCTAAGTTTGCCAGAGAAGTCATCTGTTCCGTCATGCCGGTCTTATGGTCATTGAACCACCACGCGGATCCCTGCTGGATCTTCCCTGCGGTCCCTGCGTCCTGGAAGCATCCCAGGATAGTTCCGATAGCCGCGTTATCATTGGGATTCAGGCTGTAGATAATGGTCTTTGGAAGCTGATCCGTCGCATTCAGCGCATTCAGGAAATCCGCCATCTGCGCGGACGGTGCGTAAT
>CAYQBE010000037.1:0-37775 GCA_964415625.1 uncultured Clostridium sp.
TCGCGCCTGCGGCGGTCGCCATCGCGACATCTACCTTGTACGCCGCAGTGCGCATCCCCCGGAGGGTTTTTGCTCTATAGGAAAATTCGAAGAAGTTTCCTATAGAGCAAAAAAACAGGAGATACCTGGTACGGTATCTCCGAAAAAAATCAGCTTGGACTTCCTACGGCGGCATTATCCGCATCAGGTATAAGGAACTGTGAATCAATGATCTCACCATTTTGCTTGTCCAAATCTCCATGCACTGCGTTGTTGTCAATCGGTGTACCCCAGTACGCCTCATTCCTCCGCCTTGTGCCTGAAAATTTGTTCTGCGCAAAATGGCAAGTTATTGATTCACAGTTCCTAAGGGTCGAAGTTGATTACTTCCTCTCAGCCTGCCGATACAAGCTCCCCTGGATATTTATTTTGCTTTTTCAGTGTAGCACTGATGTTGGGGTTTGTCAATTCCCTTTAAGATCGAAAATCAGACATACCAGATTGGTATCTGCAATATATTTTCTCTGAGTGCCCCGACATCCGGGCAATTACACAGCACAGCTCCCATTCCCCTCGCTTTCCCGGGAATATTGTCCAAGATAGGAAATGCGGAGGTCATGATTGCCTTTGCCTGCGTATTTTTCTTAATCTCAATCGGATATAAGGTTCCGTTTTCCTCAATGACCAGATCAATCTCCGCCTCTGTTTTCGTTGTTTCTCCATCCTCTTTCACTTTTTTCTTGTCACGTCCCCGGTAGTAAGAAACAAAATGTCGGTAATCCAGCCCTTCGTTGGCAAATGATTTTAAAATTTCGGAGACGGCAAACGTTTCAAATATGGGGCCGCTCATTGCCCCATAAGCCAGATTTTCCGGTGTCAGCCATCTTGTAAGGTAGCAGACCAGTCCCGTATCCCTGAAATACAGCTTCGGAGACTTGATCGCCCTTTTTAAGAAACTGGATGTATATGGCTCCAGCAAGTAGATAATTCCAGATGCCTCCAAAATAGAGATCCATTTTTTCACCGTTCCCACATCTTTTCCAATCTCTGACGCAATAGCGGAATAATTCAAAATCTCTCCGGTCCTTGAGGCTGCTGTGATCATAAACTGCCTGAAAGTATTGAGATCCTGTACCGCCGCCAGTTCCCTGACATCCCTTTCCATATAAGTCTTTACATAGTCTGCATAGAATGCGCTCCACTCTTTATCCTGCTCCTGAAGCTCCGGATATCCCCCCTTATGGATCACTTCCCAGATATTGATCGGCTTTTGCACCGTTTTCCTTCGCTCCGTCACATATTCCATCGTCGGAAGAAAATGCCTGTTAAAAGGATCGCCCATAGACTCGCGCATAGACAGCCCGGACAGCTCAAGAATCCCAATCCGCCCGGACAGGGATTCCGAGACATTCTGCATCAGATGAAACGGCTGTGAACCGGACAGGCAGAACAGACCTTTTTCTTCACTTTCATCACATTTCATCTTGATATAGCGGAACAATTCCTTCGCCCTCTGTACTTCATCAATCGTTACAGGCGGAAAATTCAGTGACAGAAACATATCCCCTGCTTCCCTTGCCTGCTGCTCCATAAAAGGATCATCCAGGGATATATATTTCCTGTCTGGAAAAACTTTCTTCAGCAAGGTAGATTTCCCGGTCTGGCGGGCGCCTGTTACCAGGGTTGCCTTATATGTTTTCTCATATTTAAGCAGTCTGTCCTCCAATGCCCTCGAAATGTAGTGCATATCTTACACATCCTTTCGCAAAATCCTGTAAAGCGCGTCACTGCCGCATTTTCTGTATATATTCCTACAAATTACGGCATATTTAGAATCCAATTCCAAATATGCCGTAATTATACCATAGGATATGCAGTTTTTCAATGTTTATCCTGCCGAATGAAAGCAAATCATTTCAGATATCCAGCTCGGGCGGCTCGTCCAGATGCTCTGAAACATATTTTCCATTTTTCTTCCTCTGCCTTACGCACTCGGTCAGCAGATATTCGATCTGCCCGTTCACGGAGCGGAAGTCGTCTTCCGCCCATGCGGCGATGGCGTTGTAAAGCTTTTCCGACAGGCGCAGAGGAACCTGCTTTTTTTTCGATTCCGCCATGGCTTAATACAGGCTTCCCGCGTTTACGATGGGCTGCGCGTCATGATTGCCGCAGAGCACCACCAGCATATTGGAAACCATAGCCGCCTTTCTTTCCTCATCCAGCTCCACCATATGATTCTCATTCAGACGGCTCAATGCCATTTCCACCATGCCGACCGCGCCGTCCACGATCATCTTCCTTGCGTCCACAACCGCAGAAGCCTGCTGCCTCTGGAGCATCACGGACGCAATCTCCGGCGCGTAGGCCAGATGGGTGATGCGTGCCTCGATGATCTCCAGGCCGGCATCCAAGACCTTCTGCTGGATCTGCTCCCGGATCCGGTTCGCCACCACTTCACTGGAACCCCGCAGACTTCCTTCGTCCGCCACGCCATCCCCGGTGGTGTCCACGTTGGGTGAAACATCATACGGATAAATGCGGACGATATCACGTAGCGCGCTGTCGCACTGGAGGGAAAGGTATTCCTTGTAATTGTCTACATTGAAGACTGCTTTCGCCGTATCCGTCACCTTCCACATCACCGCGATCCCGATCTCCACCGGATTGCCCAGGCAGTCGTTGATCTTCTGGCGGCTGTTGTTCAGGGTCATGACCTTGAGGGAAATCTTATTGCTCGCCGGCGTTTCCGCCTGTACATTGGTGCCATCCATGGAAATCGCAAATGCCTTTCTTGCTCCCCTGTCTACGTCCCCGCTCTGGCTCAGCTTCGTCTTGGCCGCTGGGTTGACGCTGGTACAGAATGGATTCACATAGTAGAAGCCTTCCTCCTTCAAGGTTCCCACATATTTTCCAAACAAGGTCAATACGAGAGCCTCCTGGGGCTTGAGAACCTTCAGGCCGCAGAACGGGATCCAGCCCAGTGCCAGCCAGATACAGCTGATGATCAGCAGGATGGGAAGCCCCTTCCGTGAAATGATGATCCCGCCCACAACAGTGCCCGCGATCGCCGCCAGGTACAGCAGTAAAAAAAACATCAGCATGGCAATGCCATTTTTCTTGTTCGTCAGTACATTTTCTTTCATGTCTCATGACCTCCTTGTAAAATACATCTGTTGAAAAATTGCGTTGATTAATTTTGATAGTGATATGATATCATTTTAATATCACTTTGTCAAGATTGCAGAACAAAATTTTTAAAAGATGTAGGTCACGGTGTTACTGTTTGAAAAAATCTGCTTATCTGGAGATTGATATTCTAATAGAAAAAGATAAAATATAAATAATAGGGCTATCGGGAAATAACTAACCTTAAGTAGCGGGAACTGTCGGCTAATACCGATTTACAGGCTCCGTCAAAAAATAAGCATATCCATTCGAGTTCCGCGCTTTCTGGCACATACTCTTTCATGGGATATGCTTATTTTTAGATATTCATATATGCTCCTGCGATCTCATCCACGATATCTTTACAAGAATCAATGAATTTGATCAATCTTGTAACATTTGCGACTGTAATAGAACCTTTATCCAATCTGCCTTTGAGCATACCATAATAGAAGTTTCCCGGATCCGGATGGGTTGCCATAATATCGACTTTCTGGGTATCCCCTGGACGCATAGGTAGCGGCTCTCTGACCTCCCCGAGTAACTGGTATGGCTCCAATTTGCTATGCTCTACTGAATTTTTTTGCTGCAATTTTTGCGGCGCGTTTTACCGCATATTTTCCAACTGCTTTTAAAGTATCTTCCTTCGCAAGCATTGTTGATTGTTCCGGATGATCTCTGTAAAGATGAATCGCATCAAACTTGCATTTCGTAGTACATAATCCACATCCGATACATTTGTTGGGATCCACTACGGAAGCCCCGCAGCTTAAGCATCTTGCAGTTTCAGCTTTCACCTGTTCCTCTGTGAGCGTAAGTGTTGGATCCTTAAAAGATAAAGTCTTCTTAAGTTCAGGATCGCGGCCCGCATCCTGACGGACGGATGGCGTAAAGGAATCAAGTACAATGTTTTCTTTATCAAGTTCCGTAAATCTTCTGCGGTTTCTGCCTATAGTAAGGCTTGCCTTTCTCAAATAGCGGTGGATGGATTCAGCCCCCTGCTTTCCGCATTCAATGGCGTCAATTACGAACTTCTGACCGTAATAAGCATCTCCTCCGACAAAGATATCCTCTTCTGCAGTCTGGTATGTAAGAGAATCTGCTTTTGCCGTTTTATTACCATTTAGTTGAACGTCTGTACCATCAAGTATCCTGCCCCATTCAACACGCTGCCCTATGCAGTAAAGTATCGTGCTGCATTCTGCTTCGCAAGTCTGGGAGTCATCAAACTGAGGATTGAACCTTCCTTCAGCATCGCGCACTCTGACGCACTTTCTGAAGCGAATGGAACGGCATTTTCCATCAACAGAGATAACTTCCGTCTGGCCCCATCCGGCGTGGATGGTGATTCCTTCTTCTTCACATTCCGTACGGTCTTCTGTACCCATAGGCATATCTTCATAGCTTTCGAGACAGTATAGATCAACACTGTCCGCTCCGCTTCTGACTGCCGTGCGGGCAATGTCGGCTCCAATATTCCCTCCGCCAATGACCACGCATCTGCCTTTGATATTCTGGATACCGTCAAGATTTGTCTTCTTGGCGAATTCAATCCCCGGCATTACGCCGGCGGAATCATCGCCCGGTATTCCCAGCTTCCCTGAATTTTGAAGACCGGGCGCGGCATAAAATGCCAGATAGCCGTCCTTCCTTAACTGTCCGATTGATATATCTTTTCCGATTTCTACTCCGCAGCGGAATTCAACCCCCATCTCACGGAGCACATCGATTTCTGCATCCACCAGCTCCTTTTCAAGCCGAAAACCTGGAATCGCGTTCATCATCATTCCGCCAGGACGTTTTTCCTTTTCAAATACGGTAGGATGATACCCTTTTTCTGCAAGATAAAACGCACAGGATAAGCCTGCGGGACCGCCTCCTATAATGGCAATCTTTTCATCAAAGGTTCCATGTATTTTTGTCGGGTGAACAGGCGGAATATATCTTGTTTCGGCCTGGAGATCCTGCTCGGCGATAAAACGCTTCACGGCATCTATGGAAACAGCATCCTCCCTCGTTCCCCTTGTGCATGCCGCCTCACAGCGCTTATTGCATACGCGTCCGCAGACTGCGGGGAATGGATTGTCCTTCTTGATCAATGCAAGTGCTTCCTGGTATTTCCCCTGGGCTGCCAGCTTCAGGTAGCCCTGCACGGCGATATGAGCCGGGCATGCGGCTTTACATGGAGCAGTACCGGTGTCGTAGCAGTTAATCTGATTATTGTCGCGGTAGTGAACATCCCATTTTTCTTCTCCCCACCGGACATCATCAGGAAGCTCGTGCTTGGGGTAAACAGTATAGCCTTTCTTTGTGCAAAGCTTCTGACCGAGCTTTACAGCTCCCGCGGGACAGTATTCCACACATTTTCCGCAAGCTACACAGTTTTCAGTAGTTACCTTTGCTGTGTATGCTGAACGGGAAAGATTGGGCAGGTTGAATAGCTGTGAATTACGCAGTGCCTTGCAGGAGTTGACGTTACAGTTGCAGACCACAAATATCTTATCAGGACCGTCCTGATTTGATACCTGATGTACATATCCCTGTTCCTCTGCACGTTTTACCGTATAGTAGGCTTCCTCCCTGGTACTCCATCTTCCTTTGCCTGTTTCAACGATGAAATCAGCGATAGGGCCTATAAAAATACACCAGTTAGGGTCATCCGCCGCCCCTTCTCCCATTTCCGTCGCTGTTTCACGGCACACACAGGGAGCAATAGCAAACTTGTCATATTTTTCGAGCCAGTATGAAATTTTTTCGATATCCACAGCGCCTTCATTTCTCTGAACTTCTTCTTCTACAGGAATGACATGCATACCTGTCCCACCGCCGCCGGGGGGAATCATCGTGCCGATCTGCATGTACGCCAGAGTTGTTTCTCTTTCAAAAAAGTATCCTCTGTTCGGAGCCTCCTGCAGCAGATCCATACGTATGCTGGACCATTCGCCGCTGCCTTCTACGAAAGGCGGAAGCATATAATAACGAGTGCCATTTTCCGTATCGTACTCAAACAGACCAGAATGACTTCCTTCATCAAGGAGCTGCTGCACCTTTTCCCTTGACTTTCCACTGCGTTTTACAAGTTCTTCGACGGTATAATATTTGTGCACCTTCATCTTGAGCGCCAGCTCCGCCATCTCATCGGACGCGAGAATGTCAAGTCCGTAATACTCAGGATCAGAAGGCGTGATTTTACTGACTACTCTGTCAGTGATGTGTTTGCCGAGCTTTAAAATAAGCTCTCTGGGTTTTTCCGGTATATCAAGATGCTCCGGACGCACATTTTTATAGGCATCAATGTCTGCCTTTGTTGTTGGGATGAAATCTTTTTGTTCAAATTTCACGGTTACCCCTCCTTCTTTAGATTATTTCCAGTTCTTTATCTGTTTCTTAATCCAGCTGACCCACTGCTCCATACCGAGTCCTTCTTTCGCAGAGATAAAGAATATTTCTGCATTCGGATTCAGATGATGTATCCTTCGGACGGCTTCATCTTCGTCAAAGGGAAAGAATGTTTTTGTATCTATTTTGCTTATCAGGACCACATCGCATACCTGAAACATCAACGGATATTTCAGAGGCTTATCATCCCCTTCCGGTACAGACAGGATTGCGGCCTTTTTAGACGCTCCAGTATCTGTTTCTGCCGGGCATACAAGGTTTCCCACATTTTCAAGGAAAATGAGATCAAGATCCTCTGTGGGAAATTCCTCTAAGGCCTGCCTTGTCATCTCTGCATCCATGGCACATTCACCTCCGGTATGCACTTGAATGGTACGAACTCCTGCCTGTGCCATTTTTTCCGCGTCAATAACCGATTCTATATCGGCCTCCATAACGCCGATCTTGTATTCTTTCCAAAGAAGCTCTATGGTTTTAAGCAGCAAGGTGGTCTTTCCTGCCCCGGGTGATGCCATAAGGTTGATCATGAACGTCTTATCCGCTCTAAGTTTTTTCCGCACATCTTCTGCAATTTGGTCATTTATAGCCTGTATGTTCTGATGGACTTTGATTACTTTAATCTCTGACATTGTTTTTTCCCGCCTTCAGCTTTCTGTATTCTTTTCTTAGAACACGGCACCATTCCTCGATCCCTTCGCCTGTCTTTGCGGAGACCGGAATGATTATGGCTTCCGGATTTCTTCCCAGAATTGCTTTTTTTGCATTTTCCATCTGAAAGTCAAAGGCAGGCAGGGAATCCATCTTATTGATCAGCACAACATCGCACAGTTCAAACATCAGAGGATATTTTAATGGCTTATCGTCTCCTTCCGGAATGGAAAGAATTGCTGTATTAAGCGCAGCTCCCGTGTCAAATTCAGCAGGACAGACAAGATTTCCAACATTTTCAAGGAAAATCATATCCAGGCCGTCTGTTCCAAGGGAGCCGATTCCCTGTCTTGACATATCTGCGTCAAGATGACACATGCCGCCTGTGTGGAGCTGTATCGTCTTAACGCCTGTTTCGGCAATGATTTCAGCATCCACTGCCGAGTCTATATCCGCCTCCATCACTCCGATTCCAAATGCATCCTTCAGACGGGCAATGGTCTGAAGCAGTGTTGATGTCTTCCCGGAACCCGGGGAGGACATGATATTAATGTATAGGATCCCTTTCTCCTTTAGTTCCGCTCTGAGCTTATCGGCATCCGCGTCATTATCTGCAAGAATTGTTTTTTTGACTTCTAGAATATCTATCGTATTCATCTGCTCTCACCCTCTTATCCTACATTGCCTCCATTTCCTTGATCATGTATTCGTTTCCTGTCAGAAGATAAGTATGATCGCTCTGACAGTACGGACATATTTTAGCATATTTTACCGTCGGATATGTTTTGCCGCAGTTTTCGCAATATGTCACGGCGTCAATATACTCAATTTTAAGTTCAGCAGTTTTAAGATATCTGGACTTTGGAACTGCCCAATTCCAGTAATCAGTCATATAGTTGACGAGAAGACCGCTGACCTCTCCAATCTCTAAAGTTACACTGGCTACGGTGGTAAGTCCGTTTTCATCGCAGATATTTTCCACTGTATCAATGATATACTTTATTGTTCCAAGTTCATGCATGATGATCACCCCATATCTTACAAGCAGGTCGCCAATCTGGATTTCTGTATCGTCATAAGGCAGGATATACTGATTTTTTTGTCATATGTGTTCTTCCTTTCATCTGTCTTGGTTTGGTTCTTAAACCAAACCAAATAATAATATAATGATTCTATAATATACAATTTGACTTTACAACAGGATTGGAATCGATTCTCCCTTTTGCATAATCCGGCTGTAAAATCCTGTAGAATCTCTCACAACGCTTCTTTGGATCCTGATTGACAAATTAAACAAAATTTGTTATTCTGTACATAGAATTGTACAACTTGTACAAAATCGAGAGGAGGGGTCTGAATGAGCCTGTCTACAAAAAAGCACATCATGGATGCCGCCATTAAGCTGTTTCGCACGAAGGGATGTGAAACGGTGTCCGTGAATCAGATCTGCAGCTGCGCCGGGATCAACCGTTCTTCCTTTTATAACATTTTTAGAGACAAGGATGATTTGATCGAACAGATCCTGTCCATCACTGACAGGGAGATTCAGGGAAAAATGCCCGCATTTATCAATGCTAAAAATGATTTCGAGCGGATGTGGATCCTGTGCGATTACGGATTATCCATTGCTCTGGCGCTCGGACCGGAGGTCATGGGTGCGATGTTCTGTCTTGAGTTAAAACGGGAGGCCGGATATTTCCGGACGGATACCGTGAATCAGCACTGCATCCATCTGTACCGCAATTGCCTGGAACTGGGCATTGCCCGGCATTACGCCGCCCCGGAAGAACTTGTTCCCCTTGCCACAGACCTGGCTTATCAGATCACCTATAACTGGTGTAGGAAAAAGGGAGCCTTTCCTCTGCGTGATACCGTGCGCAAGGCTATCGAGACGATTTACGGTATTCTTCCAGAGTTTCGTGCAAGGCAGCCGCTTATAGATATGATATAAAAGTGGTGGAGAGAACACAAAACTCTGATAAGAAGGTGGCTCCGGATGGAAATACACAGTGATTCCGCTTAACAGGCATAAATACATGCATCAAAAAAGTGTAAAGCCCTTAAATCTTCAATAAAGGCTTTACACTTTTTCTATTCCTGGTATTTTTATAAATACCGCCCAGTAATGCTTGAATCAGATTGTTTGATCTCCTCGGGTGTTCCGCAGGCTACGATACGCCCGCCCTGTTCTCCGCCGCCAGGCCCCATATCGATCACATAGTCCGCGTTGGCGATCACATCCAGGTCATGCTCGATCACGATCACCGTCGCGCCCGCTTCCACCAGGCGGTCAAATACGCCTAAAAGGACCTGCACATCCAGCGGGTGCAGGCCGATGGTCGGTTCATCGAACACGAACACAGAATCCTCCTGTGTCTTCCCCATTTCGCTTGCCAGCTTCAGCCGCTGTGCCTCGCCGCCGGAAAGAGCCGGCGTGTCCTCCCCAAGGGTCAGATACCCCAGGCCAAGGTCGCGGAGAACCAACAGCTTACTGTAAATCTTCTTGTTTCCCGCGAACACCTCCAGGCTGTCGTCCACCGTCAGCCCTAAGAGTTCCGGCAGAGAAAAGGACCGGTCTGACTTCTTCGGCGTCCAGAGGATCTTCCCCGCTTCTGACCCATAGCGTTTGCCGCCGCAGTCGGGGCAGGGTATCGTCACATCCGGCAGAAACTGGACATCCAGGGAGATCTGTCCCGTTCCGTCGCAGACCGGACAGCGTAAGGAGCCGGTGTTGTAAGAAAAATCGCCGGCTTTCAGTTTCCTGTCTTTTGCATTCGGCGTTCCTGCATACAGCCTGCGCAGATCATCCAAAATCCCGCTGTATGTTGCAACGGTGGAACGGATGTTGACGCCGATCGGTGAAGCGTCGATCAGATTCACCCGGCGGATTCCTTCCGCCGCAATGCTTTTTACCGGAAACGGCAGTTTCTTTCCCGCACAGTACGCCGAGAGGCCGGGGATCAGGCTTTCCAGCACCATCGTGGTCTTGCCGGAGCCGGAAACCCCGGTCACTGCGGTCAGCCTGCCTTTTGGAATCTCCGCGGTCAGCCCGTGCACGGTATGGATCGGCGCGGTTTCCATGCGGATCGTTCCAAGATCAAATACCTCCGCAGCTCCTGCGCGTTTGCGTATCTTCATGGCGCCTGCATCTGTCAGAAACGGTGCGATCTTTGAATCACGGGATCTGGAAATCTCCTCGATGCTTCCCTGTGCCAGGATCGTGCCGCCCTTGGTTCCCGCCAACGGCCCCAGTTCGATCATGTGGTCGGCGCGTTTCAGCACACGCACATCGTGGTCCACCAGCACCACGGAATTGCCGTCCGCGATCAGGCTGTCAACGACCTCCATCAGACCGTCGATATTGGAAGGATGAAGGCCGATACTGGGCTCGTCCAGCACATAGAGAACTCCTGTCGTCTCGTTGCGGACGGCGCGTGCAAGCTGCACACGCTGGCGTTCCCCGGTGGACAGCGTGCTGCTGGCACGGTCCAGGGCCAGATAACCGAGCCCTAAGTCGCTCAATCTTCGTGCATTGTCCAGAAATGACTGTATGATACTTTCAGCCATCGGACGCATGTTCTCAGGCAGCGTGTCCGGCACGGACTTCACCCACGGGATCAGCTCTGAGAGCGTCATGGCGGCGGCTTCCGCCAGATTCTTTCCCGCGAGCGTTGTGGAGCGCACCTTTGCCGAAAGCCTTGTACCGCCGCAGTCAGGGCAGGCCGCCTCGTGGAGGAACTTCTCCACCCGCTTCATGCCCTTTTCGTCCTTTACCTTGGACAACGCATTTTCTACGGAGTAAACGGCGCTGTAATAAGTGAAATCCATCTCCGCCGCCACATTGGTCTTTTCATTGACATAGAGGATGTGCCGCTTTTCTGCAGGGCCGTGGAATACGATCTCTTTTTCCTCCGGTGTCAGGTCGCGAAACGGTACATCCGTGCGCACCCCCATTTTACGGGCAACATCCTTCATCAGCGACCACATCAGGCTCTGCCAGGGGGCCACCGCTCCCTCGTCGATCGTCAGCGAGTCGTCCGGCACAAGCGCCTCTTCATTGACGGTACGGACGATCCCCGTGCCGGAGCAGACGGGACAGGCGCCTTCGGAATTGAACGCCATTGCCTCCGCCCCCGGGCCGTAAAATTCCTCGCCGCAGACCGGGCATTTCGTGGGCAGCATCAGCGCCACATCCATATTGGGCGGGCAGGGATGGCCGTTAGGACAGCAATGGCTTCCCAGCCGTGAAAACATCAGCCGAAGGCTGTTCAGCAGTTCGGAAGCCGTGCCGAACGTGCTGCGCACACCGGGAATCCCCGGCCTCTGGTGCAGAGCCAGGGCGGCAGGGACATGGCGGATCTCATCCACCTCTGCTTTCCCGGCCTGCGTGATCCGGCGGCGGGTATAAGTGGACAGCGCCTCCAGATACCGGCGGGATCCTTCCGCATACAGCGTCCCCAGGGCCAGAGATGACTTCCCGGAACCGGAAACACCCGCAATGGCGACCAGCCTGCCAAGCGGAATATCCACATCCACATTTTTCAGATTATGCACCCTTGCGCCGCGTACAATGATGTTTTTCGGCGCTGTTCTTTTATCATCCATTGGCTTTCTCAAAATCCGAAGCCGGATGTTTGCACAGCGGGCAGATGAAATCCTCCGGCAGCTCCTCTCCTACATATTCATACCCGCAGATCCGGCAGCGCCATACGGTCTTGCCGCTCTCTGTTTTGCCTGCCGCCTGGGGCTTCGGCTTGATATTGTTCAGATAGTAATCATAGGTCACGGACGGCGTCTGACTCAGCACCTCCATATCCATGACTGTCCCGATGAACATCGTGTGGGAGCCCAGATCCTGGGTCTTCTCTACCTTCACGGAAATATACGCGTTGGTGCCTGCCGTAATATAGCGGATGCCGTTGGCTCCGGTCTTATATGCGTCGAAGCTGGCAAACTTGTCCGCACTCCGCCCCGACTGGAACCCAAACCTCTTGAACAGTTCAAAGTCCGCGTCCTGGCTGATGATCGATACGGTAAATTCCCCGGTTTCCCTGATCATATCGTGGGTAAAATTGGCTTTATTCACCGCGATGCTCACCTGGTTGGGCTCCGACGCCGCCTGGATGGCCGTGTTGATGATACAGCCGTTGTCCCTGCCCTCCGCCTTTGCGGTCAGGACAAATAAGCCGTAGGTTAACTTGTACATTGCTTTCTTATCCATATGTGTTCTCCTCCTTTGTAACCGATGTGCTTCATATTATACCGTATTTTTCCAATTATGGCTACAGGATGAAGCTCGGATACAGGGGTGTTTCACGAAGGATTTATAGAATGTTTTTATATGCTGTTTTCCGTAATACAGATAAACTATTCTTGGAGCATCACTAATTCTGGTATTGCACCGTATACTCCCCGGAACCGATATCCGCTGCAAGCATATTTTCCAGCTCTGCAAAATCCAGCCCGCCGCAGTTTATTATTTTCTCTGCCTGTTTCAGACGAATCGTTGCTGTCGTATTGGCCGGTATTTCGATTTTCAATGTAATCACCTGTCCCTGTCTTTCCCAGCGGACTGCAATGCTGCCGTATTCGGACTCATGGGTGCTTTCCGCCCAGCGGAGGTTTCCGCCCGGATAAGGTTCGATATAAAAGTGCTGATATCCCGGGCAGGCCTCATCCCTTTTGATTCCCACGCACACTTCGTAGAGCCATTTGCCGACCGCGCCATAAGCATAATGGTTAAAGGAATTCATATCCGCGCTCCACATGCTGCCGTCTGGTTTCAGCCCGTCCCAATGCTCCCACACCGTAGTCGCCCCCTGCTCTACCTGGTAAAGCCAGGACGGGAAATCTTTTTTCAGCAGCAGCTCATAAGCCTCCTGTACGCGGCCATTTTCACTTAATACATGCACGATATACGGCGTTCCAAGAAAACCAGTGCGCAGATGCATGTCCGTGTGCCGCAGCAACTCTACCAGCCTGTTTACCGTTTTTTCACGGTACTGCTCCGGCACCAGCTTGAAGCTCAGTGCAAGCACATGGGCCGTCTGTGTCTGTATGCTGATCTGCCCGTCCGGCAGGATATACCTTCCCTGAAAATGCCGGAGCGCCTCCTCACAGACCGTTCTGTATTTCTCCGCGTCCTCATCACGTCCGATTGCTTCTGCCATCTTTACAAAAAGCCGTGCGGAATAAATAAAATATGCCACGCTGGTCAGTTCCGCCGGCGTCGCCCCATGATAGCTTCCCTCTTCCGCGTCAAGAGCCAGCCAGTCACCGAATTGTGCCCCAAAGCTGTAAATCCCGTCCTGTACATGGGCCGACACGAAATCAATCCACGCCTTCATGCTTTCATACTGCTCATAAATGACCGCCGGATCTCCGGTCTCCTGATATAAGATCCAGGGCAGCACCACCGAGACATCTCCCCAGCCGGCCGCGCCGCAGAAATTCTCCGGCTGGTTCGGCGCAAGCACGTCCGGCACCACATGGGTCACCGCGCCGTCCTCCCGCTGGTCCGCCGCCAGGTCCGCCAGCCATTTGCGGTAAAATTCATACATATCCATCAGGTAACAGGCCGTATTGCAGAACACCTGCACGTCCCCCGTCCAGCCAAGCCTTTCGTCTCTCTGGGGACAATCCGAAGGGATGTCCACCGAATTTCCTTTCAGTCCCCACATGATGTTGCTTTGAAGCTGGTTCAGCAACGGATCAGAACACCGGAAGCTCCCTGTCTCCTCCATATCCGAACACAGGACGCAGGCCTGAAAATCATTTCCCGAAATATTTCCCGGATATTCTTTCACCCACACATACCGGAATCCCTGAAATGTAAAATGCGGAAGATATTCCTCTTCTCCCGTTCCATTGCAGATATACCGGATCGTCTGCTTTGCGGTACGCAGATTCTCCGTATATACATTTCCCTCATGGTCCAGACTTTCAAAGCAGATCAGTTCTGCTGTGTCTCCCGGATTTCCATGTACCCGGAAGCGTACCCATCCACTGATATTCTGCCCGAAATCCAGCACGGTCTCTCCTTTCGGCGTAACCAGAACCTTCTTTACATCCAGATACTCCTGAATCCGAACGGTACTGCCGCGCTGGGGATATAACAGTTCCTTTTTCTGACGGGTGAAATGCACCTCCCGCCAGCCATCCTCCGGGAAACCATTTTCCATCCATTTTCCGTCTTCCAGCCTTGCGTCGCAGATTTCCCCGTCATAGATATCAGCGAACAGGATCGCGGAATCCGCGCCCTTCCAGCTTCCGTCCGTACAGATGCTTTCCTCGCTTCCATCCTCGTAACGAAGTATCAGCTCCCCGGAAAAAGCGGCATAATCCCCGTAGAAATTATGTGTCCGATAATAAGATACATCTCCCTTATACCAGCCTGCTCCCACCAGCGCGCCCCATGTATTGGTTCCCGTCACAAGCTGGTCTGTCACCTCATAGGTCTGATACAGAAGCCGCTTGCGATAGCTTGTCCACCCCGGGGCCAGCTCATCCTTTCCAACACGGACGCCATTCAGAAAGGTCTGGTACAGCCCCTGTGCGGCAGAGATCAAAAACGCGCTTTTCAATGGTTTCTTTACCGTAAATTCTTTACGCAGTCTTGTCACCGGAGAATAGTTTTTATCCCGCAGGCGTTCCGCCGTGATAAAATCTGCTTTCCAGATACGGCCCTGAAGCAGCGCCGTGAGAAAGCAGGCCGCATGCCACTCACTTCCTTCCCCATCATTGTCCCAGATCCGGACTCTTACATAATAATCGCTTATGGATTCCCTGCAGATCCCAGATACGTCTACAGACAGATTCTGCGACTGCTCCGAATCCACTCTGCCGGAATCATAGAGCACCTGTTCAAAATCCCGCTCTCCGGAGATCTGGAGCTGGTAACCCTTTTGTAAAACATTTTGGTGCGCAGACTTTATTTTCCATCCGATATTCAATTTTCCTGAGATTCCTTTTGGCTCTTTTAAATGATTCAGCCGTATTTCTGTAATATTTAACATCTTCCCTGTCTCCTCACACTTACGATCTGTATCCGTTATTTTTCTACAGTTCCTTACCTTATGGTTATGATTGTATCAGAATATCTGCTTTCAAATAAGGACTTTATTTTCCAAAAAGGCGGCATTATTTGTGATACAGAAAGACTGCTGTCCACAGCTTGTATTTTCTCAATCTGTAAACAGCAGCCACCCTATCTCATTTTCATAACTCTTCTCCATTCTGGGGGGCACTAAAAGGGCACGGCAATCTACTTACAGATTGTCTTTTTTTCATGGTAAAGGAAACTTGCTCTTTCGTCAAAGGGGGCAAATTTATAAAATGGTATGGACTTTTTATGAAAAAAAGCAGGGGTGTATGTACCCATGATTTTTATTCATCGGTACTACACCCCTGTTCGTATAAAATGATTCCGGATTCTGCGTTGGCTGTGTCCTGGTCAGGCGCGCCGCTGCTTTTTTGTTCACTGTATAGATTCGTTGCAGCAGTCTATGATCTCCTGGATCTCCCTCTTTTCAAACATGGGCTCCCCCTGAATCGGCTCGGACAGCCGGTAAAACGGCAGCGGAAGCATCAACACCAGGAAATCTGTCCTGCTCAGGTCAAAGAACTGCTGCATCCATTCGGGCTTGCATCTCCTGAGATACTCATGAAATGCCGGACAATTTACAAAATGTGCCAGCGGCGTCATCGAGGTGAAGTAAAACATCTGGTCGCCTTTCGTGATCCTCAGCGTACCTGCGGCAATATTTTCCGCCGCCGACGTATTCAGGAAAATCTCATAATCCCCACGCTGCACGCCCCACTTATGTAATGCAGAGCTGTACACCTCCAGGTCTTTACGCGCAATGGTAAATGTAACCTGCTTCGTTTCCCCGGGCTGTAAAAATACCTTTTCAAAATCCCGTAATTCTTTTTCCGGCCTTCTGAAAAGATGGTCGCAGATGTGGATATAAAGCTGGATGACCTGACTGCCCGGACGTTCCCCCGTATTCGTCACTTTCAGGCTGACCTGCGCTTCCTCGTCCGCCTCCATCTGACTCCTGCTGATATGGAAATCGCTGTATGCAAAAGACGTATAGCTCAGCCCATACCCGAACGGGTATAATACCGGCAGCTTTCTCGTGTCATACCATCTGTAGCCTGTCAGCAGCCCCTCGGAATAATTCACTTTCGGCATTTCCATGTACGCCGGCGTAAAATCGAACCAGGCCGGCCCATGCTCTTCCCGGAGCGGAAACGTCTCGGTCAGGCGTCCGCCCGGCTCTGCTTTGCCAAACAGGATATCCGCCACTGCCCTTCCATAGCCTTCCCCGGCCAGCCCGGCAAAAACAATCCCTTTCACCTTGTCATTCCATGGGGCAAGGTCGTATACGCTGCCCCCGGTCAGGACGATCACGACCTGGTCTGTCTTCTCTGTCAGGGCATCCAGCATGGCCTGCTGGTTTTTCGGAAGACGGATGTGCGGCCTGTCATAGCTTTCCGATTCATATCCATAAGGAGCGCCGACGAATGCCAGAATCAGATCCGCTTCTTCTGCCTGCTGCCCCAAAGCATCCAGTAAAAGGGCATTGGGTTCAGAATCTACCGGCGGGCGCGCCTCCACCATTTCATATCCCTGGCAGTAAGCCGCAGAAATCCCCTGCTCTTCTGCCAGTTTTTCCATCTCCGCAAAAGGTACGTCCACCTGATATCCATTCATATACCCGCTTCCGCTGCCTTCCACGTTCGGCTCCGCCGCCAGATGTCCGGCCACAAGTATCTTTTTTCCTTCTGCGGCAGCGATCGGAAGGATGCCGTCATTCTTTAAGAGAGTCATGCACTGCACCGCGATGTCCCTCGCCTCCTGATGGAAGCTGTCCATGTCCACTTCGGCGGAATTGTCAAAGCTTTCCGCATGGATTGCCATTTTCAGCAGGCGGCGGAGGATCTCATCCAGTGTTTCTTCGGTGATCTCCCCTGCTGCCAGCGCGTCCCGGACCTCCTGTATATGGACGGCAGGATCTGCCAGTTCGATGTCCATCCCATTGTTGTGGGAAGCGATTTTATTGTGATGGATCGCCTGAAAATCGGAAACGACTACGCCGTCATAGCCAATATCCTTACGCAACGCGTCCATGCACTGTTTACTGGAGTTTACCCATTCTCCGTTCACTTTATTGTAGGAGCTCATGATCATCCAGGGACTGGCATTCTGTAATACCATTTTCCAGGGACGCAGGTAAACCTCCTGCAGTACGCCCTCCTCAATGCAGGAATCTGTGTTCATCCGGTCAAATTCCTGATTATTTGCCAGAAAATGCTTGGGGCACGCCCCCACATTTTCACTCTGGATCCCCTTTACGTATTCCGTTGCCAGAAGCCCGGTCAGTACCGGATCTTCGCTTAGATAGTCATAGTTGCGGCCGCATAGGGGCGAACGCTTCAAATTCATACCCGGGCGGTTCAAAATGTTCACCTTCTCCGGATTTGCCTTTGCCTCCATGGCAAAAAGCTGTCCCACATGGTATGTAAGTTCCTTGTCCCAGCTCATTGCTACCGAAGAATTGGACGGGAATGCGACCGGATGATATTTCCCGTCGTCAGGCCGACCGTCTTCCCCATAGGACGGTTTCCCTGTCCTCCAGTTGTCCGCCCCGCCTGCCGGAACATCCTGAGGGATCGGCCCATGGAAATCCAGGGCGCGGATCCGGCAATATTCACCGTCCAAAGGCGTCAGTGCATATATTTTATCTTCCAGCGTCATCTTAGACAAAATTTTTTCTACTTTTTCGCTGTACATGGCTTTATATCCTCCTCCCGTTTCTTCTTCTCTTCATATTCTCTTTCTGTCTGTTTTCTTTCATTTTGATTATTCGTTCGCGGGATGCATGCCGTTTCTTCTTTCCTCCAGTTCTTTGAGGATCGTCGGATACTGTTTTTCCAGAGTATAGAGCAACGCGATCACGATACAGATGACATTTAAGGCAATGGGCAGAACCACGTATACCACGGAGATTCCTGTTATGGCAGAAGCCGACTGCTCCTGGGCAGCCCCATTGTAACCTGTCCATGCCAGAACCCAGCTGCACAGTGACGTCCCGATCGCGGAACCAAATTTTGAGCCAAAGCTGTTTGCGGACATGATCAGCCCTTCCTGCCGCACTCCGTTTTTCCACTCACCATATTCCACCGTGTTGCACAGCAGAGGGTAGGCGCACCACTGTGTACTGCATCCTACCGCAAACAGGAACGACCCTGCATAGATTGCCGCAAAGGAAGCGCTTCCGCCGACAGCCAGAATGATCCTTCCGACAGACATGACGATCAATCCCAAAATCAGTCCGTTGCGGACGCCGCTTTTCGCTACAACCGGCTTCGAAAGCGGAATCAGGATCAACATCGGCATGGAAAGCAGCATCCCCACAACCGGAACTGCTTCCGGCTTGCCGCATACATATGCCATATAGTAGTACATAGAACCCATATTCAGGGAGATCACCGCTGCGGAACAGATACTGATGCAGGTGCAGATCAGCCAGAATCTATTTTTTACGACCAGCTTCAGTCCCTCAGCCACCCCGATTGTTTCTGTCTGCTTATGATTTCCTTCTTCCGGAGACGCCGGCTCCGTGCCCACCCGCTCTTTTGTATTGAAGTAGCACAGGGCATACGCAAGCAGGGAGATCAGCGCATAACATCCGATCACGATAGACCAGCTTCTCTTGGTATCTCCTGCCCATGCGATAAATGTCATGGTATAGGAATTTACGATCGTAGACGCCACCGTGTTAAATACAGAGCGCAGCACGCTGGTATTTTCCCGATCCTTTGTGTTTCTTGAGATCAGGGCCTGCATGGAGGTATAAGGAATCACAACCATGGTATAAAGCGTGCAGAACAGGTTATAGGTAATAAATACATAGATGACCTGTGAAACCGTGCCTGTCAGTTCCGGTACGGAAAACATCACGACCGCCGCAAGCGCATAGGGTATTACAACCCGTTTGATCCACGGCCTTGCTTTTTCAGCGCCCGGTTTTGCAAATTTCTCCATCACGAATCCCATGATCAGATCCGAAAATGCGTCGATGATCTTTGATACCAGCATGATCGTGCCGACAATGCCCGGATTAATATGTGCATAATTCGTATAGTACACCAGCAGATAGGCGCCCATGACCGCAAACAGCATATTCGTTCCCATCTCTCCGGTCGAATAACAGATCGTCTCGCGCAGGCTCAGTTCTCTTTTTACAGTTTTCTCACTCATATCCCTTCTCCTTTGCTTCTTATTTGTAAATGTGTTTTCTTGGTAACTACTCAGCACAGGATAGCGCATTTACTGCGCTATCCGTACGAAAACGTATAAATCGCAAGAGCAATCCCCCATTGCCGCAGGCAATTTTCATGGGATTGCGGCGTAACTACGAAGGTACTGAGTAGTTACTTTTCTTGTAAAAATAATAGCAAAGAGACGCCGCTTTGACTACGTAAGAACATGGCCTGATTTCCGACATTTTTTGTCCCCGCAGGTGCGCTGTTCCCCGCGAAATGCGGGATTTCCGTTTTCTTCCGACAAGTTTTATGAAATCCGGCTATACTTTTCAGAATAGATAACGTATAATGAAGTCGGTGACAGTAAAAGGGGAACAAAAGAGATGATTGAAAACAGGAATGTAACTATCATAACGGATGCAGACGGCAAAAAGCTGGTCTTGATTAACGATATCCGTTTCAAGGGCAAACGTCAGATTGACTGGAATGATGTAAAGCATTATCTCGAAGGATATGTCGGAGACTATTACGAAATCGCTGAAAATGCAGAGCATATTTTTATCGGGAGTGAACTGCCGGAAGAATACACGGAATCAGAGAGCCGGAAAAGCCTTATGGGTGCAAATGCAAAGGCGAAAGCAAATGCCGCCACTGCGATACCGGAGTTGATACAGATAGCATCTAATCCGGCATTTGAAGAAAATCGCAAGGAAAAACATAATAAAAACGCCAAATATGGCTGGTACAGGTATGATGTCCGTTTTGCCCTCCCAGTCTATGAGGAAAATGTGCTTGTCAGATACAATATCTTCCATGCCCGTCTTTTGATTAACCATGCTGAAAATGGCAGGAAATATCTGTATGATATTTTGGCGGTAAAAAAAGAAACGAGCAAGCCGTAACAGGATGTACGGTGAAAACCCATTTCTTACTGTCAATAGTAAATCATTTCTCCCGTCCTGTCAATCCCCGATTTTGATTTTTTCAAAATCATTGACGATATAGCGTTACTATTCACGTATGATAAACTTTAATTATTTTATTGTTGATTGATTGGAGGGATACCCATGCTCTTTTACATTTCCATCGGGCAATTGCAGGACGAAATTTCAAATTATTACCGCACCCATCATGCCTGCTCTGATTTTGGCATGATACTGGCAGATATGTACCAAAGAAAAGAATATACGACAGAAGCCCCCGCTCCCCCTGATGTCCAGAAGTTTATGCAGTTGGATGACTCTGACTTTGCGGAAGCTGCCAGACAATTGTACTATGCGTTTTCTTCGGAAAAGCTTCTGAACGATACGGACTATGACCTGGTTCCTGAATTTGATGATATGGTAACCATCAGCCAGTTCTGGAGAACCCGGAATCTGATCCATACACATGACTGTTTTGAGATTGACTATGTATTTAAGGGGAAATGTGAACTGACGTTTCTGGAGGAAAAGAGAATACTCCAGGAAGGTGATTTTTGTATTATTTCTCCATACGCAAAGCATACCACCTGCCTGCTTACGGAGAAATCCTGTGTATATCCCATTCTGGTGAAGGAGAAAACCTTTGATACGGTGTTCTTCTCAACCTTATCGGATATCGACATCCTCTCCGGTTTTTTCAGGCAGATCCTGATGAACCCCTCGGAGCCGAACTACCTGCTGTTTCAGACAACAAATTCTGTGGAGATACGCACGCTCGTGAAATTATTGTTTCTGGAACGTTTCCGCATGGACGCATACATAAACCGCTGCGGCATCCACTGGCTGAATCTGCTGTTTGTCAATGTCATACGGAATTACAACACTTACAGCCAGTTTTCCTACTACGAAGCCGGACAAAATTACGCGCCGATCCTGCGCTATATAAAAACCCATTATAAGACGATCGATCTGGAGCTGCTTTCCAGAAAGTTTAATTATTCGTTTTCCTATATGTCCAAGGTCATTAAAAAAATGACCGGGAGCAACTTTACAGAAATGATCACGAAGCTCAAAATGGAAGAAGCCTCCCGCCTGCTGACGCAGACGGACGACTCCATTGAAAAAATATCGGAACTGGCAGGTTACAACAGTTCTGACCACTTTACCCGGATTTTTCGGAAATACTATGGAGTATCGCCGCTGAAATACCGGAAAAAATATCGGCAATATTAAAGAACTGTATGAAAATATACTCACGGCCGATGAAATCTGCCGCACAGTATAACTTTTACATCTGCCGATGCGGCCATTCCTCGGTTTTGAGCTCCGCCCCATCCCACAGGATATGGACATCCTTGTCCCCTGCCGGAAGGATGCAGTCCAGCCTCTCAAAATACTCCAGATGCGGGTGGAGCTCATAGGTTCCTTTCACCGGGTCTGTGACCCGCAGCCCCACAAAATATCGCGCCAGCAGATAGATTGGACTCGCCGACCATGCATGGCACAGGCTTTTTCCAAACTTGTCCCCATACATATCGTACTGTTCTTCCTCCGGAACCTCCGGGTCATATTCCTCCCAAAAGGTTACGGCGCCGCGCTCCAGCATTCCGCCCCAGTACTCCCTGATGCGCGCCAGTACTTCCGAAAGATACCCCATCTTGCACAAAGCATCCATCTCATAAAACTTAAAATACGGTGTGGTGATCTGGGGAACCGCTTCGTTGAGCAGCACATTTTTCACGATCTGCTGCTTCTGCCCCTCATCTGCTATATCAAACAAGACCGCAATGATATTTGCATGTCTTGCCACATGTTTTTTCCCTGACGCAAAAGAATCTATGTAGGCTCCCTGTCCGCTGTCCCAGTAGAACGCATTGATATTTTTTAGAAGCCGCTCATATTTTCCCTGATATTCCTTGCATTGAACTGCGTCCTTGCCCAGCTTCCGGCTCAGTACGGCCATTGTATGATAACATTCGGCAAACAGCATCTGCTCTGCGCACAACGCCCCTTCCTTGTCCAGATCTGCCCAGTCAATAAAGATCCAGTCACCCTCACGGCCGATCAAAAAGCCGTGTTCATCTGTCTGCGCCTCACAAAATTCCATCAGCGAGCACATTTTCGGATAGATCTGCTCCAAAAACTCCATATCCCCATATGCTTCCTCATGAATTTTGATGCTGAGTATCCAATAAAGGGTATAATCCAAAATCGTATTGATGTGTGTCACCATCGGGTCATTGCCGCGCAGCGCGAGAAGCGTGCGCCGGTTGATGTCCGCGTCCGCCATCAGATACTGGTTTACAAAAAAGCTCTGATACGCGTCGCCGCCCCAGATCCATTTATCCCGCTTGATCCCGTCTATAAAGAACACTCCGCTGCATAGCCGGAAGGTATGCTCCGCCACAGACCAGATCTGATTGAGCAGCCCGTCGCTGCTGAAAAACTTTGCCCTCACCGGGATATCCACATACTGGTGGACTGCCTTTACTTCAATCTCCTCTTCCCGGCAATCGGGGATATACGCGTACCGTACCGCGCATCGCGGACATCTGCCCGTGTGCGGATCCGGATTCCAGCTATAATAGCAATGCTCCCTGTCAAGCGCTTCCTCTCGGGATTCACCGCAGTAAACCGTCAGCGGGCGATAGCCGCTTTTATGATTGATTTCCAGTACTGCCGTCAATTCGGTCTCAAATTCATATAAAATTCCATTTTGAACAGATTCCGCACGGATTGGCAGATAGATCCTTTCGCTGTAATTCCATATGGAAGGATCCTGCTTCTCATCCGTAAAATATCTGCTATAGCCGACCGTTACCGGCGGGTTTGCATAATCCTCCGCCTGCCAGGTTTTATCGGAACGGATCACCTCGCCCTTGATATAAACGCTGGGGAATGTCTCTATGCACCCTGCATGAACCGAGATCTTCACCTTCCCGGGGCCGCAGGTGATCTCCGTTCCAAAGGGATATTTTTTCTCCCCCGCAAGCACGTAGCCGATGGCTTTCGAGTATACGCAAAAGGTCGTTTCCTTTTCCAGAATGTATTCCTTCCGAAACACCACGCGATTCCGAAAGCCTTCACTCTTCCAAAATGCGGGCCATCCAAAGCCCCGCTCTACCCGGCTGAAATTCTGCTTCATCGCATGATATAATTCAAAATCCCCATAATACCAGATCCAATAACAAGTACTCATATGCTCCTTCCTTTCTGATGTTCTGAAAATTTTCCACCTGTACGGTTAGAATTTTTTCCATTATAACAGAATGAAGTGTAAATAAAAATACTCTTTTTAACCAAAAACCGACATTTTCAGCACTGTATTCATGAACGTTTCTTTCCTTTATTTTTCAGAGCTCCTGCCTCAACACAACCCGCGAAGCGTATTCCCCGCCCCGGTGGATCCGGTTCTCGGCGATCTTCATCTCCACGCTGTTGAACCCGTCCCGTGTATTCCGGTTGGGGAAGATAAAGTTCTCCGCGCCGGAGGTCACCGTCACCCGCAGCTGATGTCCCTTCTGGAACGTATGGGACAGCTTGGTCGTCCGGATCTCCACCGGGTACACCTTTCCCGGCTCCATGAATTCCGGATGGGTAAACTGATTCCGATACCGGACACTGATCACGCCGTCCGCCAGCTTCATGGACCGTCCGTTTTCATCCACGTCCGTAATCCGCACCACCAGATCGGTATCCTCGCAGTCCGAGGAAATGTAGATCTTCGCCAGGGCATCCCCAGTGATGGTCACATCCTCCTCCAGAGCCTCCGTGGAGTAGCACAGAATATCCTTCCGCTTCTCTTCCTCCGTGTAATCCTCCGGCACCTCAAGCTCATTTTCCGACAGGTCAATGATATGGACCGGCGGATCCTTTGGATCGTAGCGATAGACATCCGCGCCTGCCGCAGAAGCCTTTTCCGTGGTCAGACGGCCGCGGTTTTCTGCGGCGGCGCAGGCTTCCTCCGGCTTCTGTCCCTGAGCCGCCGCATCTGTTTCGTCCCCATCCAGATACAGCACCAATTCCTTTGTCCCCGGAACAGGCCAGTTTTCCGCGTTCTTCCACGCATTGCTCCCCATGGTATAATACTCCACCTTCGGGGTCTTTTCGATCCCGTTGTCCGCGCCGTTGACATAATGCTCCAGCCATGCGAAGCAGATCAGATCCATGTCATAGCGCAGGGCATTATTTCCCAGGGCAAACCCGTGGATGTCATAATTGGCATTGCCGCTGTGCATCCAGGGGCCGAGGATGACCTTCTTCTCGTCATAATCCGCATACAGATCCAGGGCTTCCGTGGTCCCCATCCCGTTGTCATCAAACCAGCCGGACATGATCAGCGCCGGCACCCGCCGCGTCCCGAATCGATCCTTCCAGCTTCCCCGCTGCCACAGCTCATCGCAGTCCATATGGGAAATCCATTTGCGCAGGAAGGGCACATCATACCCCAGGGCTTTCGGCGCCAGCTCTTCCAGGGGACGGATGCCAAGCACCTCATCCCAGTCGTCCCGCACCATTTTCTCCGCGTCCATGCGCTGTCCGGATACGGCAAATGCCCACGCCAGCATGCCGGAATTGAAGCACCCGCCCCTTCTCGGCACATCCACAAAGGGACTTCCGGCGCAGACGCTGCTGAGCATCGCCTTCAGATGCGGATTTCCGCTGGCTGCAGCCGCCCACTGGACATATCCCAGGTAAGACCCTCCGGTCATGGCCGCATCCCCGTTGCTCCAGGGCTGTGCGGCAATCCAGTTCAGCGTGTCGTCCCCGTCCTCCACCTCATAGTACATGGGCATCCATTCCCCTTCGCTGTCCTCCCGGCCCCGGACATCCTGGATGACCACGCCGAAGCCTCTCTGTACGAAACGGGAATAGGGCTCCGCGTCATTTGATTTTCCGTAAGGGGTGCGGACCAGCACCACGGGAACCGGATTCTCCTTCTGAGGAAGGTATACGTCCGCAGCCAGACGGACACCGTCCCGCATGGGCACCATGCAGGTCTGCACCGGCCGGACACGGCAGATCGGCTCCGGATACATCTCCTTCCACCTGGACAGGATCGTCCTGTCCTCATAGCCCTCCCGTACAAGCAGGGAACAGCAGTCCCGGGCGGGCGTCACGAAGGCGATGATCCGCCCGTTTTCCACCAGAAAATCCTTTGGAAATTTGATCTCACGCTCCACATACTCTGTCTCGCTCTTTTGCTCATAGCGGGTGCCGGCTGCGGTCTGAAAGCCCTCCGGACTGCCGGCCAGAGCACGCTCGTATTCCTCTGTGTGGAGCAGGGCGTCCAGAACATCCATCTTCCCCAGCTTTCTGTACCACTCCTCGTCCTTTGTCAGTTCTCTCTTCTCACCATACTCTCCCGTTTCTACATGCAACGGTTGATGGTAAATGTGTTCTCCTTCTTTTTCGCAGATACCGTATTGGATACCTGACAGATAAAATCCCCAACGCTCCATAGTTTCTCCTTCCATTCTTTGAAAGCAACTCCTTACGCAATTGAAACAATGCAGAATGCCTGCTGCTTGCAAATATTCCCTGTCATTTATGCCCCGATGATCGCCCTGATCAGATACGCCACCAGGATTCCCGCGTAATTTCCGCATACTCCGCCGACCACGCCCATGAGCAGGCCCACGCTGATGAGCCGGTTCCATTTCGCGCTGGACGCCACCAGGGAGGCAGTCGTTCCGTCCGCAATGGCTCCTGTGATACCCAGGATCACATACTCGTAGGGTACCTTAAACAGCCTGCTGATCACGAGATGGAGCAGGATGCTTCCGATGATCACGCAGAAACAGAATACGGTAATGATCATCGTGGAACCAAAGAACGATGCCAGATCCACGCTGAATCCGATGATTGCCAGATACATCATCCCGAAGAACAGCCCCAGGTTGATATTTCCCCGGAGTTTATTCACAAACGGGATCTGCGCAGCGGCAATGGAAAATGTGGAGATCAGCAGCACCCTTCCCGCGCTGGCAAAATCAGACGGAAGAAACGCCGCGATTTTCGTGGCAATGGTCACGATCAGTATGGAGATTGCCAGGAGCCATGCAATATCTTTGATGCTCCATTTTTCATCCCCCATCAGCACTGGGTGATCTCCTTCGCCGACCCGTTCCTTCTCATCCAATTCAAAGGGCCAGATCTTTTTCAAGAACTTGACATTCTGGAACAAGGCCGGAGCCGCAAACATCAAAAACAGGGTCGGCATGCCGATCACATAATCTGCCGCATTGGCCGCCGCAATGGTATCGTTGGCCGCGTCCAGCCCAACCGCGATCGCCGTCAGGTTGCCGCTTCCGCCGGTGTAGGTTCCCACGAACATTCCGGCGATCTTCCATCCTTCCGGCACCATTCCTCCGAAGACCGTACCACATACGGCGGCTACCAGACACACACTGAATATCGCCGACACAAGCGCCACAAGTGCTTTCCCGGACAGCTTGGCCAGTTCTTTTAGATTGACATTCAACAGATAGATGGAAATGGACATGGGGACGCAGTATGTGATGATCACTCCGTACACGTCCTGATATCCCGGCACGATGTGAAGGTTGACCAGGATCATCCCCAGTACGATCACGGTCAGCGCCGGCCCTATATACTTAAATGCTTTAAACTTCTGTACCCACAGAGCAAATGCGACCATCAGAAGGATGACCGTCAGCATCGAATCTGTAGACTGAAAAATTGGAAACTGCATATTTTTTTCTCCTCTTATGTTTTTTGCCATATGGAATCTTGTAGTTTCAGATTCTTCTGATCCCATACTAAAGTTTTTCCGCCGACTGCTTTTTCGGCGTCACGCGCAGTTAAAATGTCACTCCGAAGCCCGGCTGATCCAGCAGCGTAAAGAGATCCTTTTCCTGGGTAAATCCGCCTTCTACCGGATTCTCTTTATAATATAAGAAGCTGTCGCAGTCCGCCTCCGTCACATTTTTCTTGGCAGCTACCAGACTTAAGCCCGCCGTGATCGCCAGCTTGGTCTCCAGCATGCAGCCCACCATGCAGGTCACGCCGTTTGCCTCTGCGATCGCATTGATCTTCTGTGCCGGATACAGTCCGCCGCACTTCATGAGCTTGATATTGAAAATGTCCGCGGAACCCAGACGGCACGCCCTTGCCGCGTCCACCGGGCCGTGGATGGACTCATCCAGCATCATGTGGATTCCCTCCGAATGATCCCGAAGATACGCGGCCCCCTCCAGGTCCCAATGGGGCAGGCACTGCTCCACCGCCTCAATGCCGTACTCCCGGAAGCCCCGGAGAGCGCGCTGTGCTTTGGCGGTATCGTATCCCTGGTTTGCGTCCACCCGCAGACGGATCTCAGGGCCGACTGCTTCCCGGATCAGCTTCATGGCACGGATATCCTCCTGACAGTCAATGCCCGCCTTGATCTTTAAGATTCGGTATCCATCTTCGAAAACACGTTTTTTCGCTTCGGCTGCCATTTCCTCCGGGGTGCTGATACCGATGGTGATGTCGCTCTGCACGCTGCTGCCAAAGCCCCCGAGCAGCTTGTACACCGGCTGTCCGAATGCTTTTCCCATCAGATCATACATGGCAAGATCCACCGCGCACTTTGCCGCTCCGTTTCCCACGATCACGCCGTCCATCATGGCATGCACCGCCTCAATGTCCATGGGATCCATACCGATCAGCCCCTGCCTGAAAATGTCCAGCACCGCAATGACTCCGTCCACTGTCTCCCCGGTCACCGGCGCAAAGGGGGAAGCCTCTCCGAAGCCCACACAGCCCTCGTCCGTCTCTACGCGGATCAAAACACTTTCCAGTGCTTCCACTGTGGCAAACGCCACCTTGAAGGGTGTGGTCAGAGGAATCGCAACTTTTTCAACTTTCATTCCTGTAATTCTCATCTGTTCTCTCTCCTTTTCCAAAAGTAAGAAAATACTGAAATTTTACATTCAATATTCCATTTAATTTTACTATATGTATAATTCTCGGTCAACTATTTTCTTCGGGCAACCGCCAATCCAGACATTCGTTGAATTTTCATTGTATGGTTTTTTTGAAAATAATTGCAACTGTACAAGTAGAAAATTTTCTTGCAGAATCAGGATGAAAACAGTAGAATAAAAATAAGCATAATATTAAGGAGCATTTATGGCAGATAATAAAATCAGAAAATACCGTAAAAAACTAAACCTGACAATCAAAGACCTGGCGGAACGCACCGGGCTGTCCATCGGATATATTTCACAGCTGGAACGGGACGAAGCGGAGCCGTCCCTCTCCTCCCTGCGGAAGATCGCGAAGGAATTTGACGTGCCGATCTATGTACTGATCGAGGAGGATAAGGAAAACGGCGGCCTGACGATCCGCAGGGAAGATCGAGTGTCCGTGCGCACAAAAAACAACGGCATTGAATATGAATTTCTTTCGCCCCTTCCTTCCCAGAATTTTATGCCGAAGACCCTGATGGTAAAGGCCGTTCTGCAGGCCCATTCACGGGATTCGGAGATTCCCATTGTCCATCATTCTGAGGAAACACTGTTCGTCCTGACCGGTACGCTGACGCTGCTGATCGGGGACGACGTGATCGTGCTCCGGGAAGGCGACACCACCATTATCCGGGAGGATCTGCCGCATACGTGCGTCAATGACACGGATACCATAACCGAGGTGCTCTCCGTCATCAGCCCGCCGGTCTGGGGGACGCTGCATTTCCCGAAATGAGTGAGCACGATTGGAGTTGATATATATATGATGAAACCGAAGCTTTTAGTTGTAGATGACGAACCCGGTATCGTGGATATGATCCGGAGTTATTTTCAATCGGAGTACGATATTCTGACCGCATACAGCGGACGGGAGGCCCTGGAAAAGGTCTCCGCCCGGCCGGACCTGATCCTGCTTGACATCAATATGCCGGAAATGGATGGGCTTGCGGTCTGCCAACAGATCCGGGAGTACGTCAGCTGCCCGGTCTTATTTTTGACGGCGCGGATTGAATCCTCGGATAAGATCATCGGATTCCAGGCCGGAGCCGACGACTATATCGTAAAGCCCTTTGACCTGGATGAGCTTGGCGCCCGGATCGCCGCGCATCTGCGGAGGGAGCAGCGGCGGCAGGGCACTGCGGCGGTGCGTTTTTTCGGGAATCTGTCCATCGACTACTCCGCCCGGACCGTACATCTGAACGGGGAAAATATTTCGTTCTCCAAACGGGAATTTGACATTATTGAGCTTCTCTCCATGAATGCCGGGCAGGTTTTTGACCGGGAGAGGATCTATGAGCTTGTCTGGGGTCTGGACGGCGGCGGAAGCAGCGATACGATCATGGAACACATCCGTAAGATCCGTGCCAAGCTTTCCGGTGCTTCGCCTGAAAGCTATATTGAGACAGTCTGGGGGGTGGGCTACAAATGGGTTGGATAAAACGGATGCGTTTAAAAAATGCATTGTTTGCAATGATGTTTTTCGGTCTGCTTCTGGCATCCCTTCTTTCCATCGGCGCTTTTATCGGATGTACCCGATTCAGCCAGAGCCTCCCGCAGATCACAGCCTTAATAGAGATCAATTCGGATCCGTCAGTCACCATTGTACATCCGGAGCCGTCTGCCCCGCCTGCCTGGTCCCAGGCTGTCGGCTCTCTGCTGGGAATCCTGCAGATTGCCCTGCCGATCCTGATCTTCACGCTCGTGATCCTGCTGACCTCCATTCTTTTTTATCGGACCAAGCTGAAAGAACCGCTGCATATCCTGAAAAGCAGTACGGAACGTATTATGCAGGATGACCTGGATTTTGTGATCCCGACGCCCTCCGGCCAGGATGAGCTGGGGCAGCTCTGCGGGGCATTTGAGAAAATGCGGGAAGCCCTGCTGGCCAATAACCAGACTCTTTGGCGGCAGGCCGAGGAGCGGAAACGGCTGAACGCCGCCTTTGCACATGACCTGCGCAATCCGGTCACGGTTTTAAAGGGAACCGCCAAGCTGCTGCGGAAGGGGATCTATGATGAGCAGACCATTGGCCGGCTAGAGGATTATACGCTGCGTATTGAGCAGTATATCGAAAGCATGAGCAGCATCCAGCGGCTGGAGCAGGTACCTGTGCAGAAAAAGATGGTTGCATGCGATCTGCTGTATCGGGAGCTGGAAGATACGACACGGCTGCTCGCGCCCGGGCTTTCCTGCCGGGTCACGATGCATGGGATCGGAGCCGGGGGGACGAAGGCAGCGGAAATTGATGCAGCCGGGATAGATACGTCAGTGATTGGGACAGCGGCGGCTGGGAATGTGGCGGCTGAAAAGGCAACGGTTGAGACAGCGGTGGCTGGGAATGCAGCGATTGAGACAGCGGTGGCTGGGAATGTAGCGATTGAGACAGCGGTGGCTGACGCGGCAGTGGCAATTGACCATGGATTGTTTATGACGGTTGCGGAAAATCTGATCGCGAATGGGTCGCGTTTTGCAGAGCGTGAGCTGATGATCGGACTGGAAATGGCAGATTCCTTTTTACTGCTTTCCGTAATGGATGACGGTCCTGGATTCTCTGACGAATTGCTCCAAAACGGGCCGAAACCATTTGGCAGGGGCAAAGAATACACAACATATTCCGGAAAGGCAGCGGAAGACACAGCATGTTCCGGAAAGGCAGCGGAAGACACAGCATGTTCCAGAACGACTGGGGATGGCACAGGGCATTCCGAAATTTCAATAAGCGATCCTGCAGCAAGCTGCGGAGAATTAAACCCGGAGAGATTAAATAATACCGGGCATTTCGGGATGGGTCTGTACAGCTGCCAGACCATATGCCTGAAGCACGGCGGTAAGCTGACGCTGGAAAATATCGAAGGCTCCGGCGCAAAGGCAACTGCATTTTTTAAAATATTATAAACTCTCAAAACCTTGAGCGTTTCTTGAGATTTACCTTATACACTCTTCTTATGTCATCACCGGAAGGCATGTTCCCCATCCCTTCCGGCCAGGCAGCTTTTGCTGTCAAACCAGACAAAAAGGAGAGTGTTATTTTTATGAATATCGAAGCAAAGGATTTATCAAAGATTTACGGAACCGGCGGAGGAACGGTCACGGCGCTGGAGGGCGCCAGCCTGGAAATTGCCTCAGGAGATTTCATTTCTATCATGGGGCCGTCCGGCAGCGGCAAGAGCACCCTGCTCCATCTGCTGTCCGGGCTGGACCGGCCGACCTCCGGCAGTCTCATCTATGACGGCAGGGACATCTATGGGCTTCGGGATAAGGAATTGTCCGCATTCCGTCGGCAGCGCATCGGCTTTATTTTTCAGCAGTTTAATCTGCTTCCTGTCCTGACCGCAAGGGAAAATATCATCATGCCCCTGCTTCTGGACAAAAAGCAGCCGGATGAAACATATTTGGATCAGCTTGCGGAACTGCTGGGAATCCGTGAAAGGCTCACCCATCTGCCCCATGAGCTTTCCGGGGGACAGCAGCAGCGGACCGCCATCGCACGCGCCCTGATCGCCAAACCGGATATCATCTTTGCGGATGAGCCCACCGGCAACCTGGACAGCCGAAGCGGCGGCGAAGTCATGGAGCTGCTGAAAAGCATCTGGCGGAGTATGGGAAAAACGCTGGTGATCATTACCCACGATAAACGGATCGCACAGATGGCCGAGCGCCGGTTTATAATCGTAGACGGGGTACTTTCGGAGGTGAATGCGGCATGAAATCTTATTTAGCACTGGCATGGAAGGAATTGAAAGCCCAGAAGGTCACCTCTGTCCTGATCCTGATCGCCGTGATCCTGTCTGCTGCCGCGACCACTGCCATGGGACAGTCCATCGGCATTCTGCAGGCGATGCGTGTGGATCAGGCGGCCAGCCTGAACGGGGATCGTTATGCCACGTTCCATCAGCTGAGTGAATCGCAGCATCAGGCCCTTCTGTCGGATTCCCGCCTGGAAGATGTGGGCAGCTGGATCTTTCTGGGATCCGTCTCTTTGAAAAACAGCAGCCTGACCCTTTCTCTCCGGGAATATCATGACAATGGGCTGCGGGCATATCCTTCCATCGGAGCACTGAAGGAGGGCCGGCTTCCGGAGAAAGCAGGCGAGATCGCACTCTCAGGGGAAACGCTGCGGTATCTGGGGTTCGATGTCGGCAGCATCCGCCTGGGTGATACCGTCACGCTGCCCGTCAGCGTCAGCCTGAAAGCGGACACTCAGCTTGCTTATGAGTATACCGCGGATTTCATACTGACCGGGATCCTGAAAGATCATTATATCGGCTATATAAGTGGAACTCTGGATGGAGTGATCGGTCAGGGGACGGCGGAAAAGCTGCTTCCGGAACGCTATTTCCTGTATTCTACAGATTTTAAGACGAAGAGCCAGGAACAATTTCAATCCATTGTATGGAAATTGGCCGAAGAACTGCAGGTGCCGGAAGACGACATCCAGTACAACTGGATCCTTCTGGATGCGCTGGGTATTTCCTATGAGGAAAAATCGGATGTCGAAACCGGCAATGGTTTTCCGTATATGGCGGCGGCGTGCATGCTGGTGGGTGTGCTGATCCTGCTGGCAGCCGGTCTGGTGATCTACAATATCCTGCGGGTGGCCGTCACGAAACGCATCCGCGAATACGGCACGCTCCGGGCGATCGGCAGCGAGCAGAGGCAGCTCTATCTTCTGGTGACCGTACAGCTCCTGATCCTCTGCGGGATCGGCCTTCCGCTGGGGCTGGTGCTGGGAAGCCTTTCTGCAAAGGGGATTCTGACCGCGGCGCTGGGCATGCTGAACCCGGATCTGTTTCTGGCTGAAAATACGCAGGAATTAAATACTATGATCGCAGGCAGCAGAACCGGCGGCCCCCTGCCCATGCTCCTGAGCATCTTTGTCACGCTGCTTTTTGCCGTACTGGCCGCATTTCCGTCCGCCCGGTATGCTTCCCGCGTGTCTCCGACTGCGGCCATGAGCGGGCAGACCGTAAAGATCCGGCGGCGCCGCAGAAAGCAGAAAAAAATCCGCAATTTCGAGGCATTTTACGCACGGCTCAATCTCCGGCGGAACCTTGGCCGCACGGTGATCACCATTTTATCCATTGTCATGAGCATCACCGTTTTCGTTGCCCTGCAGAGCTTCAGCGGCCTGCTGGATGCCAGCCAGGACGTGCAGGATATGCACATGGGGGATTATTCCATATCCAATGAAAGCGGCGGAATTTCTCCGGAGGCTGTGGAGCAGCTCAAAGACCAGGAAATGGTATCCGGGCTTTCTACCACTAAGCTGACTGTTTACACACAGGATAAAAACGGTGTATTTCCGGTGGATCTGGATTTTACACCGGGTCCCAGTGAAACATTCCAGCTGGGAACCGTAGATCCGGACCGCCTGGAAGCGATGGCCTCCGGCCTGTCGGAAACGGATCTGGAGGATCTGCGAAACGGCACGGCCTGCCTTGTAAAAAATCCCATTGCATTTGCCGCCGAAGGACAAGAGGTGGCACATACGGAGTTTCAGAAGGGGGACAGGATCACAGTGAACGGGACATCTCTTCGGATCGCCGGAATCCTGGATAATCCTTTAACGGACAGCAGCGGGTTCACTAACGGCATTCAGGTCGTAACTGTGGAGTCGATTTATGAACGTCTGGTGGGAAACGGGCAGTTTTCGATCGTCTATCCCACTCTGACGGAGGATGCGGATGCCAAAGCCTTTGAGAAATGGCTGGATGACTGGTGCGCGGAGAATCCTGGAACCCACTGGCTGTCTTACCGGGAGGCAGACGCGCAGCTGGCCGAGAGCTTTGAACAGATCCGTCTGCTCTGCTGGGGACTGATCCTGTTCATCGGGCTGATCGGAATCCTGAATATCATCAATACCGTTTACACCAATATCCATACCCGCATCCATGAGATCGGGATGCAGCGCGCCATCGGGATGAGCAGCCGGAGTCTGTATCAGACCTTTTTGTGGGAAGGGGCTTATTATGGGTTGATTGCTTCGGTGATCGGCGGGGTGTGCGGATATATCTGCACGATCTTCGTCCAGGCAGCGGCCACGGATATGCTGCAGCTCACGGCTGTGCCTGCGGCGGCGATCCTGGAAGCAACGGCCGTATCCGTGGCGGCATGTCTGGCGGCGACTGCTGTACCGTTGTATGGGATCGGGAAGATGAGTATTGTGGACTCGATTGAAACGGTGGAATAAGCAAAAAAGCAGGAGACATGATCATCTCCTGCTTTTTTGAAATTCTTAGTTTAGCCACTCAGACAACACTGTTCTCCATCCAACTCTGCCTCGGAAAGAAAGAGGTTATACATTTTTGTCTCGAAAAGCCGGTTTGCGATCACCACAGTATTATCCTGTTCCCTGATAAAACCAAACATTAATTTCAAATTTTTTGTAGCCAAGAACACATAGGCATCCAAAACCACCCCTCTACAAATCCGTCCCTTCTTCTATCCACTCCTTTAATTTCTTCTGCAACTCTTTCTTATCAGGCAAATACAATTGATACTTTGATGCATAAATATTGGCATCTTCCGGCAATGTAATTTCTACAAGAGCATCATCCTTTTCTTTACACAACAGAATACCTACCGTTGGATTTTCCTCTGGCAACTTCTCATATCTATCGTAGTAATGCACATACATTAGCATCTGCCCCAAGTCTTGATGCGTCAATTTATCAATCTTCAAATCTATCAGCACATAGCAACGTAAAAGCCTGTTATAGAACACGAGATCTACATAATAGTTATCTTCTTTAAATGTAAACCGCTTTTGCCTTGCCTCAAACAAGTACCCTTTACCCAATTCCAACAAAAATTTTTGCAGTTTATTGATAATCGCAGTCTCCAAATCAGATTCCACATATTTTGCTTTTTCATCTAACCCAAGAAATTCAAGCACCGTAGGCTGTTTCACGATATCCTGTGGTTTTGTAATGACATTGCCCTCTTTAGCCAGTCTCAATACCTCTTCCTTATCTCTACTCAGTGCCAATCTCTCATATAGGCTTGAATTATACTGCCTTTGCAATGTACGTATTCCCCAACCAGATTTTGCTGATTCTATCTCATAAAATTTTCGTTCATCCACATTTTCAATTCGCATTAGTTGCAGATAATGCGACCATGAAACAATAAAAGGTTGTTCCTTATCCAATTCCTCAAACACTGTTTGGGATTTTTTCACTGCAAATTCCTCAAACAGCGTCTGGGAAATTCGATCCGCATATGTAGAATAAAATTTTCTGGCATACTCCAAGTTTGTTTCAGAAAATCCTCTGCCAAACTCTTTTGTAAGACTTTCTGACAATTTTTTCAAAACATGCTTTCCATATTTGGCCCGTTCTTTCCCACCCTGCTGTTCCTCAACGATCCATTTCCCAAGTGAGTAATAAGTCATTAACTGCACCAAATTAACCTGTTTTGCAGTAATCTGCCTTGCATACTGGACTAGTTCTATAGACTCTGCAATCAACATATCTAAAGACTGATTCGCTTCTATTATTTCATTTTTACCATCCATCTATTCTCCTCCGACTCGTTTTATACCGTTTAGCGCAGTGCCATACCTTTTTATAAAAAACAATTCCCACATCGTTTAAACTGCACGCAATTAACTATTGATATTTATCCCCTACTTCTCCGCACCCAAAGCATCTGATCCCGTGTCTTTAACTGCTCCGGCATCTCCTGCATCCGAAGCTGACGGCCGATACTCCTCTGTAATCCGACAGCCAATGCATGGGAAGAGTCGCGATATAGGGAAGTCCATCCTTTTTTACCTGCACTTCCTCAATGCTCTTTAAGGAAAACCAGGGTAATAAAGTGTTGACCTCCTGATTCTAAACTATACTTTCCTGTTATTAGAATCATAAGGAGTTTCCTTGTATCCGTCAAGCAGAATAAACAGATTCCGGAACATTGGAGACCTATGAAAAGGAATGGACGGAGTATACGACCAGCCCTCCCCTGCGCTGAAAGCCGGTATCCCAGAGCTCTTCCAGATCCAGCCACTCCCAGCCCCCGTAGGTGACTGCTTTCACCATACAGGTGTGCTGCAGGACTTCATATCCTGTCAGGAGAAACCAATGCCATTCGTAATCCTTGAATGAGCGCTTTTTGTGCTTCAGAAGCAGGCAGGGCACCGGAAGGCCTTTGTCTATCTGGCCTTTCAGCGCGCTCTCTGCTTCCGCGGCACTTCGGTTCCCATATAAGGGGCGCATTCCGATGGCTGTGCATCCGCGGTCTGTCAGGTACTGTCCGAAGCCTTCCATATAGATCTCCAGCGTATCGATCCCAGACCATCTTGGCCGCAGATACGGCTTCATCAGCATTCCAAAGCGGATATAATCTTTTTTGGTAAGGCGCTGCCTATCAAAAGGATAGAGCGCTGTTCCTTTATAAAGGTCAAGGTAGATGCAGCTGTCGCAGGCTGTAAGGGCAGCGCAACCGCCGATCTTCATCATAAAATCCGGAAACCAGTCCTGATTGCCTCCGTAAGTACTGCCGATCCGAAAATAATCCAGTTCCTTTTTCATCTTGAGCCCTTCCATTTTTTAGTGGTATTCCTGATCCTTCATTTCAGCTCTGCCTTCACCATCCCCAGCGTGATTGACTCCAATTCCTGTTCCATGGCATCCTGCACCTGAACCAGCCGGCCGTCCAGGATCCGGTGGATATTTTTCCCCACGGGACAGTCCGGGTTGGGATTTTCGTGAAAATGGAACAGCGTATTTTCCCCGATGCAGTCCACCGCCCGGTAAATGTCCAGAAATGTGATCTCGTCCAGCGGCCTGGCAGGAACCGCCCCGCCCGGCCCGCGCCGTACCTCGGCCAGTCCGGCATCCTTGAGCTGGGACAAAAGCTTTCGGATGATCACAGGATTGACCCCGATGCTAAACGCCATAAATTCGCTGGTCACCTTGTACTCCTCCTGAAATACATCCATACACAGGAGCATATGCACTGCGATCGTAAATCTACTTGAAATCTGCATCCTATGCTCCTTTCTTCCCGTTCTCCTCTTCCTGATACATCGCATCTGAATGCCCAGGATCTGCCCCTGCTTTCTGATTCATCGCATCCAGTACCGTAGAATCTGCCTCCTCATTTTGAGACACCGTGTCTGGAACCACGGGATCTGCCTTTGGTTCCCGCGCAGACAGCCCCTCCGTCTGGAAGCCCTTCGCCAGCTCCCGCGCAGACACTTCCACCGGCCCGAAGCCCTTCACCAATTCCTGCACAAATGCGTCCGCCGGGTTCTGCCGGATCTGCTCCGGCGTATCCAGCTGACGAACCTTCCCCTGCTCCATGACCAGCATCCGATCCCCCAGCTTCATGGCCTCCCGGATATCATGGGTGATAAATACGATGGTCAGCTTTAATTCCTTCTGCAGCCGGAGGATCTCATCCTGCATGGTCTGCC
>CAYQBE010000038.1:0-37296 GCA_964415625.1 uncultured Clostridium sp.
TTGCGTCTGCTAACGCAGCCGCTTTTTGCTCATTAATAAGTGGGTTGCTGATTCACCAGGTCATTTGCATTGCAATAAATTGCATGCAAATGACCTGGTGAATCGCAACCGCACAGCTGGATAAAATTTTGCATTTTGCAAAATACATATTGCAAAAAAGCTCTGAAAATGATAAACTTTAACAATGCAAGGCTTTAATGTGAAAAAGTATCGTGGCAGAATGCTGCATAAATCGGAAATTAAGAAAAAGGGAGGTTCATCAATTTGAGGGATGAGAATCTGTTAAAACAACTGACCCAGCTCTGGGGTGTCTCCGGGTATGAGAAGGAGGTCGCCGCCTTCATTGAAAAGGAAGCAGCCCCATATGCGGATGAGATCATCCGGGATGCGGTGGGGAACCTGATCGTGCGGAAAAAGGGCACGGGCGGCGGCAAAGGGAAACGGATCATGTTTGCCGCGCATATGGATGAGATCGGGTTCATGGTGAAGAAGATCGAATCGGACGGGAGGCTGCGGGTCTGCAGCCTGGGCTGGAACTGGACCGGCTCTGCCTACAACAGCCGGGTACGGTTCCGAAACGGAATGACCGGGGTGGTGAGCTGTCAGGGAACCATCGAAGAGGCGGCCAATAACTCGGGAAAGCTGTACATAGATATCGGCGCGACGTCGAAGGAAGACGCGCTGCAGTACGTGAACATCGGAGATCCGTGCGGATATATGGGAGAGTATCTGTCCCTGAAAAATGACCGGATCTGTTCCAAGAGCCTGGACAACCGGATCGGCTGTTACCAGCTTCTGCAGGCATTGAAGGAAAATCAGGGCGGGCCCAATGACATTTACTATGTATTCTGCGTACAGGAAGAGCTTGGATGCAGAGGCTCCAAGCCGGCAGCGGAAAGGATCCGGCCGGATATCGGGGTTGCGGTGGATATTTCCCCGGCTCACGATTATCCCTGTGATCTGGAAGGGAGCAACGAGGTGGACGGCGGGATCGGGATCAAGATCTGCGATCCGTCGGTGGTCTGCGATGAGGACGTGGTCCAGGCGATGCTGGCATGCTGCGAAGAACATCAGATCCCCTTCCAGAGGGAGGTCATTGACAAGGGCGGCACGGACGCGTCCAGTATGAACCTGTCCGGGGTGGGCGTCCGCGCGGGCGGTATCGTCGTGGTGACAAGATATCCCCACAGCCAGAGCGCTGTGGTATCGAAAAAAGATATCGAAGCGGGCATTGACCTGATCAACGCATTTTCACAGTATGAGTTTCCGTTTTGATCAAGAGAAGAACAATAGGAAAAGAGGAGGATGAATGAAATGAAAAAGAAAACAGTGATGCTGCTTGCGGCTGTATTGGCCGCAGCGTTGGTGGGATGCGGCGGCTCCGGCGGACAGTCTCAGGGAGAGTCCGGCGGCAGCTCCGGCACAGAGGCAGACGCGGGAGCGGACTCCGCGGGGAAGGATTCCATCACCATTGCCACAGATGTGGATGTGGACACCCTTCACCCGTCGGATTTCAGTACCACGGTGGAGCATACCATTTTAAGCCAGATTTATGATCCGCTGATGTTCATGAACCCGGACGGAGCGCACGATCCGGAGCCAAGGATCGCCGAGGATTATGAGATCAGCGAGGACGGCATGGACTATACGTTTAAGCTGCGGGATGACGTGACCTTCCACGACGGGACGAAGCTGACCTCCGCCGATGTAAAGTTTTCTCTGGAGCTCTATATGGCTTCGGAATACCAGGGAGCCCAGGTGATCGGCCTGGAGAGTGTGGAGACGCCGGACGATACGACAGTGGTCTGCCATCTGGACGCACCCTATTCCCCGTTCCTGCTGGGAGTCTGCCAGGTATCCATCGCTTCGAAGGCGTATTATGAGAAGTCAGAGGACGACTTTGTAAATCAGCCGGTGGGAAGCGGGCCTTATAAATATGTAGGAAGAGAAAAGGGCAGCAAGGTGACCCTGGAAGCCTATGACAATTATTACAGGGGCGAGGCGGCGATCAAGAACGTGACCTTTGAGGTGATCCCGGATCAGTCTACCACAGCCGTTGCGCTGAAGACCGGGGAGATCGATTTTGCCACCATTGAATCCTCCACCATTGCGCAGCTCTCAGGCGATGACGCGATCCAGGTGGAAGAGGTGGGCAATTCCGGATTTACCTATGTGTCCATGAATACGGAGAAGGCTCCCTTCGATGACGTGAAGGTGCGCCAGGCCATTAATTATGCGGTGAACCGGGAAAATGTAGTCGCGGTCTGCTATGATGACGAGGCAGAGGTCAATTCCAACATCTGCTCCAAGGATCGTTTCGGATATTCCGAGGACCAGCCACAGTATACCTATGATCCGGAGCAGGCGAAGAAGCTTTTGAAGGAAGCAGGCATCACAACACCTTATGACCTGGGGACGATCCTGGTTGCGGAAAAATATTCCAACATCGCGACGGTGATCCAGAACGACCTGAAGGAAGTGGGACTGGACGTGACCATTGACGTGAAAGAATTTAACGCGTACATCGATGACCTGACCAGCGGAAATTATGACATCACGGCTCTGGAAATGACCCTGGACGGGGATTCCCAGCAGCTGGAAATGGCATTTACCACGGACTACATCGGCACGGCGAACAACGCGCGGTACTCCGATGAGGAAATGGACAGCCTGTTCTCACAGGCGCGGACCGAGGCGGACACAGACGCAAGGGCGGAGATCTTCGACCAGATCCTGACCAAGGCACAGGACGAAGCAATCTATGCGGTCTTATGCAACCCGCTGACACTCTATGCCCACAACAGCGGCCTGGACTGCCAGGAATTTCCGTATGAAGGGATTTACTCAATCTACAATTTCAGCTGGAAATAAAGACGGAGAGCGCATCCATTTGTATGTTCCGGATGGATGCGCTTTTCATACCATCGTATGCAGAAAGGCTGCCAGCGGCAGGCTTTCTGCATCCCCGAAGCAGCACTATATTTTTAGAAGGAGGCTGTTCATTCTATGTATAAATATGTCGCCAAACGCCTGTTATACATGATCCCTGTTCTTCTGGGAGTGGCATTTCTCGTGTTTACCATCCTTTCGCTGACGCCGGGGGATCCGGGCTCGATTATCCTGGGGATCACGGCGAAGCCGGAGGACATTGCCGCATTGAATGCGGAATTTGGCTACGACAAACCATTTTTTATCCGGTTTTTCAATTATATCGGGGATGTGGTACTGCACTTTGACCTGGGCAATTCCTACCAGAGCAGGCAGCCGGTCATCCATGATATCATGGCGCGTTTTCCAAATACATTTCTGCTGACACTGATCTCCATGTCCGCGGCCTCGGTGATCGGGATCTCCCTGGGCATCCTGTCCGCGGTCAAGCAGTACACGGTGCTGGACCAGACGCTGGTGGTGGTGGCTCTGATCTTTGCGTCGATCCCGGGCTTCTGGCTGGGACTGATGCTGATGCTTCTGTTTTCGATGAAGCTGGGGATATTGCCGTCCTACGGGGCGGGCAGCCTGAAAGCGTTTATCCTGCCGTCCATCACGGTCTGCATGACCTCGGCGGCAGGGCTTCTGCGTCTGACCCGTTCCGCCATGCTGGAGACCGTGCGCCAGGAATACATCCGCACGGCCCGGGCGAAGGGGGCCTCCCAGAAGCGGATCATCTGGAAGCACGCCCTGAGAAATGCGCTGCTCCCGGTAGTTACCACCCTGGGAACCAGCTTCGGCGCGTCCTTAGGAGGCGCGATCATCGCAGAGACCGTATTTGCCATGCCGGGCATGGGGACGCTGATCACCACGGCGATCCGGCAGAAGGATATTCCGGTGGTGATGGGAGCGACGTTGTTCCTGGCGGTCCTGTTCAGCCTGATCATCCTGATCGTGGACGTGCTGTATGCCTTTATCGATCCCAGGATCAAGGCAAAATATCAGAATGGAGGGAAGCGCCGTGAATAACAGTCATTCCAGAACGAGAGAACAGCTTGCGGAATTCTGGCGCCGCTTTCGGAAAAATAAATCCGCCGTGGCGGGGCTGATCATCCTGGTACTCCTGGTGGGCATGGCATTGTTTGCCGACCTGATCGTACCTTACGCCAGATGCGTGGAGCAGGTCGGGGCAGACCGCCTGCAGGGTCCCTCGGCGGCGCACTTTTTCGGCACCGATGAATTTGGCAGGGATCTCTTTGCCAGGGTGGTGCACGGCTCCAGGTATTCCCTGTTTATCGGCGTGGCCACCAGCCTGATGGCATTAGTCGCAGGCGCAATACTGGGCGCCAGCGCCGGATATTTCGGAGGCATGGTGGACAACGTGATCTGCCGGATCGTGGACGTGTTCATGTGCGTTCCGCCGATCCTGCTGTCCCTGGCCGTGGTGGCCGCGCTTGGCACCAGTGTACGCAACCTCATCGTTGCCATTACCATTTCCTGTATTCCGGGCAATGTCCGGCTCATCCGGTCGGTGGTGCTGACGGTGGCGGAGCAGGATTATGTGGAGGTGGCCCGGTCCTACGGGGCGTCCAACGCCAGGATCATTTTCCGGTACGTGCTGCCCAACGCCATGGGACCCATCATTGTCAATACGACGATGGCGATCTCTGATATGATCCTGTCCGCGGCAGGCTTAAGCTTCATCGGGATGGGCATCCAGCCGCCGTCTCCGGAATGGGGGGCGCTTCTGTCCGCGGCGCAGACCTATATCTTTACCTCGCCCTACCTGCTGGTATTTCCGGGGCTGTTTATTATTCTAAGCTCCCTGTCCTTTAACCTGGTGGGAGACGGACTGACCGACGCGCTGGATCCGAAGCTGAAGGATTAAGGAAAATGGCTGCTATCGCAACCGCGCTTCGGCGCGCGTGTGCGTCAGGATGCACACTTTTTAAGGAGAACAGCAATGAAAAAGACAGTGTTAGATGTGAAAAATCTTGCCATTCAATATGAAACGGACCTGGAGACGGTGTATGCGGTCAACGGGATCAGCTTTTCGCTGGATGCCGGCGAGACATTGGGACTGGTAGGAGAGACAGGGGCGGGAAAGACGACTACCGCCCTTGGGATCCTGGGACTTTTGCCGGAACGGACGGCACGGGTCACAAATGGGGAGGTCCGGTTTCAGGACCAGAACCTTCTAAAGCTGAACGAGCAGGAAATGCTGAAGGTCAGGGGGAGCAAGATCTCCATGATCTTCCAGGATCCCATGACCGCCCTGAATCCGGTGCTGCCCATCGGGAAGCAGATCGGGGAGGCGGTGTATCTCCATAATGAGGACAATCTGTCCCAGGCACAGATTGAGGAAAAGGTGGAGGAAACTCTGGAGCTGGTAGGGATTCCGAAGGAACGGAAGGTAGAATACCCCTACCAGTTTTCGGGTGGTATGCGCCAGCGGGTGGTGATCGCGATCGCGCTGATCTGCAACCCGGACCTGCTGATCGCGGATGAGCCTACCACCGCCCTGGATGTGACCATCCAGGCCCAGATTCTGACCATTATCTGCAACCTGCAGAGAAAATACAAGACCTCGGTCATCATGATCACCCATGACCTGGGCGTGGTGGCGGAGACCTGCGACAAGGTGGCCATTATGTATGCCGGAGAGATCGTGGAATACGGCAGCCTGCGGGATATCTTTACGGGAGAGGCACACCATCCGTATACGGAAGGGCTGTTCCGCTCCCTGCCCAGCCTGACCGGGGACAGCAAAAGGCTGAAGCCCATCGAAGGGCTGATGCCGGATCCCACGGAAAAACCGCAAGGCTGCTGGTTTGCGCCCCGGTGCGGACGCTGTATGGAAAAGTGCAGGCAGGAGGCGCCGCCAGTATGGGAGCAGGAAGGACATCAGATCCGCTGCCATCTGGCTGGGCAGTGAGGAGGTGAATCATGGAATCAAATCTGATAGAGGTGAACCATCTGAAAAAATATTTCCGGACGCCGGCGGGGATGCTCCATGCGGTGGATGACGTGAGTTTTTCCATCGCAAAAGGCAGAACCCTTGGGATCGTTGGGGAATCCGGCTGCGGGAAATCCACTCTCGGCCGGACCCTTCTCTGTCTGGATCCCCTCACGGACGGGGAGATCTTTTTTAAGGGTACGGAGCTTTCCAAGCTTGGGAAAAAAGAAATGAAGAAGATCCGGCCGAAGATCCAGATGATCTTCCAGGATCCTTACGCCAGCCTGAATGGGCGTATGAATGTGCGCCAGCTCATTGCCGAGCCGCTGCTGGTGAACAAAACCTGCGGATCCAGGGCAGAGGTAGAGGAGAAGGTGAGCCGCATGATGGAGACGGTCGGGCTTGCAAGCCGTCTGGCGTCAGCCTATCCCCATGAGCTGGACGGAGGAAGGAGACAGCGGATCGGGATCGCGAGGGCGCTCATACTGGAGCCGGAATTTGTGGTCTGCGATGAGCCGGTTTCGGCGCTGGACGTGTCGATCCAGGCCCAGATCCTCAACCTTCTGATGGATCTCCAGGAAGAAATGGGGCTGACCTATGTATTCATCACCCACGACCTTTCCGCCGTGCGGCACATTTCGGATGAGATCATGGTCATGTACCTTGGAAAATGTGTGGAGCGCGCGGAGGCAAAGGAAATGTTTTCCCATCCGGTGCATCCGTATACGAAAGCATTGCTTGCGGCCATTCCGATTCCCAGTGTGGAATCCTGCCATAAGGAGAGAGAGCTTCTGCAGGGCGAGGTTACCAGCCCGGTGAACCCTGCGCCCGGATGCCGTTTCGCGGCGCGCTGCCCTTATGCCGGGGATGCCTGCAGGCAGGGAGAGATCCCGCTGGAGGAAGTAAGAGAAGGACATTTTGCGGCATGCCGCAGAGCACATGAGATTTGAAGGAGTTTTGGAGATTCAGGAGAGTTTGAATGAGTAAAGCAGAATATAAATGGCCCTATCAAAATGAAATGGACCAGGAGGAGACCATTGACAGCGACGTGCTGGTCTTAGGCGGCGGCCTGTCCGGCTGCTTTGCGGCCATTGCGGCGGCCAGGAGGGGGCAGTCGGTGACTTTGGTGGAAAAGGGAGCGGTGGAGAAAAGCGGAGCCGCCGGAACCGGTTTTGACCATTGGGAATCGGCCTGCACCAATCCCTGCTCCGGTGTGACTCCGGAGGAGATCGCCGGAGCCTATGTCCGGGAACAGGACTGGTACAGCAATGGGATCGCCCATTATATCGAGTGCCGGGAAGGATATGACCGGCTTCTGGATCTGGAGGCATTCGGCGGGAAGATCCGGGATACGGAAGACGAATTTGCGGGAGCTGAATTTCGGGACGAGAAAAGCAAGCTGATGTTTGCCTATGATTATAAGAACAAATTTACCATCCGGGTCTGGGGTTCCACCTTCAAGCCCGCCCTGGTAAAGGAAATGAAGCGGCTGGGCATCCGGATCCTGGAACGGACGGAAGCCACCGGACTGATCCTGTCGGGAGAAAAGGGAAACAGGCGGGGCGCGGGGGCTTTCGGGATGGATGTGCATACCGGGAAGTTCTACATTTTCCGGGCGAAGGCTACGGTGCTTGCCATGTCCAGGCCGGCAAGGGTGTGGCTCTTTGACCCGGATCTGACCGGGCTGTGCGAATTTCGCCCCCTGCAGAGCATTGGAAGCGGACACGCCATGGGCTGGCGGGCCGGGATGGAATTTACGATGATGGAAAAATCCGTGCGGGCTGAATTTTCCGCGGCAGGACGAAGCTTTCCGCCTTACGGCGCGGGGAACAACCACAACACCTGGTATGCGGCCACCATGGTGGACGCCAGAGGGGTGGAGATCCCTTATGTGGACCGGGACGGAAACGAACTGAAAACGGTGTCTGAGCGGTATTATCCGGTGCCCGGACAGAAATTTTTCCTGAAGGGGGGCGTCATCGACAATCCCAAATATGAATACAGAGGTCCTGAGACGTTGGATTTTGAAACCCTCATGGAGCGGGGCTACCAGCTGCCCTTTTACGCGGACTTAAGCCGGATGCCCGAGGACGAGCGGAGGGTCATCTGGGGCATGATGGTGGGGGAAGAGGCGAAAACCAAGATCCCCATTTTTCAGAATTATACGGAACGGGGCTTTGACCCCAGAAAGCATATGCTCCAGAGCTACGGGACGGGCTGGCAGTCTGCGAACTTCCTGGAGCAGGAACGGCAGTTCTTCGGCGCGCCGGGGGGCCTGATGCATGACTGGGATCTGAAAACGAACCTGGACGGGATCTATGCCGCAGGCGACCAGCTCTATGCCTCGGACTGCGCGGGCTTTGCCTGCGCTACCGGGTATTACGCGGGAAGAAAGGCGGCGGATGCGGCCGCCCGGACGGAAGGCCTCTTTGAGGTGTCCGGAGAGGACATCGAAGCGGAGAAAAAGCGCCTGTACCAGCCGCTTTATGTAAGCCGGGAAGAGGGCATGGGATGGAAGGAGCTGAACATGGCCATTGCCAAGGCCATGCAGAATTACTGCGGCGGGGTGAAGTGCGAGGCGCTGCTAAGAGAAGGGCTGGATCTTTTGAAAAGCTTTGAGGCAGAGATCGTTCCAAGGCTTTCTGCGTCCAATCCTCATGAGCTGATGCGCACCCACGAAGTGCTGGACATCCTGACGGTGGCACAGATCGTATTGCACGCGTCGCTGGAGCGGAAAGCAAGCTCAGAGCCGCTGTGTTTCCGGCGCAGCGATTATCCGGAGATGGAGAAGGAAGAGGAACGGCGGCATATCGTCATCCGGCAGGAAGACGGCGCGGTATGTACCCGGGAGGTGTCTCTGGACTTTTTCGGAGAGCTGCGGGAAGAATATGAGAAGCGCAATGGGGATTATATCAGAGAGAGGGAGGAGGCAGGATATGAGAAAGGTTGAGTTTACGGCGGAGCCGTCTCCATGCAGTACCGATCCGATCCGATATGACCCGGAGCTTTGTATCGGCTGCGGCCGGTGCGCGGATGTGTGCCAGTGTGATATCCTGCTTCCCTCCGGGAAGGAAGGGGAGCACCCGGTGGTGATGTATCCGGGAGAATGCTATTACTGCGGGGCATGTGTGATGGTATGCCCGAAGCCGGGGGCGATCCGGCTGGTGCATCCGCTGATGAACCGGGCGAAGTTTGTGCCGGTGAAGTGAGAATCCGGCCCTGAATAAGAACCCTTGTAGATGGTGTGTGTATGCCGTTTGCAGGGGTTTTTGTTATTTTTTGATTCCTTGACACTGTTATGGTATACCATTATAATCAATGGTAAAATCAATGATTTGGAGAAAAGAGAAATGGAATTGATGAGTTTTGAACTTTTGCCAGAATGTTTTAGAGAAAATGAAAATGTTCCCGATTTAAAAGATTTTGAAATCTATAAAAGTAATATCTGTCATTTAGTAAAGGATAAAGGGGATATTGACTTTATAATTGATGTTTTGGAGCAAAATAAAATACGGATTTACTGGAAACGGAAATGGTATCGGGAAAGCTTTTACCTTCTAGCTATGGTAGACTATTTAAGCAGGGAAAATGGACTTCCTCTGTGTAATGATTATGAAGATATAAGGAATTGTGCGCTGCCAGAGCCATTATATCCGAGAGAGGTTATTCTTACTGCAAAACTGGATGGCTCTCTTGATAGGAAAGAGCAGTGCCTGAAAGAAGCGATTCCTGAATTCCTGAGGTTTAATATTGTAGAAAGCGAGATAAGGAATGTCTGTTGAGAAAGGATTTACTAAAGAAAATCTGGATTTTTATTTGAAAGAATTAGCAAAAGAGTTTCGGAAGAGGAATGGAAAAAATACGTCTGCTGAGATTGTGTTAGTTGGAGGGGCGGCAATCCTTGCCAATTACGGGTTTCGTGAAATGACTTATGATATTGATGCGGTCATAACGGCATCATCAGTTATGAAGGAGGCTGTTAATGTGGTAGGTGACCGCTTGGGTTTGCCGAACGGCTGGCTGAATGCGGATTTTAAGAATACGAGTTCTTATAGTCCCAAATTGCCGCAATACTCTAAATATTACCGTACGTATTCTAACGTGTTGAATATCCGAACAATAAGCGCGGAATATCTTATTGCAATGAAATTAATGTCCGGGAGACGTTATAAAAAAGACTTATCTGATATTATAGGGATTTTGAGTGAAGAGGAAAGAATGGGCGCGCCTTTAAGTTACCAGCAGATTGATTGCGCAGTAAGAAATTTATATGGCGGATGGGAAAATATTTCTGAATATGCAAGACAGGTATTGAAAGCAGCATTAGATTCAGAGAATTTAAACGAATTATTTAAAGAACAGGAGCATGAGGAAACGTTATCAAAGCAGGCGGTGCTTCAGGTTCAAAAATATGAAGAAGGAAAGGTAAATGAAAGTAATGTAAATGAGATCATTCAGAAAGCGTTAAAGATGTCTGAAAAGAAAAATTGACTCTAAATCGGAGATTTGCTACAATAAAACAGACGAATTTTGGATCTTATGGGAGGCAGGACGATGTATCATACGATGTATTATGACTCCCCGGTGGGCAGGCTTTTACTTGCGGAAAAGGACGGAGCGCTTGCCGGGCTCTGGATCGAAGGCCAGAAGTATTTCCTTGGTTCTATAAAAGAAGAGATGAAGGAATGTACGGATTCTGAGGCCCTGAACCATACAAAGGATTGGCTGGACCGCTATTTTCAAGGGAAGAGACCAGCCATTGAAGAGCTCTCTCTGCGCCCGGAGGGAAGTGAATTTCGCAGATCCGTCTGGAAGCTCCTCTGTGAGATCCCTTATGGAGAGGTTACGACCTACGGGGAGATCGCGCGGAGAGTGGCCAAGACCCGCGGACTTGCGGGGATGTCCGCGCAGGCGGTGGGCGGCGCCGTGGGGCACAATCCCATTTCCATTATCATTCCCTGCCATCGGGTGGTGGGCACCAACGGAAGCCTGACCGGATATGCGGGCGGCCTGGATAAGAAGATCCGATTGTTGACCATAGAAGGCGTGGATGTGGGACAGTTTTTTATTCCCGGAAAAGGCACGGCTCTATAGGTTAATAATAAAACGACCGGTCATTTGCGCGCAAGTGGTCACAGATTTTATAGGGAGGATGTTATTTATGAAGAAGTATTATAAAAAGTGTCTGCTGTCCTGTATTCTGGCAGTGAGTCTGCTTTGCGGTTGCGCGGGGGGTACGGACGCAGGGGAAAGCGAAGAGAGCGCTGCACAGAAGGATACAGAGAGTGTGTCGGATCAGGGGGAAAAGGACTCACCTGATGCACCGGATTTTGCGGGAAATGACATGGAGGGAAATGCGGTTACGTCGGAGATTTTTTCGGAGTCCAGACTCACGATGATCAATGTATGGGCGACCTACTGCAGTCCCTGCCTGAATGAGATGCCGGAGCTGGGAGAGCTGGCGCAGGAGTATGACAAGGAGGATTTTCAGCTGATCGGGATCGTCAGCAATGTGCCGGAAGGGGCGGACGAAGAGAAACTGGAGCTTGTGGAGGTGCTGATCGAACAGACCGAAGCAGACTATCCGCATCTGCTGCTGAATGAGTCCTTGAATGACGGGCTGCTTTCCGGCGTATCGGCGGTGCCGACGACATTTTTTATCGGCCGGGATGGGAAGATACTGGATACCGTTGTGGGATCCAGGGATAAAGCGGCGTGGAAGGAGATCATTGACGGATATCTGGAAGAAGCGGATCATTAGATGAGCCGGGAACATGAGTTGTTTTCCTGCAGTTCTTGAGATACAGAAGAACTGCAGGAAGTAAGGAACTGTATGGAAATATACAAAAGTGAGGAGAAAACGACATGACAGAATTATGTTTGGGAACCATCGGCTCCGGTTCGATCGTACACACCATACTGGATCAGGTAAATGTAACGGACGGGATCCGTCTCACCGCCGTCTATTCCAGAACGGAGGAAAAGGGAAGGCCGCTTGCGGCAGAATACGGGGCAGGCCGGGTTTACACGGATCTGGATGCATTTCTGGCGGATGAGGAGATGAATACGGTCTATATTGCGTCGCCGAACCTGCTGCATTATGAACAGACTAGAAAAGCACTTTTGGCGGGAAAGCATGTGATCTGCGAGAAGCCCTTCTGTACAAAAGCAGATCAGGCAAGGGAGCTGACGGCTCTGGCGAAGGAAAAGCGTCTGTTTCTGGCGGACGCCGTACCCACTGCGTTTCTGCCGAATCTGGAGGTGCTGAAAAGGGAGCTGCCGAAGGTGGGGAAGGTGAGGCTGGTGCTTGGGAATTACAGCCAGTATTCCAGCCGTTATGACCTGGTGCTGCAGGGGGAGGTGCCCAATGTATTCAATCCGGAATATGGCGGCGGGTGTCTGATGGATATCAATTTTTATAATGTATACCTGAACGCGGCGCTGTTCGGAAAGCCGCTGTCGTTGGCCTATTATCCCAACCGGAGTGGGGAGCTGGCAGATACCTCCGGGATACTGATCATGCAGTATGACGGATTCGTCAGCAGCTCGGCAGGGGCGAAGGACACCTGGGGCGTCAACTATTTCCAGATCGAAGGCGAGAAGGGACATATCTATATCCGGGACGGGAGCAACGGACTCGCGGAGATCCGGGTGGTGACAAAGGATTCGGAGGAGATCTTTGATCAGCAGGACAACCCGGAATGGCGGTTCTATGAGGTGCAGAAGCTCACAGAGTATATGCTGGCCGGGGACTATGAGGCAGTGTATGGGCGGCTGGATGTGATGATCCATGTGATCGAGATTCTGGAAGAAGCCAGGAAGAAGGCGGGGATCCTGTTTCCGGGGGATTGATAGATAGTGGAAACGTTCCCAGGCAGGAGGTTTTGGATATGGAATACTTAACAACTGTAGAAATGTCTAAAAAGTGGAATACTTCTTCGCGAAGAATTATTACGCTATGCATAGAAGGACGAATAGATGGTGTGATTAAAAAAGTTAAAATGTGACTGATTCCTGCTGATGCACAGAAAACTGCTGACGTAAGGCATAAGAAGGAGAAAACGACTGAATGACGAATGTTATTAATTCAAACGAACAGATGATTGAGAAAATTAACGAAGTTCTTCAGAACAAGAAAAATGCGGTAGTTAATATCGTCAATGATAAGCTGACGATATCGGTATTCTCTTTATTGGAAAAAAATTTGCATGACGTAAAAGAGATAAATTTTGTAATACGTGATGTAAAATTTTTGCCTCATCAGGCGGAGGTTGCGCATGAATTTGAAATGAATCCTACGGATATATTATTTAACTGTTGTTTACAAAGTTGAAAAAGGGTGGTTTTATCATTGATACACCTTATGGAAATTATTCTCCTGACTGGGCGATTGTATGCAGGAAAGATAGTTTGCACAGTCCGGAATTGGGGATTTACTTTATTGTTGAAACGAAAGCAAATAAGCTGGAATTCAACTTACAGGAAGTGGAGCGGAACAAGATTCGGTGCGGTAAACTGCATTTTCAGGCAGTATCTGAACAGGTAAGATTCGATTGGGTAAATAGTTACGAAGATTTTCGACAGAAATTCGGAGTTGCGGAGAGTGAGTAAGGAAATGAGGATTTATCATGTCATATGACTATACGGATTATCTGGAAGTTGGAGATTCGCCTGCCGGACGGATCTCAGGATTGGATTGCACCATTTGTATCAGACTTAGAAACGAAAAAGAGGTGATTTTTTGTCAATTACATCCATAGAATATTTGCAAAGTCTTGTACGAGAGCTTTTAAAGCTGCCAACTGAAACGGAATGGGTGGAGTTTAAGTGTAATAATAAAGAGCCGCAGTTGATAGGGGAATATATATCGGCATTGAGTAATTCTGCTACATTATGCGGCAGGACAAAGGGATATCTTGTTTGGGGGATTCAGGATGGTACACATGAAATAATCGGTACAGAGTTTCAATATCGGAAAATGAAAAGGGAAATGAGGAGTTGGAAGCATGGCTTTCACGCATGGTTTCCCCAAGAATCAATTTTAAATTTTATGAAATCCCTATGGGAGAAAAAGAAGTTGTAATGATTGAAATTCCATGTGCTGAGAAACAGCCGGTTCAGTTTGCGGGGGTGGAATATATTCGGGTTGGTACAAATAAGAAGAATTTGAAAGAATATCCGGATAAGGAAAGAGAATTATGGCAGGCGTTTGATACGATGCCGTATGAGCTTCGTATGGCAAAAAGTAATGTTATGGAAGATGAGTTGGTTTTTTTATTGGATTATCCCAAATACTATGATAAGATGGATATGCCGATTCCTCGAAACAGAGATAAAGTTCTGGATGATTTACAGAATGAGAAGTTTATTGTAAAAAACGATGCCGAGATATAAAAAATATATACCGTATTGGGCATAATCTAACTTTCGCTAACTTTCACTCATTGGCAAATTTATGTCTTACAACAATACAACCAATGCCAAAAACCTTTATTTTATGCGGTTTTTGGTATTGTTTTTTTGTAAATTATATTAAATTTTAACTTTCGCTAACTTTCATTTGGGATTCGGAGAGATACTTATCCTTTAAAGGGCAAAATATATTGACAGATGAGTCAGAAAAGACTAAAATGGTATAAGTGCTACAATAAAACGAACGTAAAAAGTATTTTGTGAACAAATTGCACAATCTGGATGCCTGTATGGAGGTGCTGTGATTTGGAAGAGGCTCAGAGGATCCGCATGCTGCAGTGCCCGGAGCATTCGGTCGATGTGGTGATCGATACGGATACATTTAATGAGGTGGACGACCAGTTCGCGCTGGCATATCTGCTCCGGAATCCGGACAGGCTCCGGCTGCAGGCCATTTACGCGGCGCCTTTCTTGAATGAAAAGGCAGACACGCCCAAGGACGGGATGGAGAAAAGCTATCAGGAGATTTTAAAGCTCCTGGAGCTGGCAGGCACTCCGGAATATCAGAAGAGAGTGTACAAAGGAGCAGAGTATTTTCTGAAGCATGACGGGAGATCCGTTCAGGAAGAGCAGAACAGGATTGCTCCGGCGGTTTCCGAAGCATCGGAAGACCTGATCCAAAGGGCGATGGCGCATTCTGCAGAGAATCCTTTATATGTGATTGGAATTGCGGCGGCAACCAATATAGCCTCCGCAATTTTATGTGAACCGGAGATTACAGAACGGATGGTGGTCGTCTGGCTGGGAGGAAGCGCCTTTCACTGTGAGGAGATGGAGGAGTTTAATCTGGCGGAGGATTCGGCTGCCGCGCAGATCCTGTTTGACAGCGGGGTACCGCTGGTTCAGCTGCCATGCTGGGGCGTGGTGGAGAGCTTCTCGATCAGCAGGCCGGAGCTGGAGAAGTACTTGATAGGAAAGAATCCGCTGGCGGATTATCTGGCCGGGTATGCCATAGAAGCGGTGGAAGAATGGGCGGCAGGCACGGCCTGGGCAAAGGTGATCTGGGACGTGACGGCGGTGGCCTGGCTGATGAACGATGGACAGCGCTTTATGAACGACCGGCTCGTAACCTGTCCGGAGATTGCGGGAGATTTTCACCCGATAAGGTATGTATTTTCAAAGGAAAGACATACTATGAGATACGTATATCGTATTGAGCGGGATGCGCTCATGACAGATCTGATCAGAAAACTTTGTTAATGATTTAGAACAGCAGATGACTGGCAAATACAGGAGCTGTAATGCAACAAGTGTATTGAAGATTCAAAAAGGAGAAAGAAAGCAATGGAAAAAAACGCATTGGTGTTCCAGACGGATTTCGGCACGGAGGACGGGGCGGTGAGCGCCATGTACGGGGTGGCCTACGGGGTATCGCCGGATCTGAAGATCTATGACCTGACCCACGGCATCGAACCCTACAACACATGGGAAGCCAGCTACCGGCTGATCCAGACCGTGAGCTACTGGCCGGAGGGAACCGTTTTTGTATCGGTGGTGGATCCGGGCGTGGGCTCCACGAGAAGGAGTATCGTCGCAAAGACCAAAACCGGGCAGTACGTGGTGACTCCGGATAATGGGACACTGACCTTTGTAAAGCGGAATCTGGGGATCGAGGCGGTCCGGGTGATCGACGAATCCAAGAACCGCCGTTCGGGCTCGGAGGAATCCTATACATTCCATGGCCGGGATGTCTATGCGTTTACCGGGGCAAAGCTGGCCTCCGGGGAGATCACATTTGACCAGGTGGGAGAAGAGATGGATCCGGAAAGCGTTGTGGAGCTGCCCACGATCCCAGCAAAGGAGACTGAGGACGGCGGCGTGCAGGGCACCATTGACGTGCTGGACGTGCGCTTTGGAAGCCTGTGGTCCAACATCCCCATTGAGCTGTTCAAAAAGCTGGGTATCGAGTTCGGGGAGCGGGTGGAAGTGATGATCAGCAACGACACCAGGACATTGTACCGCAATACCATGGTATACGGCCATTCCTTCGCGGATGTGTATGTCGGGGAACCGCTGCTGTATATGAACTCCCTGAACTGCATGGCGGTGGCAATCAATCAGGGAAGCTTTGCAAGGGCATACAATATCGGAACCGGGAACAGCTGGCACATCGCCATCCGGAAGGATTCCCGGGGCTGAGAGGCAGCACCGGCTTTTCGCCTGCCGTTTGTTTTGCGTATGCGGGCAGGTCGGCAAGTATAACACTTTTTGATACGTTCGGCCAGCCGGCCTTTATGACGTATACAATACTGCGTGCCGCAGGAAAACCAACAGTACGCAGCCGGTACGATGAATGTATCGGAAAGCATCTCAAAAGGAAAGAGTTACAAAGAGGAGGATTTACACATGAAGAATTTTGCAGTAAAAACAATCGTAGCAATCGGTATCGGGGCAGCGTTATTTTTTGTGCTGAGCACTTATATCGCAATCCCCACTCCAATTCCGAACGTGAAGCTGAGCGTGCACTATCCGGTAATCGGAGTCATGGCGATGCTGTTCGGCCCTCTGGCAGGCTGCCTGATGGGACTGATCGGACATTTCTTAAGCGACCTGGCAAGCGGCTGGGGTGTATGGTGGAGCTGGGTTGCGGGTTCCGCGTTTTTCGGGCTGGTCATGGGATTCATAGGCTACAAGATCGATCTGTCCAAGGGCGAATTCGGCATCAAGGGCGCTGTGATCTTTAACGTGGTTCAGGTGATCGCGCATCTGATCGCCTGGGGACTGATCGCGCCGGGACTGGACATTCTGATCTACAACGAGCCTGTGGAAAAGATCTTCCTGCAGGGAGCAGTGGGCAGCGTGGGAAATATTATTTCTACGGCGGTCGTTGGTACGATCCTGTGCTTTGCGTATGCATCTACAAGGGCGAAAAAAGGATCTTTGAAAAAGGAAGATTAAAAACAATTTGGCAAGGAAGGGTGGCTTGTTCGCTGCCCTTTTTTCCGTGCGAAACGAAATAGGAGGACATGATTCGTGAAAGAACCGATCATAAAATTTGAACACTTTGGTTTTCAGTATGATGCGCAGGCAGAGCCGACCTTAAAGGATATCAATTTGGAGATCTATCCCGGAGAAAAGATCCTGATCGCAGGTCCCTCCGGCTGCGGGAAATCGACCATGACCCATTGCATGAACGGATTGATCCCCTTTGCGTATCCGGGAGAATCCACCGGGAAGCTGATGATCCAGGGGAAGGAAACAAAACACTTAAGCATCTTTGAGATATCCAGGATGGTGGGGACAGTCCTGCAGGATCTGGACGGACAGTTCATCGGCCTGACCGTTGCGGAGGATATTGCATTTGCATTGGAAAATGCCTGCGTCGGGCAGGACGATATGAAAAAGACCGTCAGGCAGGTGGCACGCCAGGTCGGCATCGGAGACCATCTGGAGCACTCGCCGGATGCCCTCTCCGGAGGCCAGAAGCAGCGGGTCTCCATGGCAGGCGTAATGGTCAATGAGGTCAGTATTCTATTGTTTGACGAGCCGCTGGCGAATCTGGATCCGGCCACCGGAAAAAAGGCCATTGAGATCATAGACCGGATCCAGGAGGAGACCGGGGCCACGGTCATCATCATTGAGCACCGCCTGGAGGACGTGCTGTGGCGGGACGTGGACCGGATCGTGCTGATGAAGGACGGCCGGATCGTAACGGACGCGCCGCCGGATGAACTGCTTTCCACGGACGTGCTGCTGGACAACGGGATCCGGGAGCCTCTGTATCTGACCGCCCTCAAATACGCGGGAGTGAAGATCACGCCCAAATGCCATCCACGCAGCATCCGGAGCCTGACTCTGACAGAGGAAGACAAACTCAAAGTCCGGACCTGGTTCCACGCGCGGAAGCTGTCAAAGGAGAAACCGGAAGGCAAGGCTCTTCTGACTGCGGAAAAGATTGATTTTACATATGACAACGGCTTTCATGCCCTGAAGGATATCAACATTTCCATCGATGAAGGGGAGCTGCTTGCCATCGTAGGAACCAACGGCGCGGGAAAATCTACATTTTCCAAGGTAGTCTGCGGGTTCGAGAAGCAGCAGCTGGGAACCTTGACATTCCAGGGGCAGGACATGAAAAACTACAGCATCAAAGAACGTGCCGACCGGATCGGATACGTGATGCAGAACCCCAACCAGATGATCTCCAAGCCCATGATCTTTGACGAGGTGGCATTCGGCCTGCGCCAGAGAAATGTGCCGGAATCAGAGATCACGGCGAAGGTGGAGGAGGTTTTGAAGATCTGCGGGCTCTACCCCTTCCGGAAATGGCCGGTGTCCGCGCTGAGCTTCGGCCAGAAAAAGCGTGTCACCATTGCGTCGATTTTGGCGTTGGATCCCCAGATGATCATATTGGACGAGCCCACGGCGGGGCAGGATTACCGGCATTATACGGAGATCATGGAATTTTTGAACGAACTTCACGGCCGGGGGATCACGGTGGTCATGATCACCCACGACATGCATCTGATGCTGGAATACGCCCAGCGGGCCGTCGTATTTTCCGGCGGGCAGGTGATCGCCAACGACACCTCGGCAAATATCCTGACCAACCCGGAGATCATCGAGCGGGCCAACTTAAAGGAGACGTCGCTTTACGACCTGTCGCTGCTCTGCGGGATCGAAGATCCCAACGTGTTCGTGCAGCATTTTATCGACTATGAGGAAGAAGGCAGAGAACGTCAGGTCGGCGGCGCAGCGGCACAAAATGATTCGAAGGAGGAAAAAAGAGGATGATCCAGTTATTTAATTATATCGACAGAGTTTCTCCGATCCACAGACTGACAGGGGCGGCCAAGCTGGCGTGTATGCTCTGCTGGGTTCTGGCAGCCATGATCACCTTCGACACACGCTACCTGATCCTCCTTACGGTCTGTGCGCTGGTGCTGTTCCGGGTGTCGAAGATCAAGGTGAGGGAAGTGAAGGTGATCCTGGTCTTTTCTCTGGTCTTTCTGTTCCTCAATAACCTGCTGATCTACCTGTTTTCCCCGGAGCACGGGGTCAGCCTGTACGGCTCCCGGACGGTGCTCATAGACCTGATCGGAAGATACAGCATTACGGCACAGCAATTGCTGTACCATGCAAATGTGATCCTCAAGTATACGGCAACCATCCCGGTGGTCATCCTCTTCGTGTCCACCACGCAGCCCAGCGAATTTGCGGCGTCGCTGAACAAGCTGGGAGTGAGCTACCGGATCTCCTATTCCGTGTCGCTGGCGCTCCGATACATCCCGGATGTAATGGACGAGTTCCATTCCATTTCCCTGGCACAGCAGGCGAGGGGCGTGGAGCTGTCCGGGAAGGAGAACATCATCAAGCGGCTGAAAGGCGCGACGGCGATCCTCATGCCGCTGATCCTCTCCAGCATGGATCGGATCGAAGTGGTATCCAACGCCATGGAACTGCGGTGCTTCGGAAAAGAGCCGAAACGGACCTGGTATCGGGAGCGGAAATTTACCGGCCTGGATTACGGGACCATGATCCTGGGCTTCGGGCTGATCGGGATCTCCCTGGCGCTGCAGGCAGTGAATGGGGGACGGTATTGGAATCCGTTCTAAAGTGCAGACCGATGGGCGTCCAATTACGGCCATCCGTCTGGTTTCACAAGATAAACCTCAATAAAAATCCCGGAATGGAGTCAGAAATTCCGGGATTTTTTTGTCCAAACTCCTATTTCAAAAAAATTTCTAACTGTACGGTTGGAAAAAATATTGTATTGAGAACGGTTTGTGATTCTTTTGAGATATACTTTGTTTATAGTTCGGGGAGGAGGATATGGATTGAGGATTACCTGCTCCGGATAAAAATGGCAAAGCGAGTGTAATGGAGGTACGCATATGGAATCATGGATCATCAGGACAAAGAATCTGAAAAAATATTATCAGCTTGGGGAGCATACGGTAAAGGCATTGGACGGCATGGATTTTTTCGTCAGGGAGCGGGAGTTTGTGGCGGTCATCGGCACATCCGGGTCTGGAAAATCCACGCTCCTCCACATGGTCGGCGGGCTGGATGTGCCTACCGGCGGCGAGGTCTATGTGGCCGGGAGGAACTTAAGCGAGATGAACAAAGAGCAGCTTGCGGTGTTCCGCCGCCGGAAGGTGGGGTTCGTGTTCCAGAACTACAATCTGGTGCCGGATCTGAATGTATTTGAAAACGTGGTGCTCCCTGTGGAGCTGGACGGGCGGCATGTGGATCGGGAATTTGCGGAGGAGATCCTGGACTTTCTGAAGCTGAAAGAGAAGCAGGAGGCGCTTCCGGGTACTCTCTCGGGCGGCCAGCAGCAGAGGGTCGCCATTGCCCGGGCACTGGTGTCCAAGCCGGCGATCTTGCTGGCCGACGAACCGACGGGAAATCTGGACACCGCCACCAGCCATGACGTGATCGGATTATTAAAGCTGGCGGCAAAGCAGTTCCAGCAGACGGTGGTACTGATCACCCATGACAATGATGTTGCCCAGATGGCGGACCGGATCGTGCGGATCGAGGACGGGCGGATTGTGGTGCGAAGCGGGGCAGAGCGGGAGAAGGATCAGGGAATGAGAGATTCCTGTATGGATGAATCCCAAGCGGATGCTCAGGCGGATGAAGGGAATCCGGAAGAGAAAGGCGGTGTCAGCCATGCTGAAAAATAACAATACCGCAGTCATCCAGAGCATGGCGAAGCGTTCCTTCCGGACTAACCGGCGTCGGAATATCAGCATTTTTCTGGCAATCCTGTTTTCTACATTTTTACTGTTCTGCGTTTTTACGGTAGGAATGACTTTTTTTGAAATGCAGCGGACACAGAATATTCGGCTCCACGGCGCGGATTATGACGCGTACCTGTACGGCCTGACCCCGGAGCAGGAGAAGCTGTGCCGGGAAAATCCCGATATCCTGCACTCCGGGATTGAGGCGGTGGCAGGTTACGTGGTGGAGACTGATCGGAATGATACGCCGGATGCCGGACTGATCTGGGACGATGAAGTCTGCTGGGAGGAAATGCGAAAGCCCGGCAGGACTTGGATGGAGGGGCATTATCCCCGGGAGTACAATGAGGTGCTGGTCAAAAGGGACTGCCTCAAGGCCTGCGGCCTGGAAGGATTAAAAACAGGGGATACCTTTACCATGACCTACGGCACCGGCTCGGGGGAATTTACAGGGGAGTTCCGGATCTCTGGCATGTGGGACGGATATGGATCCCAAAATGTTTGTTTTGTGTCCAAAGCTTTTTACGACCAGACCGGGGAGAAGTTGTCCAATGTAGGCTCTGGACGGTATATGATCGATTTTAAGCAGACGATTATGACACGGGCGGAGCAGGAGGCATTTACCGAGAGCCTGAACCTGGAAAAACAGCAGAACCTGTTTTTTAATGTGGAATATGAGTATTCGGTGCGGGTTCTTGGGGGCATCCTGGGGCTGGCCGCCATCGCCTGTCTGTGCGCCTACCTGCTGATCTACAATATCATGTACCTCTCCATTTCCGGAAACATCCGGTATTACGGGCTGCTGCAGACCGTGGGAATGTCAGGAAAGCAGATCCGCTGTCTGGTGCGGCGGCAGCTGGCCATTCTTGCGGCGGCGGGAACCGCTGGCGGTCTGCTTGCCGGAACCGGAGTGTCCTTCTGGGTGGTTCCCTCGGTTGTCAGATCCATGGGAGTCTATCTGGGAAAAAATGAACGCATCCGGGTGGCATTTCACCCCGCGGTGCTGCTTCTGGCAGTGCTTCTGTCCGGGCTGACGGTATTTGCGGCAGGGTACAGACCGGCACGGATCGCGGAAGCAGCGTCCCCGGTGGAAGCGCTGGGATACCGTCCGGTGCAGTCCGGGAAGCGAAGCCGCAAGACGGGGCGGGGCGGCATCCTGTGGCGCCTGGCAAAGGAGCAGCTTAGGAAGGACAAAAAGAAAACCGGAATGGTGATCCTGTCCTTGTCTGTCGGATTGTCGCTGTTTTTGTGTCTGGTCACCCTGCTGGACAGCCAGGCGGCACGGACGATCGTGTCCAACTACATGGATATGGACATGGTGCTGGTGAATAAGACTCTGAAAAAAGAGGACCGGGAAAACCGGCGGCAGGTGATGGACGAGGCATTTCTAAGGGAGCTGAAAGAAAAAGAGGCTCTGGAAGAGGTACATGAGGTTCTGTGCGCGGAGATCCAGGTTCCCTGGGAACCGGATTTTTCAGAAATGTGGATGAAAGAGTTTTATGATATGTGGATGCCATATGAGACCTATGAGGAGGGCAGGAAGAAATATCAGGAACACCCGGAGGAATACAGCTCCTTCCTGGTGGGCATTGATGAGGAAGAGTTCTCCTATCTGAACAGTACGCTGGCGCAGCCTGTGGATGAGGAAGCATTTTTACGCGGGGAGACCTGTATCCTGTACCGGGATGATCTGGATTTTACGGACGGGGATGTACAGGGAAAGGAAGTGGCCTGCGGCGCCTTTGAGGATCCGGAGCATATGAGGGCATTTCAGATCGCAGGCCTGACGGACGAGTATTATTATACCGGAGGCCTGGCCAGCTTCGCCCCCACGGTGATCGTCAGCAGCCGCGCCCTGCGGGAATTTTCGGAGCATCCGTTTGTGTTCAAGGTCAGCCTCCGCTACCGGCAGGAGTATGATGAAGAGATTGAGGCTGAGCTGCAGCAGATGGTCGAAGACAGCGGGTACTCCAATAACATTTCCTGCGAATCCAAGCTGGAAGAGATGAAGACCGTGAAAAAGGCTCAGGGAAATATGATGGAGGTGGGACTCGGGATCGTGCTGATCCTGGCCCTGATCGGAATCCTGAATTATGTGAATACGCTGGTGGGAAATATCCGGAGCCGGGAGCTGGAGATCACGGTCATGGAAAGCGTCGGCATGAGCGCAAAGCAGGTTCGGAAGATGCTGGTACTGGAAGGGGTTCTGTTCGCGGGCGGCTCCCTGTGCGTCACCTGGACAGCCGGGCTGGCGGTGACCTGGGCGCTGTACCAGTCTATGAACTACCGGAAGGTGCCCTTTGCGGTACCGGCGCTTCCGATGGCGGCGGCTTCGGCATTTGTACTGGCGGTATGCGTGGCGGTGCCGTTGATGGCTTACCGGAGTATGGAGAAAAAAGGGACGGTGGTGGAGCGGCTGCGGGGGTTTTGACTTTCTCAGATGGAGGCTTTTTGTTATGCGTTTTAGGTTTCTGCATTCAGGGCCTGTTGTCCGTCAAATCATTCTTTATTTATCGGAACAGAGTCCGGAAATCCCCTCATCAAGCAGTTTTCCTGTCAGATCAATCATTTCCTCTAAGGGGATTTTTTTCCCGTCAGCAATCCACTGTCGGTAAAGCTCAAGCGAACCGACTACCAGAAATGTATTTATCATACTCTGCTTTTCTGGACTGAAATCTGCGTAAGGATTATAGCGGCTTAGATTGTGCTGCAGAGTGGCGGCATGGAGTTTGTTGCAGAAAGGCCGGTAGCTCGGCTCACAGATTAACCGTTCTACAAATTTTTCCTGTCCCGCATAGTAAGTGAAAAAAATGCGGTTTACGTCCTTGTGGGAATAGGGCGGTTCGATTTTTTCCATTTCTTTATAATACCCATCGGCGATTTCTGACATCATATCCTGATAGAGCGCTTCGATTGACGTATAGTGGAGATAGAAGGTCTTTCTGTGGATCCTTGCGCGCTCTGTCAGTTCCTTGATGGTGATCTTGTCTGCCGCCATTTCGCACACCATTTCCTTAAAAGTGTTCTTGATTGCTTCACGGGTTTTCCGAACGCGCAGATCAATATGATGCTCCTGGCTAAAATCCATATTGCAACACTCCTGACTGTCTTAAAATATCCAGTTTTTAAAATATGTGGCATAAACTCCATATCGAAAAAGCTGGCAATTGTTTTTTTCTTATATGCGGATTATACTATCCACATAAGAAAAAGTCAACACATGGATATTTCTTTGAATTAGGGAGGAAACAAAGAATGGCAACACAAATTCTATTGAAAGCAAACGGTACAGTGATCCCGGCTACATTAAATGATACGGTAGCGGCGCAGGATTTTAGGAAACGTCTGCCTTTCACGGTATCCGGCCACAGGTCGGCAGTAGATTACTGTTGTACGGCGGCAAGCGGGATCTTTGATCCGTCGGAAACACAGTCTGGGTGGAAAAACGGGGACATCAGCCTTGCGGGCGGATGGTTCGCGGTGCTGTTTGACGGAGAAGAAAATTCCTCGGATTACAGGGGCATGATGGTGATCGCCCATATTGATGAGAAGGATTTAGGATTGGTAAAAAGCCTGCCTGCATCGGTGCGTTTTACTGTGGAACTGGCTGAAAAACAGGAGAGGAGGTAGAGAGAATGGAGTATGTGGCGCTGAGTAATGGGATAAAGATGCCGGTTCTGGGAATTGGGACTTACATGATCTCACCGGCAGATGCAGAGCATTCTGTGAGGGAAGCATTGCGTATGGGTTACCGGATGGTTGATACAGCCAATATGTATGGAAATGAAAGAGCTGTCGGGCGGGCTATTCAGGCATCTGGCGTTGACCGGAAGGATATCTTTGTATCTACCAAGCTCTGGATCAGTGAATATAAAAACGAAAACAGTGTGGAAGAAACACTGGAGCGTCTGGGGCTTGACTATATTGACCTGCTATATCTCCATCAGCCTGCAGGAGATTACCTGTCCGGATATAAGCTGCTGGAAAATGCTTATGAAAAGGGGCAGGTCAAGGCAATCGGTATTTCGAATTTTTACGGGAAAAATCTGGAAAAGGTACTGGCCGCGGCAAAAGTGAAACCGCAGGTGGCGCAGTATGAACGCCATCCATATTATATCGGAAAAGACGTAGAAAGCATACTGAATAAAAACAAGATAAAAGTTATGGCCTGGTACCCGCTGGGACACGGGGATGCAAAGCTTACCGGCAATCCGGTGTTTGCAGAGATTGGAAGGAAATATCAGAAATCTGCCGTACAGGTCATTTTGAGATGGCATCTGCAGATGGGGTTCTGTGCGATTCCCGGGTCTAAAAATGTAGATCATATAAAAGAGAATTTCAATATTTTTGACTTTGCCTTATCGGCAGAGGATATGAAAAAGATTGCTGCCCTGGATACAGAGAAACCTTATTTTAAAGCAAATAAGCTGGTTCTGGGAATGCTTGGCATGATGAAGCCAAAATATGAAAAAACAGAAACAATATAAAATTATAAGGAGGACTTACAAATGGAGTACACAACATTAAGCAACGGAGTAAAAATGCCTATGGAGGGATTCGGCGTCTTTCAGGTGCCGGATGCAGCAGTATGTGAACAGGCAGTGACAGATGCGCTGGCAGTTGGTTATCGTCTGATAGACACAGCAGCAGCCTATTTCAATGAGGAGGCTGTAGGCGCCGCCATCAAAAAGAGCGGCATCCCGCGCGAGGAGCTTTTTATCACTACAAAACTCTGGATTCAGGATGCAGGGTATGAGAACGCAAAGAAAGCATTTCAGGTTTCCCTTGACAAATTGGGGCTTGACTATATCGACTTGTATCTGATCCATCAGCCGATGAATGATTATTACGGCTCGTGGCGGGCAATGGAAGAACTGTATGAGGAAGGAAAAGCGAAAGCAATCGGCGTCTGCAACTTTTATCCGGAGAGGCTTACGGACTTATGCCTGAACGCAAAGATTAAGCCGATGGTAAACCAGGTAGAGCTGCATCCGTTCTTTGCCCAGACAGGCGCTCTTGAGACGATGAAAGAATTTGGCGTCCAGCCCGAAGCGTGGGGACCGATGGCGGAAGGAAAGCATGGCATTTTCACGCATCCGGTTCTGACCGAAATCGGTGCAAAATACGAAAAGACCGCCGCACAGGTTGCGCTTAAGTGGAATGCGCAGAGGGGAGTTGTCATTATTCCGAAGTCCATCCACAAGGAGCGCATGGAGGAAAACTTTCATATTTGGGATTTCAGTCTGAGTGATGAGGATATGGCGGCAATTGGCGCGCTGGATTTGGGACACAGTGAGATCATCGACCATAGCGCGGCAGATACCGCGAAGTTCCTGAACGGCTGGAAAATTCACGAGTAACACACTGGGGTAATGAAAGGCCGCAGGTGAGTCAGCCGGAAATTGATTCACAGATACAAACGCAGCCAGAAACCCGGGATATGGAAACAGATGAAGACACCACGCAGGAGGAACTAAAAGAGGAGACTTAAGTGAAAAGAATGATAGTCATTTTATTGACATTAGCGCTCCTGACTGTGACCGCTGGCTGTGGGGCTTCAGGTGATAAGGCTTCTGCAGGCGGGCAGGCGTCAGGCGTTCCTGTTCCCGCAGAGCCAGATGAAGTACAGACAAAGGAAACAGAAACCGGAGAGCAGGAAAACGAGGATAAGGATATGGACGGTATTGCTATGGAACAATTTATTATGGAAAATGGAAAAACTGTATTTTTATATGTTCCACAGAAAGTAAAGGAACAGCCAGAGAAAAAGGTTCCGATGGTGCTTTTTATGTGCGGCACAACCTGTGATCCGGTGGATAATGTGGTGGAAAGCGGCTGGCTTCAAAAGGCAGAGGAAGAAAACTTCATTGTAATCAGCCCGGACTATAACAATTATGCCACATACAGTGAAACAGATTTTTTGATATCTGTGGTCGAGTACATGATAGAGAATTATCCGGTAGATACAGAGAGAATTTACTCGACAGGATTTTCCAACGGCGGCGCTGCTTCCGTTGCCCTTGCAAGGGATTACCCGGAATACTTTGCCGCTATTTCGGCAATGGGCTGGATGGTTGATCTGGATAATAAGAACAATGTCTTTGAATCCTACGATATGCCGTTTCAGGTGGTTCAGGGAAGTGGGGAATTTACAGAAAAAACGCAGTCCGGCGTGGCTGTTATGGATGATGAGAAAAAAGCGGTCAGGTCGCTGTTCCTTTATAATGAAATGATCGACCCTGATCTGCAGGCGGATTATGGCAAAACACCTTATTGGGGCTATGCACCGGATGAAACGGAAACGGCCACATGGAACGGACGTGAGTGGAGATTCGATAATTACTATAAAGAGGGCTATCAGGTTCCTTTTGCACAGCTTGTTATTGTAGAAGATCGTGAACACAGGCCCAGACAGGAGGAAGCGGAGGTGGCTTGGAATTTCTTTCAGAATTATAAACGGAATCAGGACGGAAAGATTATTGTCTGTGGGGATCATTCTGTTTCAGAAACAATGCGGACAGTGCAGGACGGAGAATATACCGGTTTCGGTGCGAATTTTGCATGGGCGAATATCGAACGGTATGTAGGAAAGACGATCCGGGATGTAAGGGATGAATGTCTGGTCTTTGCCAGCCCTATCCATTATATCACAGGGGATATGCCGCCCGTCCTGCTCCAGCATGGAGATGCAGATACGATCTGTCCAATCGATCAGTCACGGAGGTTTTATCGTGCGGCGGTGGCTGCCGCAGGCGAAGACCGGGCGGCTCTTACAATTCTGCCGGGTGCGGAGCATGGCGACAGTGCGTTTGAAACGGCAGAAAATATGGAAACCGTCAAGGCTTTCTTAGACAAATATCTGATGGAGGAGCAGTAAATCTAGGGGCACGGATGGATACCGGCTCCCGACCGAGGACGAGTGGGAATATGCAGCCCGCGCCGGAACTGTTGGTCTTGGGAGGCGGTATCTATCGTTTTTTACAAAGATCGGAGCCATGTGCGTTGTGGTACATCATTTGATAGTAGTGGTTCAAAAGTTGGAGGAGAGAATGAGATGAAGAATACGAAAAAACTTATAGCGTTAATACTTTGCTGTTGTACGGTATTCACGTTTTTTGGCTGCGGTAATCAGGATACCAATCATGCGGGTGAGAAGAAAAATACACAGGCTGCCAGTAATACTTCTTCTACTCTGACAGGAAATGAAGAAGCAGATATTAAGGCAGAGCCGGGGGAAACTCTAAGCAATGAGGAAGCTCCATCTGCCGGCAGCAATATATTGATTGCTTATTTCAGTTGGGCTGATAATGCGGAGGAATATAATCTTGAAGATATAGACATAGACGCATTAGGCTCAGCAAGCGTTATTGCACCGGGGGATGTGGGCGTTATTGCCGGATATATCGAGGAAAGGACACAGGCGGATGTATTTAAGATTATTTTGAATGAGAAATATTCTTCCAATTATAATGAGTGTATGGAACAGGGGCGCAGACAGAGAGACGAGGGCATGCATCCGGAGCTTTCCGAAACGGTGGAGAATATGGGGGATTATGATGTAATTTTTCTCGGTTTCCCTAACTGGTGGTATACCATTCCGGCGGCAATCCACAGCTTTGTCGAAGCACATGATCTGTCAGGAAAAACAATCATACCTTTTGTAACTCACGGTACGGGCGGTCTTGCTGGAACGATTCAAGATTTGACGGAGGTTCTGCCGGATGACTGTACAATTTTGCAGTCTTATGATGTATTTGAAGATGATGTAAACAGGGTGCAGGATGAGGTAAATGAGTGGCTGGAAGGCCTTGGGTATTAAGGAGGGACTGCCAGTGAGGAAAATATTTCTGTCGGACTATATTGCCATTCTGACATTGGGCGCGACAATATCTTATTATTTGGTAAAACGGATGTCTTTACCAAAAGAAGTATGATTGGAGGATGAAAATGAAAACAAGGTTTTTAAGAAATCTGGAAGTGTCGGCCATCGGTTATGGCTGCATGGGGACAGTCCCAGGCGACTGAGGATCAGGTGCGCCGGGCAAACACCGTGACACCGTTATCAGCGATCCAAAGCGAGTTTTCCATGATGGAGCGGATGTTCGAAAAAGATGTGATTCCTGCCTGTGAGGAGCTGGGAATCGGCTTTGTGCCTTTCTCACCGCTGGCAAGCGGTTTCCTGAGTGGAAAATATACCAAAGAGCAGGTATATACAGGAGATGATGTGCGGCGTGTGATCACAAGGTTCGCGCCGGAGAATATGGAGCGGAATCAGCCTCTGCTTGAGCTTCTCAGGGGGCTGGCGCAGGAAAAAGATGCCTCTCCGGCGCAGATCGCCCTTGCCTGGATGCTATATAAAAAGGATTTTATTGTGCCGATTCCCGGTATGAGGAAAAGGGAGCGTATGGAGGAAAACTTCGGGGCCGCAGATGTAACATTGACGGAACAGGAGTATGAGCGGCTGGAAAAAGCCCTTGCGGAGATTCCACTGTACGGGAACCGCACGGATCAGGACATAGCAAAGCTGCGGACAATGTTATAGGAAAATAATAAAAATCCCCTCATTCTGCTTTACAGGAGAAGGGGATTTCTTTTAATACCATTGTATGCAGCAAGGCTGCTAGCCAACTGGGAACTTATGTTTGTTCAATCATACAAGCACTTACACAAGTGCGAAGTTTGAGTATCTTAACCTTCGACAATTACCCTTATGGAAGAACATCTTCTATCATTACACTCTCCCTCGGATACACTGCAGGCGGCAATTCCCACACGTACATCCATCAGTGCCTGAAGAATCATTTTACTGCCTGCTTTGGACAAAGGTGGATTTATCGTGATTTTTCCATTCTCGTTTACTTTTGTATACATAAACAGGTTTACAGGCTGAATAATCGGCCTGTGTTCGGAAAGCGCCCGATTTATATTATCATAACAGTTAGGATGCCCTTTTCCATTTTGATAAAAAAAATCATACATTTCAGGACGGCAGCATGGGAATAATAAATCATGTTCCTGCACTTCATCATAGACGATCTTGAACATTGGATGATAAAGGTTTGTGTATATATAATCCCCTGCATTGAGCCGCAGCGACTCATTACAGTCAATCGTAACTGACGTAGACAGAAATTCCTCTGGCTGTCCGGCACATTCTGCAAAAAAGTCCGCAACCTGTCCTCCTTCAACGTCAATGACTGTGATGTTTTGTCCTTGTATCATGTGAATGCTTTTACCACTGCAAGCGTCTATAAGATATTCTGTTTTCATACTTATTTCCTCCTGTGATTTCGTCGGAATCAATTACAAGCTTCAGAGCAGCTCCTTAAATATATGATACCACAAGAATTTTCTGGTTGTCCATACTCTATGTTACTGGAATACCATATGATCGTGCTGTTGTTACATGTCACACCCCGGCCAATCACCACGCTGATTGGTCGGGAGGATGCACATAAAAGCTGGGATTCAGGCCGCCCATTGCCGAAGGCAATTTTAAATGGCGGCCTGAGTTACAGGGCACGCCTGGCCAGGGTGTGACCTGTAACGTGCTGTTTTATTCCCGCGAAGCAACGAGCCAGGTGGACATGTTTTTGTATGTCCATTTGACTGACTTCGAAAACAGCAAGATTATATAGTATTTCAGCAATATAAGGAATGGATATCTACTTTATGATTTGCTATTCTGTATACAGCACACAGGTACATGTTAAAAGATTGCAAAATCAATTTACATAATAAGGAGGTTATATCTATTATGATGTTGCAGAGAAAACTGGATGAGTTGTATGATATGGCAGAGGAAGAAGTGAAAAACTCTCAACAGGATTGAGAGTTTTGAAAAAATATGGATAATAAGAAATGGCAGGGAAAATGGAAGGACAATACATATCGTCTGTAAAGTCTGTTTACAGATTGCGGTATTCAATCGGTGTGACTCCGGTCCGTTTTTTGAACAACTGATAAAAGTTATTGATGTCGTGGATTCCTACGGCTTCGCTGATTTCATTGGCAGTCATTGTCGTAGTGCTCAGGAGCGTCTGCGCATGCTTGATCCGAAGGCTGATCAGATATTCTATTGGCGAATATCCGATCAGCTTTTTGAATTCACGTGACAGATGATATTTGCTGATCCCTGAAAAACTGGACAGGAAATCCAGTGACAGGTTTTCCTGATAATGATGTTCAATATAGACGGTCAGGTACCGCAGGAGCTGCATTCGTTCCTGAACGCTGCTGCGGGTTGACGCAGGCAGTGCCAGAAGCTCCGTCAGGAGACGGCTGATCAGGTCGGCGGCTTTATATTCGCGGTGAGGCGCCGGACTTGTATAGGCAAGCAAAATTTCTTCAAGCGCATTCTGATAGAACCCCTGAAGCGGTATCGTGAAAACCGGGGAGTTGGAGGTATGGTACTGGTCATATAAATATGGAACAAGCGGTCCGTTGAAATGCAGGACGCTGTGTTTCCATTTTTTATTGTCGGAATAATAGTGCTGCGGTACCATGCAGTCTATCCAAAAACCATCTCCCGGCGTCAGAGTATATTTCTTTCCCTCATATTCCAGAAAACCGGAACCCTCATAAGTATAAAGCAGCATGTAAGAAGGAAAATCCTGCCGCAGTGTATAGCAGGAACCTTCCCAAGTGAAAACATCAAAGCTTTCTATATGATAGAAATGTTCCTGAATGATATTCGATAATGGCGGCATAAGGAACATTTCCACGGTACCAGCCATTTTCGCGCTGGTTAATCCTCTGCTTTTCAGCGTGATATAGGGCGTATCGCCGGCAGAACGGGAGGCAGGGCGAATCCGCTGCTGGATATATCGTTCGTCTTTTTCAGACATCTGTAAAAGTTCGGTTTCAGGCATTTCGTAAGTGAAAAAAGAGATTTTATCAAACATCACACAGCTCCAATATTAAAAAAACAGCAATATAATATGATAAATTTAACAAGATAAAATGATTACAAGCCCATTATACCGCATTATAATAAGTCTATCAAGAAGCAAAAAAATAAAATTATTTTTGCGGGAGCATTCCGAAAAAAATGAAAAGCAGGAGTGGATCATATGTTAAAGGAAAAATTAGAGCGGATTTTCAATGACCAGATCGGAAACTATGTATTTCCATTTTTCTGGCAGGGCGGCGAAGAGGAGCAGATTTTGCGGGAGTATATGCAGGTCATCCATGATGCCAATATGCGCGCGGTATGTATTGAAAGCCGTTCCCATCCGGATTTTGCGGGACCGAAATGGTGGAGGGACATGGACATCATTCTGGAGGAGGCGCGCAGGCTGCAGATGAAAGTCTGGATTCTGGATGACAGCCATTTTCCAACCGGATTTGCAAATGGCACCCTCAAGGAACAGCCGGATACGATGCGCCGGCAGGGAATCATCTGCCGGAAGTACCAGTGCAGGGAAGGAGAACAGCTGGTTCTTGATGAAACGGTTCTGGGAGCCGCGCGGCATACGGAACCGTCACAGATGGAACTGGCATTGGAACAGTTGATGAACCATCCGATTGAACGGCGGGAATTTCAGGATGACCGCATGCTGGGCGTGATTGCGCGCAGGGAAGAGAAACCGTATACGGAAATCGTCCTGGCGGGTTCAGAGATTTATTCCCTTACATGGAATGTACCGGAGGGCAATTGGAAGGTCTATGTGCTGCAGCTTTCGCGAAATCTCGGTTTTCACAGGGATTACATCAATATGCTGCAGAAAGAATCCTGCCGTTTGTTAATTGATTCCGTGTATCAGCCGCACTGGGAGCATTACAGGGAAGAGTTCGGAACGACCATTGCCGGATTCTTTTCAGACGAACCGGAGCTGGGAAACGGACATATCTACGACGCGGATATGATGCTCGGAACGGCCGATGACCTGCCGTGGAGCGCAGAACTGGAGCAGGCATTGAGGGCAGAGTGGGGAGACAGATATCTGCAGTTCTTATCATGCCTGTGGGATAATGAGGCGCCGCCGGAGGAAAAAGCATATGCAAGATATACCTATATGGATCAGGTGACACGTCTGGTGCAAAAGAATTTTTCTGAACAGATCGGAGGCTGGTGCAGGGAACACCATGTAGAATATATCGGCCATTTGATCGAGGACAATGACCAGCATGCGCGTACCGGCAGCGGCCTGGGACATTATTTCCGGGGACTGGCAGGCCAGGGAATGGCAGGGATCGATGACATCGGCGGCCAGGTATTTCCGCAGGGAGAAGACGCGGCGGAATGCGGACGTGATGGTGAGTTCTATCATTTCATGCTCGGCAGGCTGGCCGGATCGGCAGCCGCGGTCGAACCGCTGAAAAAGGGCAGGGCAATGTGTGAAATCTTCGGGAATTATGGATGGGCGGAAGGCGTGAAGCTTGAGAAATACCTGCTGGACCATTTCCTGGTGCGGGGGGTGAATCATTTTGTGCCTCATGCATTCAGCGCGAAAGAATTTCCGGATCCGGACTGCCCGCCGCATTTTTATGCGCATGGGAATAACCCCCAATACCGTCACTTTGGAGAATTAATGAAATATGCGAACCGGATGTGTGAACTGCTCAATGACGGAAAGCACAAAGCGCCGGTGGCAGTCATTTACCATGCAGAAGGCGAGTGGACGGGAAGAACTCTTTATTCGCACAAAATCGGAAGGATTCTGGCGGAGGCACAGATCGAATATGATTATCTTCCCCTGGATGTTTTTGCAGAGAAGAAAAATTACCGCACCCGGTATGAGGAAGGCGCTCTGAGCGTCAACGAACAGAAATACAAGGCTGTCATCGTGCCGGGGATGGAATATATCACAGGGGAATTTGCCCTTGCGGCCAGGGAAATGCAGGCAAAGAATATTCCGGTGATCTTCGAAGAGACCGCGCCGTCCGGCATTTGCAGCATACAGCCAAGGCGGGAGGACAAAGAACAAAATGGCTTGTGGGAAACAACCGGCCTGCAGAAAAACGTTTTGAAGACGGAGGAAATTGTTGAATACTTAAATCATAAAAAGATTGGTTCCGTTTCGTTCTCACCCGCGGATATTGGGTTGCGGTATTACGAATATACCTATCCGGACGGGAATACGCTGCTGATGGTGGTCAATGAAGGAACAGAAATGTATCAGGGCAGACTCCTGTGTGATCTGGACGGAACGTGTTATGAATATGAGCCATGGGACAACAAAATGATCCCGGCAGACGTACAGGCAGAAGGAATCCGGATAACGGTTTATCCGTATCAAAGTAAGCTGCTGATTTTTGACCGAAACGAGAGCTGCGCCGGGTATGCGGAAGCGGCGGACAGCGCGTATATGGCGAAAGCAGAGTTTCTGCGCCGCAAAGGGATGTTCCAGGAAGTGGAGATGCCGGGCGCGTGGACAAGAAGCATCTGCACAGGCAAAGAGTATCCGCATTTTCGAAATCCGAAAGAAACGGATCTTCCGGACCATTTATGGGAAGAACAGCCGGATTTTTCCGGTTACGCGCGCTATGAAAAAGAAATAGATCTTGAGGATACTGCCGGCCTGGTCTTATGTATTGAGGATGCGGCGGAAGGCGTGGAAGTCTTTGTAAATGGAAAAAGCCTTGGGATCCAGTGTGTTCCGCCTTATGTATATCTGCCGGGCCGGTATTTGTCCGAAGGAAAAAATAAAATTGTCATCGAGGTCGCGTCTACACTGGAACGGGCAATGGCAAAGGTGCCGGATATCATGGGACAGACGCATGAGGCAGTCGGGAAGACCGGAATTACGGGCAAGGCAGGAATGTACAGGAAGATATCCGGACAGTAAAGACAATATCAGGCAAAACAATAGATAAAACAGAAAAAAGCAGGGAGCAAAAGGGTATCCGGAAAGGAGAAGCAATGAAAGCAGAAAAAATCGAAAAGAGAATCAGGCAGTATCTGGAAAACGATGAAATGCTTGGAGGGAGCATGATCCTGCGGCAGGACGGGGAGATTGTTTTCTATCAGACATGGGGGTATGAAGATTTTGAGAGGACCAGACGTACCGGGGATGACAGTATTTACCGGATTATGTCAATGACAAAGCCGATCATCGCGGCAGGCATTCTGCTGCTGATGGACAGGGGGCAGCTTGATATAGACGACCCGGTGAAAAAATATATTCCGGCATTTGGAGATATCCGGGTCTCCACGGATGCAAAGTACCGGATCGGACCGGGCTTTGATCTGGAAAGTATTCCGAAGATAATGGCGGAATTTCGGGCGGAAGAACTGGAGACAGAGCCGCTGAAACGGGACATTACCTTAAAGGATATCTTATCTCACTCTTCCGGCATCGGACAGGGGCTGGCAAGTATGTGCCTGATGGGATTTGAAGCGGCACCGAAGGGAACGCTGGCGGAACAGGTGGAAGAGATTGCGCACACGGTTCTGGATTTCCAGCCGGGAAGTGATACCGGATATTCCCCGTCCGTCGCCTTCAACGTACTTGGCCGCGTCATTGAGGTTGTCAGCGGGAAATCCCTGGAGGAATTCTGCGAGACAGAGTTTTTCAAGCCTTTGGGCATGGAAAACACAGGATTTCGGCTGTCGGAAGAACAGAGAAAAAGACTGGTGCCGCTTTGTATCTGCCGCGATGGGAAACTGGTGGATATTACAGAGGAGCATGACGGGAACCCGGATATCTTTGCGTCCCATGAAGGATATGTGTCCGGCAGCGGAGGCCTTTTTTCTACATTGACTGATTATGAGCATTTTGCGCAGATGCTGTATGATAATGGATATTACAACGGCAGGCAGTTCTTAAAGCCGGAGACGGTAGCCCTGATGAGAACCGAGGCGCCTGAGAACCACATGGAGTGCCTTCCGGGGCAGGCCTGGGGACTGGGTGTGCGGATCCGGCAGGATGCAGAAAAGATCGGATATCCGATCACGGAAGATACCTATGGATGGAGCGGAGCTTTCGGAAGTCATTTCTTCATCAGCCCCAGGGATGACCTGGAATGTGTATTCATGCTGAACCGGGGGGATGTGGCCGGTTCCGAGTCTTATATTACACTGGAACTTGAGAAGCTGATTTTCGAAGCCTTTGCAAAGAAGCCGGAGGAACAGACCCTTTACTGTGATAAGCAGTGCCGCCTGTATCAGCGTATGGTAGCAGAACTCACACATACGGAGGCGGCAGCCAATTCTTTTGAACCGAAAAGGGAACCGGGAAGGGCAGTGCGGGAGGATGGCGTTGTATATGTAAATGATATCTGTTACGGCACACGGTATCCAAACAGCTTTCTGGATATCTGGTATCCGGATGAGCGGACGGATAGGAAGCGCCCGACAGTGATCTACAATCACGGCGGAGGATTTTTATTCGGAGATAAGATTACAGGCGACCCGCTGGCGGTCAGTGAGGAAGACGGCAGTATGAATTTCTTCCCCGATCTGGCAAAGAATGGATTCAATGTGGTATCCGCCAATTATGCGTTTGGGCCGGAATACCGTTTTCCGGTTCCCTTTGAGCAGGTGAATGACCTGCTGGGATATCTGACGGAACATGCGGAAGAATTGTCATTGGATATGGAAAATGTATTTCTCGGAGGCGGCAGCGCGGGCGCGGTGATGGCAGAGCATTACGGCGCGATCCTGACAAACCCGGCCTATGCAAAGCGTCTGGATATCACGCCTTCGATCAAGGCGGGGCAGATCCGGGGGCTGCTCCTGGATGAACCGTCGTCCGCGACACAGAATTATGATTATTTTATGAAGGCGCTTTTAGGCGGAACGATCGGCGCGGACCGGCTGGAGGACAGTCCGTATGGCGATATCGTCGATGTGCCGAAGTGGATTGGAGAAACGTATCTCCCGACATTCCTTGTAGCCAGCAATGCAGAGCGTTGCTTTAAAGATTCTGCGGATGACCTGGCAAAGGTGTTAAACGCCAATGGAACAGAATACACTTATTTTTATCGGGATCCATCCGTGGATCAGTTAGAACACGGATTTATGATGCGGTACCGTTCCAATGCCTGTGCAAAGGAATGTTATCAGGCGATGCTTGATTTTATCCGGACACAGATGAAGTAACACAGTATGAAGGCGCTTTTTTATTCTATAGGAAACTTCTCTGAATTTTCCTATAGAACAAAAACCCTCCGGGGGATGCGCACTACGCGCATAAGGAAAATGGCTGCTTTCGCAGCCGCGCTTCGGCGCGAGTGTGCGTCAAGACGCACACTTTTCTTGTTCTATAGGAAATTTCTCCATTTTGAGGGGAAAGAAAAAATAACCTA
>CAYQBE010000039.1:0-7512 GCA_964415625.1 uncultured Clostridium sp.
AATCTCCGATCCCGGCAATGGATTCATTGGAGTATTTTAAAAGGTTTGCCGCCCGCTCTACGCGGAACCGGGCGATGTATTCCTGCAGCCGGACCTTCATTTCTCTGGAAAAAATCCTGGAAAGATAGGTAGGGCTGATATGGAGGTCGGCCGCGATATCCTCCAGAAGGATCTTTTCCCGGTAATGCTGATAGACATATTCGCAGCACTGCTGGACATAGGAACTGCATTCTTTGTGTTCCCTCTGTGCCGTCACCCGTTCACAAAAATCCCTGACCGCCTGATTGCGGCAGGCGATGAGCGCGGGCACGTCCATACACGCGTCGCTTTTCTGCAGATAATAATCACTGAGCTTATAGGCCTCTCCGGGAGAGATCCCACCGTCAATGGCGGCTCTGGAAACAAGCGCGACTGCAACCGCCACAAGCTTCCTCCACTGCATGATCTGATTCTGGGACATCCGGCCAAGCTGCTGGTCAAGACGCATATTCAGATGCAGCGCTTCCTCCGCGTTGCCCTCCCGGACATAATTCAGCAATGCCTGCTCTTCGGAATATGTGTGATGGGCACTTTCTTCCTCTTCTTGTTCCAGAGAAAACTGGACCTGATCCGCGGGCAGACCGACACTGATCCCTGCATCCAGATGATTTTCACGAATAATCTCTTCTTCGTCCGTTCGCTTGCCGAGGGCCATGGCCGCAATCTGGATCATGCTGAGGAACCGCGCGAAAGACAGTACGGGCGGATGTTTTTCCGTGACGGAGCTGTCGGCGTAAGTACGGTAATACTGATGCAGTTCCAGTGCATCCATCGAATGCAGTGCCGCGGGTCCGATCAAAAACCACGCCGGCGATCCGGTGTCCTTTTGTTCCTCTTCTGTCAAAGCACGGTGGAATCCTGCTTCCGAATCATAGACGGAATCGTCGTCCCAAAGGATGGCAGAAAAAAGTACGTCATGTGCATCCCGGATCAGGGCAGGAAGCTGGGGACGTTTCGCCGTCATATCGATCAGCCGTTCCCTCAGATCCGCATGTTCCCGAAGCGGATTAAATCCCGTGTGGGTACGCAGATCCCAATACTGTCCGTGTGAGTAGCAGGTAATCTCCACCCGTCCCAGTTCACTGAGCTTATCCAGAAAAAATTCAAAGTTCCGCATTGCACGCCCTCCTCTGCTGCATCAAAAATAAGGCAGGTTATTTCGCTGTTTATTCGGTAGTATAAATTTTTGTATAGAACTTGTCAACATTTTGTAAAGAAAGACAAGATAAAAATATGATTCAAAAAGGCTGTGTGATATAGTTCAGGTATCAGGAAATGAAATACAAGACTGCAAAAGGAGACAAAAAGCATGAAGATCCACACACCATTTCCACATCTGTTTACACCGCTGACAGTCGGCAATGTCCGTCTGCGGAACCGGGTCATCGCGGCGCCGGTCACAAGCTACGCGCACGAACCGTCTCCGGCGGACAAGTTCGAATCCATAGCGGCAAAGGCCCGGGGCGGCGCGGGCCTGATCCCCAGAAGGGAGCTTGCGGAGTCCTTTGCGGAGCTGGCCTATGATGTGCGGATGATCGGGGACTGTATCGGCGCGCGGCGGATCAACGAGGCAGCCCATGAGGGATATTTTGCCGGACATTTTATCTGAGCTGCCGAAAATGGATAAGACATGTGAAAGGAAGGAGCACAAAAAATGATCAGCAGACAGGCACAGGAAACAATAGAAATGCTGCGAAAAGGAAAAGAGGCATCCAGGGGACAGGTTCTGTCGCCGGAGGAAACGGTGGAGCTTCGGGAAAATCTGAATACACAGATGAACAGCGCGCCCCTGCCGGAAGGAATCCGGATCGAGCAGATCCATGAGGACAACATTCAGGGAGAGTTCCATCATAATCTGACACCGGGAAAAAGTGAGGAAAAGATCGTACTGTTTATCTTCGGCGGCGGTTTTGAGACCGGATCCGTAATCTCCAGAAGAAACTGCTGCAGCCAGGTGGCTTTGGCCTCCGGCATGGACGCGTTTGCGGTGAGCTACAGGCAGTGGCCGGAGGCCATGTACCCGGCGGCGCTGGAAGACTGCGTAGCAGCGTTCCACTGGCTGGAAAAGAAAGGCTACCGTGCGGAAAATATCCGGATCTTCGGGGAGTCCGCGGGAGCGAATCTGACCATCGCCGCGACCATGTATCTCAATGACCACGGCCAGCCGCTGCCGGGCAGGATCTGTCCGTTCAGTCCGGTTATAGACGTGACCAATTCCCTGCCGTCCAGGACATCCAGGGACGACAGAGACCCGCTGGTGCGGGGAGACGCGGCGAGCAGGTTTTTTACAAAGGAGGATGAGAAGCAGCCTTACGCTTCCCCGATCCGTGGCAGCTTTCAGGGCTTCCCGCCCATTCTGGTCAACGTGGGCACGGAGGAGGTACTGTTCGACGACAGTATGGAGCTCAAACGGCTTTGCGAGGAGGCCGGCGTGGAAATCACCGTCAGGGTGTGGGAAGGGATGTTCCACAGCTTCTGCATTTTCCCGCTGCCGGAGACAGAAGAGGTTATGAAGGAGATCGGGGCATTTCTCAGAGGGTGAAAAACTTTCCGGCTGTACGGCTGCAATAGTAGATGCAAGAGCATGACAGCACGGTTTTTACAAATATAAATCAGACAGGAGCAGGGTTATGTGGAAGGAAGCAAGCTGGCTTGGGGTTCCAGGAGCAGAGATTGAGGAGAAACAGATTTACCAGGGAGATATGAACGGGCGGTTCGCCCTTTACCGGCTGAAAATAGAGCTGGAAGAGCCTGCAGAGCTGGTCATGGATATTTCGGCCAATTCCAGATACCGGCTCTGGATTAATGAACGGCCGGTGCTTTCCGGCCCGTGCCGCAGCAGTGCGTACCGGCATTATTATGACACCGTGGACGTGAGCCGTTACCTGAAAAACGGCGTCAATGTGTTTGCCGTGCAGATCCTGCTCTGCGACAGCATGTATACCAGCGGATGGCAGGGAGATCCACGGCTGCCGCTGTTCAGCGTGGAGTCATTGCCGGCAGGGCACCGTCTGGCGGTGGAAGGGACTGTCAGGGACAGGGCCGGAAATCGTCTGGCGGATGTGACCACAGGCCGGGCGGACTGGAAGGTCTGGCTGGACCATACCTGGTATCTGGTGGGACAGCCGGGGGTCAATGACAATCTGGGGGCAGTGACGGAGCACATTGATTTTACAAAAACACCGCCGGACTGGAAATGCATGGACTTTGACGGCAGGCAGTGGAGAGCAGGCGAAAAGCTGGAGACAGCGGCACCGGGGCCAGAAGCGCTGTACGGCCTGCAGAAAACCTTTGCGCTGGAGGAACGTCCGATCCCGCTGCTCTATGAGACTCCAGGAACGTTATCCAGAGAATTGGGAACTTCTGTTTTTGGGGAAAATGAGTCTGCTGTCATAGGATCGCATGAACACCGGAGATTTTTATTTTCGCCGGAAGAGGATACAGTATTCAACGGATATTTCCGATATCACATATCCGGGGGCGCGGGAGCGGAAATCACATTTACCTATTTTGAGAAATTTACGAAAGGGATTGATGAGGTCAAACGGGACGATTATCAAAACGGAGAGATCGGAGACCACGGACAAAAAGATACCATCATTGCGGATGGCTCCGATCTGCTCTATGAGCCGTTCTGGTATCGGACCATGCGGTTCCTCCAGGTGGAGATCCGCACCAAAGAGGAGGCGCTTGTGTTCCACCGCCCCCGGTATCTTGCCACAGGCTATCCGCTGAATCCGGAATCCGATATCCGCTCCAGCGCTCCATGGGTGGAACCGGTCTATGCCATGTGTGTCCGCACGCTGCAGGCATGTATGACGGATGCCTACATGGACTGCCCCTTCTGGGAGCAGATGCAGTACCCCATGGATACCAGGCTGCAGGCGCTCTTTACCTATGCGTGCAGCCGGGACACCGCACTGGCCAGGAAGGCGCTCTCGGATTTTCATGACTCCATGCTGCCCGTGGGGTTGATCCAGGGGCATGCCCCTGCAAATCCGAAGCAGGTCATCAGCACATTTTCACTTCACTATATTTTTATGCTGCTGGAGTATTATAAACGCACCGGAGATGTCGGCCTGCTGAAACAATACCGTTCCGATGTGGACGCGATATTGGAATATTACGATAGGCATATAGGAGTGCAGGGACTTGTAGAAAACCTGGGATATTGGGACTTTGTGGACTGGCAGGAAAAATGGCATGACACCCAGGGGCGTCCCGGAGCCGCGGCCTGCGGCCCATCGACGATCCTCAACCTGATGTACGGGAAAGCACTTTTGGACGGCGCAGAGATCTATGAGAATACCGGAAGGCCGGGGATGGCGGAGGAATACCGGGAACGGCAGAAGCGTATCACAGACCGGATTCAGGCTTTCTGCTGGGATGAGGACAGGAACATGTACCGGGAGGGACCCTCCTATCCGGAATTTACACAGCATGCCCAAAGCTGGGCGGTCTTAAACGGCATGGTATCCGGCAGGGAAGCCGCAGAGCTTCTGCGCAGGACCTTTGAAGAGCCGGATGTACTGCAGTGCGGTTTTTCTACCTGCTTCGAACTCTTCCGGGCCTGTGAGAGGGCTGGCTGTTATGAGCTGACGTACAGCCGGATGGAGCAGTGGATCCGCCTGCTGGACGAGCACTGTACGACCTGTCCGGAGACCCCTGTGGATTCCCGGAGCGAATGCCACGGCTGGAGCGCGCTGCCAATCTATGAACTGCTCAACGTGGTCGCCGGAGTGCGAAGGGAGACCGGCCATCCGGAAACCGTAGTCGTTTGGCCGCATATGGAAGGACTGGTATCGGATCTGGAGGGAGGGATCGCGACAGAGTATGGCAGGATCCGGTTCCGGTATACTTATGCGGACGGACAGATACACGGGGAGATCTCGCTTCCGGAGGGAATGAATGGAACATGGATCGGGACTGACGGGAACAGCAGGGAGCTGAAACCGGGGATAAATGTGATTTAGAGAAAAAGATTCAACAGAAAAAGGACGGAAAGCCGCAGACTTCGAAAGAGACCTGCGGCTTTGTCTTTCTTCATTTGGATTTACCACCCGATATGATTAACGATAACTAATTCAAAAGCGTCTTTAAAAGCGGAATAAAGGATAATATCTATGGTATGATTATGAAAAGCATGTTATAATTTGTCACCAATTTTCGTAAGAAAATTGATGACCTGCTTGCGCTTCAGCGCAATTCCTATTATAATTGATAAATACTCAAAAACAATGTGTCTATAGGAGGGATATTATGATTGCATTGGCAGGAACAATACGGGGGAACACTGTAATCGTTGAAAATGACAGTATAACAAATTATGATGGAAAAGAGGTTATCCTGACAATTTTGGACCGGCCATATAAAAATGCCCGGAAAAAGATTGACTGGGACAAGTATGGTATGGAGACAATGCGCGGAAAGCATGTCGAAGAATATATGGAGGAAATCAGGGAAAATGATCGAATCTAGACGCATTTATATAGATACATCACCATATATATACTATCTTGAAAAAAATATAATATATGGGAATAAAGTAAAAAGATTTTTAATGGACCATTATGATTCTGACGCAAAATTTATTACATCAGTTATTACAATAGAAGAATATTCTATTGTTCCATATCGGGAGAAGAACGCAAAGCTGTTAAATGATTTTGATATGCTTATAGAAGATACGGAGACAGATGTCATCGATATTACAAAATCAATCGCAAAAAAAGCAGCTCAAATTCGTGCGGAATATAAAAATTTTAAATCAATGGATGCCTTGCAGCTTGCGGCTGCAGTAAAAAGCGGCTGCATTATTTTTCTCACGAATGACAAACAGTTGCGTCAGTTTAAAGAAATTACTGTTTTAACAATGGAGGATTTATAAAAAAGAGACCTTGCGAATCGGCCGAATGGCCATAATGGGGTATCCTCGGGGATACGAGATACATGTTCTGCATTTATATGGAAAACAGGAGGAAAAAAATATGGTACACTATTTTGCATGTGATCCAAACACAGCAGTTACGGATACAAAACAGGGAAAGGTCAGAGGTTACGTCTATGACGGCATCACGATCTTCAAAGGCATTCCCTACGCGAAGGCGAAGCGTTTCCACGCACCGGAGCCCATAGAGCCGTGGGAAGGCGTCCTGGAGACCGTCAACTATGGCTGTGTCTGTCCGCTTCTGGAACTGCCGAAACCAAACGGTGAGCTGAATGTTCCCCACAGGTACTGGGTGATGAATGAGGACTGCCAGAATCTGAATGTATGGACTCCTGCCTGCGACGGGGAAAAGCGTCCGGTCCTGGTGTGGCTGCACGGCGGCGGATTCGAGTCTGGTTCCGCGATCGAGCAGATTGCATATGAGGGAGAAAATATGTGCCGGATCGGGCAGGTGGTCGTGGTGTCCATCAATCACCGGCTGAATATCCTGGGATACTTTGATCTGTCGGCGTATGGAGAAGAATATGCGAATTCAGGAAATGCGGGAACGGACGATATCATTGCGGCTTTGCGGTGGATTCAGGAAAACATCGCAGGGTTTGGCGGTGACCCGGATAATGTTACGCTGTTCGGACAGTCCGGCGGCGGAGCGAAGATCACCACGCTGTTACAGACTCCCGCGGCAGATGGATTATTTGCAAAAGGGATCAATATGAGCGGCGTCACCGGACCGCTTCTGGCAGACAGCAAAGGCGACGGGGAGGAGCTTGCCATCGCACTGCTGGCCGAGCTGGGGATCGACGGCGACATCCACGAATTGGAAACCGTACCCTATGACAGGCTGGCAGAGGCATATCGGTGTGTAAAGCCGGAATTTGCCGCTGCCGGGAAATATACAGGCTGCACACCCTGTCCGAATGCATTTTACAGGGGGACTCCCGACGAAAATGGATTCCGTGAGGAAACAGCGCAGATTCCGCTGCTGGCAGGCACCGTGTATGGAGAATTTTCAGGATTTATCCCGACTCCATATCATGGAGACAAGCTGACATTTGAAGAGGGCTCGGAGATTGTAAAACAGACGGTTGGAGAAGAGGCGGCAGCAGAACTGCTTCCCTTATTTGCAGAAGCATACCCGGAGAGAAATCCGGTGGACCTGCTGAAGTTAGACTTTTTGTTCCGTCTGCCCACGCAGCAGTTTATCAGGCAGCGCAGTGCCGGGAATCAGTGTACCTATTCCTATCTGTTCAATCAGGATCTGCCGATCCAGGGCGGGAACGTGCCATGGCACTGTGCGGATGTTCCGTATGTGTTCCATAATACCGAGATGGTTCCTTCCACCCAGGAGGAGGGTGTGGAAAAACTGGAAGCCCAGATCTTTGACAGCGTGATCGCATTTGCCAGGACCGGAAATCCCAACCATGCAGGAATCCCGGATTGGCCGGCCAGCTCCCCGGGAGAGGAGCAGACGATGGTATTCTGTAAGAATACACAGGTACGCCGCAACCACGATGCGAAGCTGATCC
>CAYQBE010000039.1:7522-37197 GCA_964415625.1 uncultured Clostridium sp.
AAATATGGGGGATGTGCAGCATTGAAGTATCTGTTTATATAAGGAACTGTATAGAAACTGGAACATGCAACGATGTCCGCTCAGGTTAAAGCCCATGTCGCTGTGCGTTATTGTCGGTGCATTCTGCCATGCTTATAATAACCATATAAGAAATGCAGAATCACAAGATAAAGGAGAAAGAAAAAATGATCAACTTTGCGACAAAACACAACGATCCGGAAGCCGGCTTGGGCTGGGGCGAACGAATTGGATATGGTACAGGAGGCTTTGCTTTCAATATGATCAACGGGATCATCGGTTCCTTCCTGACCATTTATTTTACCTCTGCAGTCGGGCTGAACGCGGGGATCATTGCGACGATCTTTGCAGTATCCAAGGTATTTGACGGAATATCAGACCTGATCGTCGGAAGAATGGTAGACCGTACAAAATCAAAGCTCGGAAAAGGGCGCGCGTGGCTGGCAAGGATGTGCATCCCGTTTGCGGTTACGACAGTCCTGCTGTTTTATGTACCTCAGGGGCTGCCGGAGATGGCACAGTATGTCTATGTATTTCTCATGTACAATATCGTGAATGCGGTGTGCCTGACCGGAATGCTGGTTCCCTACTATTCCATGGTTTCTCTGGTCACAGCCAATGCTTATGAGCGCGGATTTTTAGGAAACATCCAGCAGATTTTCCAGACTCTGGGAAATGTAGTGGTCAACGCCACCTTTGTGACCCTGCTTGGAAAATTCACCAGCAGCACGGAGACACTTTACACCCAGCGGGCATTTACGGTCACGATGCTGATCTACTGCTCTGTCATGGTTCTGGTCTCTTTCTTCTGTGTATTCAGTACGAAGGAACGTGTGACAGACCAGGGCGCTTCCGGCAGGGAAAAGCAGGAAGAAAAGAAAGACAATGGAAATGTCATGGCAACGGTGAAGGCCCTGCTGACCAATAAATACTGGGTCATGCTGACGGTCGCGAACTTTGTGGTATTTTTCGTGATCATTATGTATGCAATGGGAAATGTATTCTACTGTCAGTATGTGCTCTATGACATGGGGCAGTACGGCTGGGTATCCAACTCCATTTCCATCGCGCAGTTCGCGATCATGTTCGCGACACCGCTCTTCATGAAAAAATTCGGCAAGACAGCCATTTACAATGCAGGTATGGCTACGATGGGACTCGGGTTCCTGGGATTCGGCCTGCTGGGAGGATCCAATACCACGGTCATGATCATCTGTAATGTCCTGAAGGGCTGCGGCGTCGGCATGGCGGGCGGAATGGCTCTGGGAATGGTTGCGGATACGGTGACGTACGGCACAATGAAATCAGGGATCGACACCGTAGGCATGGGCAACGCTGGGATCTCCGCGGCGCAGAAGATTGGCATGGGACTGGGAACCGCGGTATTCGGATGGGTGCTGAACGCGGCAGGCATGGACGGAGCTCTGGACGCGCAGGGACTGCGTCAGCCGGAGAGCGTTAGTACAGCGGTCAACTTTATGTATAACTGGCTGCCGCTGATCATGGTTGCGGTCATCTTCGTGATCCTGCTCCTGTTCTACCACTGCGAGCGCGACCTGGAGAAAATGCGTGCGGGAAATGAGGCATAAATCCTCTTTGAAAACAAACAGAATTGAACACAATTTGTATACAGAAAATGCGCTTCAGAAGAAAAGGGTCTGAAGCGCATTTTATTGTATATCAACGCATGTCATCATACGATCACTTCCGCCTCGGTCAGATACTTCTTCCGATATTCCGTAGGCGTCAGGCCGTACTGCTTCTGGAACAGGCTGTAAAAATAAGTCGCATTGGAATACCCGACAGTTTCAATAATAGAATGTATGGAAGCATTGGGCTGCTTTAACAGCTCGCAGGCTCTGGAAAGCCTGGATTCCTGGAGCAGCTCCGTGAAGGTTTTTCCGGTATAGTCCTTCAGGATCCGGGTGATCTGCCGGTCGCTGTAATTAAAAAAGGCGGACAGCTCTTTCAACGTGATCGTATTCAAATGCTGCTCGATGTATTTCAAAATAAAAATGATATTTTCCTCCTGCTTTTTTCCGGCAGGATTTCCGGCAATGATCGTTTTTTCATGCTTGCGCAGAAGCTGGATAAAAAAGGTGGTCAGCAGCGCATTTAACAGAGCGTTGTAATAGCTCTCCTGCCGCAGATATTCCTGATGCATCTGCTCGATCAGCCCATGTAGCACCGGATCACGGGGCTTTTTGAAATACAGGTACGATTCTGTGCCGGGCTGATGCAGCGCCCGGGAGAAAAAAGCATATAGCGTCCCCTGCTGAGGCAGCGCGTCCAAAAAGGTCTTGCGGAAGGTGCTGCTTTTTACGGCCAGGTTGTAGATGGCGCAGTCCTCGCCAAACGCGCTGAGGGCATGAACGGCGGTGGGCGCTACGATGCAGATCTCCCCGGCTTTCATTTCCAGTGTCTGGCTGGCGAAAATATTTTTGCAGGTTCCATTCAGGACACAGACGATCTCAAAAAACGAGTGGGAATGCAGAAAAGCAGGCGAATACCGTTTGTGCGGGATCACCGCCATGTCCAGAAACTGCGGAAAATGGCTCTCCTGAAGAGAATCCGCAGGCTGGTAGGGGTTCAAATGATCAACCACATTGAGCTCCGGGCAGAGGAGGTTGATCTCCTGCACGGTTTTTGCCTCATCAAGACGGAACTCCGGGAATGTCTGGTATGCTCTTTTAAACCGCAGTTCATCGCGGTCAAGCGGTGGAATCTGATACATAAAAACCCTCCTTTTTCCGGCGGCAAAAGAGCCTGCTATGTTCTGACAGAAATCACAGTCTTATCGTATCATTTCAGCCTGAGAAAAGCAAGCACCCCGTTTCACGATGTCCGCACAGGTTAAAGCGGGTGTCCTTGTCCGTTATTGCTTTCGGCAGATTTTTGGATTATAGTAAATGTATGATGAAGCAGACCATACGAGGAGAAAAACATATGAAGATCAGCAAAATAAAAATCAATGGAATGACCAACCCCATGGGTTACGCATTTGACAGTGTCCGTGCCGCGTGGCTGGTGACGGACACAGGGGCAGAAAAAGCGGATCATGTGAAGCTTGAAGTCTCAGAGGATCCGCAGTTTGCGAATATCATCTGTACCAAAGAGGGCACGGACCTGGATTCGGCAGGCGAGGAACTGGAGATCCGCCTGAAATGCAGGACAAGGTACTATGTGCGGGTAAGCGTCAGGGGCGACAATGGGGAAGAGGCAGTCAGTGAGGAATGTGCGTACTTTGAGACTGCAAAGAGGGAAGAGCTATGGCTGGGAAGCTGGATCAAACCTCAGCCGGAAGACCGGTTCCATCCCATATTTGAAAAGAAATTTTCCGCGCGGGGAGATGTGACGGATGCACGGCTGTATATTTCCGGTGTCGGTATGTACACGGCGGCATTGAACGGGAAAAAAGTAGGAAATGAAACTCTGACTCCCTATTTCAGCGACTACCACACAGAAGTCCAGTACCAGACCTACGACGTGACAGATCAGATCCGGGAGGACAATACTCTCTGTGTGGAGCTGGGGAACGGCTGGTATAAAGGTGCCTTCGGACTTTCCTATACATCCGGCATTTATGGCAGTGAATATCAGATGATCGCGGAGCTGCATCTGAAATACGCGGACGGGTCGGAGGATGTGATCGCTTCCGATGAGAGCTGGCTTTACCGCGGCTCGGATACGGAGGACGGCGATGGGATCTATGACGGGGAGACCATCAACCGCCTGCTGTGGGAGGGCAGGGATAATCCCAAAAGGACGCCTGTGACCGGCGGTGTGGAAGGCGCGCTTACAGAGCGGTACAGCGTTCCGGTCACAGAGCATGAGTCCATGCCGGTACAAGAAATCATCCATACGCCTGCGGGGGAGACGGTTCTGGACTTTGGACAAAATTTCGCAGGATATGTACAATTCCGGGCAGCTCTCCCAAAGGGGACAAGGGTGGTATTGGATTTTGGCGAGATCCTGCAGCAGGGAAATTTTTATAATGAGAATTACCGCAAGGCAAAATCTCAGTTTGTCTATGTTTCCGACGGCAGGGAAGAAATCGTGAAACCCAGGTTTACCTTTTTTGGCTTCCGTTATGTCCGTGTGACCGGCTGGGCTGGGGAAGTGGATCCGGAAGATTTTTGCGGAAAGGCCCTTTACTCTGAAATGGAAGAAACCGGCTTTTTTGTGACAGGACATGAAAATGTGAACAAGCTATTTTCCAATACAAAATGGGGACAGAAATCCAACAGTATTGATTTTCCGACAGACTGCCCCCAGCGTGACGAGCGGCTGGGCTGGACCGGGGACGCCCAGGTATTTTCCGGCACCGCCAGCTATCATATGAATACGGCGGCATTTTACAATAAGTTTCTCCATGACCTGCGCACGGAACAGGTCAAGCTGGACGGGATCCTGCCGGGGGTGATCCCGGTACTGAGCCCGGAAAATGCGGCTTATGCGGCGGTGTGGGGGGATATTGCAACATTTCTTCCGACCATGCTCTACGAGCGGTTTGGGGATAAAAAGGCATTGGAAGCCTACTACCCGATGATGAAGGACTGGGTGGACAGGATCGACCGTGACGACGCGGCGCGGGGACGCAAGTATCTGTTTGATTTCAACGCGCAGATGGGGGACTGGCTGGCGCTGGACGGACGCAGCGAACAGAGCATGAAGGGCGGGACGGATGATTATTTTATTGCCTCCTGTTATTATTCCATGTCTGCGAAAATGGTATCCGACGCGGCAGGAGTGCTGGGCTATACGGAGGACTGCGCCCATTACGGCGCATTGAGCGGGAAGATCCGCAAGGCGGTTCTTCGGGAGTATTTTACGGAGAGCGGAAAGCTGGCCGTGGACACCCAGACCGGCTATATTACAGCGCTTTACAGCGGGATCTACCGGGAGAAGGAACGCCTCGTAGAGGATTTCCGGACCCGCCTGTACAAAGACTGCTATAAGCTGAAAGGCGGATTTGTGGGAGCGCCGCTGATGTGCAGGGTAATGGCTGAGAACGGCATGGAGCAGGAGGCACTTTATTTCCTGACCCAGGAGGGGTATCCGGGATGGATGCACTGCATCGGCCTGGGAGCCACCACCATCTGGGAGCGTTGGAATTCGGTTTTGGAGGACGGCACCATGAGCGGAACCATGATGAACTCCCTGAACCATTTCGCATTCGGCGCGGTTGTGGAATACCTGTACCGGGATGTGGCCGGGCTGAAAGCACTGGAGCCGGGATTTCGGAAAGTCTCCATCGCGCCGCAGATCAGTAAAAAGCTGGGGTTTGCCAGACTGTCCTATGCTTCGGTATACGGAACCTACCGGTCGGAGTGGAAGATCGGGAAGGACGGCTTGGTCCATGTCCTTGTAGAAGTGCCTTTTGGATGCTCCGCGGAAGTGAGACTGCCCTTTGCTCCGGCTTCGTACAAAGAGGTTTTTGAGGTGGGAGCCGGGGTACATGAGTATACCTATCAGCCGACCAGGAATATGAATGTACTTTATGATAAGAAGACGCTGTTTGTGGAAATGGTGGACGATGCGAGGGCGATGGAGGCCATCGGGAAGCATACCCCGTTCCTGAAATTTTTGCTGGATCAGGGAGACGAGGAGTTTCTGCATGAAAACCTGACCGGGCTGAGGGAACTGTTCTATATGGGATTTGCGGCGGACCAGGTGGACGCGCTGGCGGAGGAATTGCTGAGGCTGGAATAGTAGGACTATCAAAAAAAGGAGATAGATAAAATGGTAGAATATTACACAGCAGAAAAGGTAACAGACGCGGTGACCTGCATCCGCAGCATGACAGGGGAACTCCTGTATCTGATCGAGGGAGCGGCGGAAGCAGTGCTTGTAGATTCCTGCCTGGGGGTGGGGCGGCTGCGGAGGTTCGTGGAAGGGCTGACAGAGAAGCCGGTGACGGTGGTCTTGACCCACGGACATCTGGATCATGCCCTGGGCGCGCCGGAATTTGACCGGGTATTTATGAACCATGCGGACAAGGAACTTTATGAGCAGATGTCCCCTCTGGAGGAGCGGATCGGCTATATCCGGGGCGGGCTGAACGGGAAGCTGCCGGACTTTGAGGAAGCGGATTATGTGCCCCCTTCGCCTATGGATTTTCAGGATCTGAAGGATGGGGACAGCTTTGACCTGGGCGGGATCCATGTGGACATCTATGGGCTGCCCGGCCATACAAAAGGCTCCATGGCCGTGCTGATCCGTGAGGAACGGATCCTGATCCTGGGGGATGCCTGCAACAAGTCCACCTTCCTGTTTGATGAAAATACGCTTCCGGTGAGAGCCTACCGTGAGGAATTGATCCGGATCGCGGGGCGGCTGGAAGAGCAGTATGACCGGGTGTTCATCAGCCATCATCAGATGGAGGTGCAAAAGGAGATCCTGCAGAACGTGATCCAGGTGTGCGATGCCGTCCTGGCGGGGGAAACAGATGATGTACCGTTCGAATTTATGGGGCAGCAGGCGTATATCGCGTTTGCGGTGGATGAGCACATGAACCGGGCGGACGGCGTGGACGGGAATCTGATCTACAGTAAGGAAAGGCTGGGGTAATTATCATTCCTTCCTGGTAAGCAGCAGGGCGGCTATGGCTCCGAACAATCCCCCTGCCAGCTTGGAGACCAGGAGCGGCACCACAAGCTCCGGTTCCGTTCCATAGGCGAATCCCATATGCGCCGCCAGCGCGGAAGCTCCGCATACCAGAAAGGCAGCATTTACCACCTTTCCCCGCGCATCCATTTCCTTCATCATGGCAATGGCAGGGACCGGGCTGACGATTCCCATGAGAAGCCCGGTCACGCTGTTCCCATTCATCCCGGTTCTGCTTCCGATCCAGTTCAGCGGTTTTTCCAGGATTCGCCGCAGTAATTCTGCCACAGGAAGGCTCCCCAGCAGCACCACTCCGATGGAGGATACCACAGCCATCGCCTCTTCGATCGGAGCAATTCCTTTCAAGATCTGAAAGCCCGTCATATATTCTACAGCCCCGGCGACCAGCCCGACGGTAGTCAGAAATCCGATCCCTGCTGCAAAAAATCCGAATCCCCGGATTATCTTATCCGGAAAAAATCGGATCCCTGCCATGAGCATCAGCGACAGCGCAAACACAGGGAGGCTCAGGCACAGGATTTCCGTCACCCGCAGCCCGCAGAACAGCCCGCCCAGGAGCAGCGATACCGGCATCATCCCCAGCCCGATGAGCATCCCCTTAGCGAACAGAGGCCGTTCCTCCCCGGAGACCATCCCCATTCCTACAGGGATCGTGAAGGTAATGGTGCACCCGAAGGTGGCTCCCACGATGATCCCCGCGTATCTCCCGATATCCTGCGTACCTGCCAGTTCCATGGAAAGCTGGTATCCGCCCATATCGATTGCCAGGATCCCGCCCAGAATCCCCGGATCCAGCCCAGACATATCACACAGAGGCACGACTGCCGCTTTCAGGAGCATGGAAAGAAGCGGGGTCAGACAGATGATCCCCGCCATGGAAAGGGCAGTCGTGCCCAGGAGCAGAAAGCCCTCTTCAAATCGTTTTCCAAGTCCCAGGCGGTTTCCGCAGATTTTATCCACACCGCCGATGACGGCGCCGGCCGCCATGATCCACATGATGATCGTATTCATGATTCATTAGTAACGGCTGCCAAAAAGCGCGGCAGTCCCTGCTCCTTATCTTAAAATTTCTATTTTACAGCTATGTTTTTTATCCTCTTTGCTGTAGGCAATGCCGACTGCAAGTATGCGGCCGGTATATTGTTTTTCTCATCGTAAGGGCCCGAACTTGTCCAGTAGCTTCCCAACTGGCCGTCGCTGAGTGCTGCAGTTACAGAACGGGGATTGTACAGCTTTTTCCCGGATATGGTCTGATATCCGTCATACCACAGCGCCAACCCTTCCCGGGTGATGGAGGACACAGGATGGCTTTGGAGATAACGCTGATAAAGCAGATCGACCTCTGATTCCGTAAATCCGAAATATTCGCTGTATTTTTCCCGGGTAGCCATTGTATATTCCAGAAACATATTTAACTCGGATCCACTGGAATACTTTGCAATCGGCAGGATGCCTGTCATATAGGCAAGCTCCACGTAGGGCTGGTCTTTCAGCAGGCTGCTCAGAAAATCAATATAATCTTCTTTATTCTGCTGTGTAATAAAATCTCTGTGAAAAATAAAATCCCATTCATCCAGCACGAAGATAAACCGTTCGTTTTGATTGTCGGCATGAATCTTCATCAGGATATCCCATACGGCATCTGTATTCCGGACGGGGGCGTCCGGATAGGCTTCCCGCAGGTCTTCTGCCAGCTGGCGCTCAATCCGTTCAATATATTGCGTATAATTCCTGCATTGCTTCGGCAGTTTGTTAAAGGAAATGTGAATCACATTATGTTGGTTTAAATGGGCGGGATATTCTTCGCTTTTTCCGATTTCGAGGGAATCGAACAAGGCACGGCTGTCAGCCCCCTTGGAAAAGAATGCGGCAATCATAAGTGCAGCCATAGTCTTTCCGAACCGGCGCGGTCTTGTGATGCATATATAGTGGTTTCCCTGTTCTACCAGGGGCAGAAGTTCTTCGATCAGCATTGACTTATCGATAAAATATGGTTTTGCCGCTTCGCTGCGGTACAATGTGCAGGCAGCGGAACTGTTCAAATAAATTCCCATGGGCATTTCACTCCTTTTTTGCATTCTGTCCGAGTCGATTCTACTGAGCATATTATAAGACTGTGAAAGGGGAGAAGTCAATGGGCTGGATGCCTGAAAGCGCAGCTTTATTGGCCGGATGTTACTGTTCACACCCTGACCGGGCGCTCACAGTAACGGCATCCGGCTCATTGATAAGTCGCCTGACGGCGAGGAGCCGGATGCCCGCCCCATCACTGTATTGGCCGGATGCCGTGCAGCAAGTGCACGACATCGTGTGAACAGTAACGGCCGGATGCCTTGCGGCAAGGTGCAAGGGCATGCGATAACTTGACAACGGGCGCAGGATACTTTACTATATACTCACGGCAGATTGATCTGGCGCTGAATAGAATCACATTTACAGAGATATCAACACAGGAGAAAATAAGAATGAATTGTCCGTCATGATCCACAAGTTCACATCGCTGTGAGAGAGGCGCTCTAAACAAGTGCCTTTTTGTTGTACATGAAATCAAAAAGAAAGGACAATTCACCCATGAAACGAAATATCTATCTTATGTATGCCATTGCATTTCTGCAGGGCATGGTATTTTACGGCCCTGTTGCCACCCTTTACCGGCAGGCGCAGGGAGTATCCGTATTTCAGATCACCCTGATCGAAAGTATTTCCCTGATATTATGCATTTTATTGGAAGTAGTCTGGGGCGTTATCGCGGACAGGATCGGTTATAAAAGGACGATGGTCTTTTGCTGCGCGCTTTATTTCCTCTCCAAGATCATATTCTGGCAGGCGTCCGGTTTTGCCGGGTTTCTGGCGGAACGCGTCCTGCTCAGCATTGTGATCTCCGGGATGTCCGGCGTGGACACCAGCATCCTCTACCTTTCCTGCAAAGGAGAAAACAGCCAGAAGGTGTTTGGAATCTACAACAGCCTGGGGATGGCGGGACTGCTGGCCGCGGCTGCGGTATTTTCCCTGTTCGTCCGGGAGGATTACCGGCTTTCAGGACTGCTTACTGTGATCAGCTATGGACTGGCAGCGGTGCTGTCCCTGGCGCTTGCCGAGGTAAGTACGGAGGAAAGCAGAAGGATCAGCAGGGAAAGCCTTTGGCAGGTACTTGCGGAAACATTTTGCGACCGGAACCTGCTGTTATTTTTGGTCGGGGCTGCTTTTCTGAATGAAACCCATCAGACTGTCACGGTATTTCTTAACCAGCTCCAATATGAAAAATGCGGGCTTGAAAATACGTATATCGGTGCGGTCTATATCGTGGCAACGCTTCTTGGAATGTGCGGTACTGCCTCTGCCTGGTTTACGAAACGCGCGGGGATTCGGGCAGCGGGGGCGGCCTTCGGCGGAGTGGCGGTGCTGTCCTGCCTGCTGCTGGCGGTGTCCGGGTCTGCGCTGCCGTCGGTCTGCGGGATTCTGGCGCTTCGTGTTTCCAACAGCCTGTTTCAGCCCTTTCAGGCGGAAATGCAGAACCGGCTGATCCATACCGAATACCGGGCTACCGCGCTAAGTATCCACGCCATGCTCCTGGATGGCATCGGTGCTGGAACTAACCTGGTGTTTGGCGCGCTGGCAGAGCGGAGCCTGGCGGCTGCATTTCTGTTTGGAGCAGTGATCTGTGCAGTAGGAGCAGGATTCCTTTGGAAATTGTTAAAGCGTACCAAAATTTTTTGATTTTTCCTATGCTATAAAAAAGATTGTATCATAGATAAAGACACAAATCTGGTTACAAAGGGAACGATTTCTTTATACTTGACAGCGTATTGAAACAGCAAATAATCCCAAATATCGCTATATAGAGAAAGATCTGTAAGGAAGGGGCTGTAGCAAAAAGACTGGTGTAAAGCCGTTTATAAATGAGAAAGAGGTGTAATAATGCAAAAAAATATTTATATAGTTACTGATGTATATCAAAAAAATAAAAAATAAGGAGACAGTCGTATCATTGATTTCTTTTACAAAATGGTTACAGCCTTCCAATTGAAAACATGGATTCAGTGATATAAAATAGAACATAGCCACAGCGGTATCTGATGCGGCCCGGAGACCTGCGATGCATTTGGTTGCACCACGCATATTCATATTGGGAAAGGAAGCGGACTATGAAACTGCAGACGAAGATTACGTTAGTGTCAACCATTTCCATGCTGCTTTTGTCGATGGCATTTTCATTTTGGAATCTGTCGATGACTCAGCGCCAGATCATAGACAATATCCTGCTTTTTGAAGATGAAGAATTGCAGAGAGATGTTGCTGCGTTCGGTAAACAGTTGAGCAGCGAGAACGCAGATAATTCCCTCGAAGAGCAGTATGCGGCGCAGAGCCTGTTCCGCTCCGGCTTCGGCAAGGACGCGATACTGTACTATAATGAACAAGAGATTGACAGCCGGTGCCCTTATATGTTTGATATCAAAAATGCGGAAACGCTTTCCAGCCAGTACAAAAGTGATGTGATCCCGGAAGGCTCCCCTGTCTCTGTTTATTTGGAAGAATTCGATGGAAAACAGCTGCTCTTTCTATATGAGAGCATCGGTTCTATCCAGCTGCTGCATTACCGGGATGTGACGGAGGTCTTTCAATCCGGCAGGAGGCTTCTGTATCAGGGGATCGCTGTGGCGGCAGTCCTCTCTGTCCTGCTTGCTGCGGCGCTGATGCTGACCATCCGGAGGATCCTGAGCCCCTTTTACCAGCTCCGGGACGCGGCAAATGTGATCGCGGACGGGGATTACCAGAGACGGGTGGACCGGCCCGGAACTGATGAGATCGGGCAGGTTTCCCAGAGTTTTAACCGGATGGCGGACCGGGTGGAGGAGCACATCCAGTCGCTGGCGGAGATGAATGAAAAGCAGAGAGAGCTCCTGGGTTCCCTGGCCCACGAACTGAAGACTCCCATGACCGGCATCCAGGGCTACGCCGAACTGCTGCAGCGGGTGGAGCTTCCCATGGGAAAGCAGTCCGACTGCCTGCATTATATCGAAGAGGAGTGCAAGCGCCTCTCCAGGCTCTCTGCAAAAATGCTGCAGCTTACGGAGCTTTCTGACGAGACCGTGATCGAAAAGACCTGGCAGGCGGTGGAAGGGCTTTTCACGCAAGCCAGACAGATCACCCGTTTCCGGCTCCAGGAAAAAAATATCCGTTTGGAGATCCATTTGGAAGAGGGGCTGCAGATCGAATGCGACCGGGACCTTCTGCTCAGCTTTCTGACCAACCTGATCGATAACGCCTGCAAGGCCAGCCCGGAGGATTCTGTCATCCGCCTGACCGGCACAGGGGAAGGGCTGTTTGTGCAGGATGAGGGCTGCGGGATTCCGGAGGAGGAGATCCGGCGGGTTACAGAACCGTTCTATATGATCGACAAATCCCGTTCCCGGAAGCAGGGCGGAGCCGGGCTGGGGCTGTCGCTCTGCAGCCAGATCGCAAGGCTTCATGACAGCACGCTGGAGATCCAAAGCGCCCCGGGAGAGGGGAGCCGGATCGGAATGCGGATATCTGCAGCCGGTCTTGAAGAAGGACAGACGGATGCAAAACTGACGTCATAGGATGCAGTACACTGGAGACGATTGGATTTTGGCAGGAGGTGCCTGCTGCGCAGATTGATTACAGAAAAGGGAGGTATCATGAAAGAAAACAAAAGTATTTATAAACGCTGTATCTATAGGATGCTCTGCAGTATGGTATTGATGCTGACAGTTGTTTCCTGCGCGGGAAAAAAGGACAGCCTGATCGTACGCAAGAACTCCGGGCCGAATGCGGACAGCTATCAGGAGGTTCCTGAGACGGACGGAGCAGACGACGGATCCGGCAGCAGGGACGATGGCAGCAGCGGCGGCGCAGATGCTCTTGCAGAACGACTGCAGGTGCCAGAGATATATGAAAAGTCCATACAGTCCGAGGATGGAATCTTGCAGCTGACCTGCAATGCAAGGATCGAACTGCCGGATGTGTCTCAGATTCCCATTTACAAGGTGGGGAGAAGGCAGGTGGATCAGACCTGGATTGACAGCATAACAGACGCATTTTTCGGAAAGCATCCGGTTTATGACGGGAATGCTTACATACCGGATCCGAGGATTTATGGGAATGATATGGAAAATCCGATGGAAAAGAAGGAAATACATCCTGGGGAAGGCCTGGCAAACCCTTCCGAATCGGCGGAATATGTCCCGTCTGATTTTTATGGGATTGTAGAAATGGAGGACGGAATTTTTAGCTATATGATGACACCGACTTATGGCTCCGGCCGGAACATCCAGATTTTGCGGAAAAAAGCGGAGGCATTGAATGAGGTTCTGTATTGGGATTCCGGCTATTATGCTTCCGAGGAAACGACAACGTATCCCAGACCCTCGAAAGAAGAGGCGGAAAGGATTGCCGGGATCACGCCGGAGGAGGCTCAGGAGACTGCAAAGGAATATTTAAAAAAGCTGGAGCTGGATGATTTTGCGCCCAGATATACCGCTTTGGGTGTATGCTATTATTATACAGGCGGCAGCCTCAGTCTGGAGACTGCCCGCTTTATAGATACAGGCTACCTGGTCAGCTGCACGCGGGAAGTCGCCGGGATTCCGATCACGGAAGAGGCGAGGGACGGGAACTGGTTCGAAGCCGGGCTGGATGAACTTCCAGGCTGGGAATATGAAAAAGTGCAGTTTTTCATCAATCAGGAAGGGCTGCAGGAGGCCAGGATCAGCAACCTATACCGCATAGAAGAGCAGCAGGCGGCAAACGTTGAACTGCTGAGCTTTCCGGAAATTGCGGATATCTTTGAACAGGTGAAGCGGATGGATTCTGAAAATACAGATGCATCTCATATAGACATCCGGATCGACCGTATACAATTGGGTTATATGCGGATATACAATCCTGGCGTAGACAATACCAGCGGTATTCTGGTTCCAGTGTGGGATTTTTTCGGAAGCTTTGAAAGATATGGAAGCACGGAAAACGGTGAATACGGCAGTACATGGAAAAGAGCCGAACCCAATGAAAGTCTCCTGACCATCAACGCCTGTGATGGAACGGTCATAGACCGGCAAATTGGCTATTGATACCTAAACAGCGATTATACAGGATACGTGATTGCTTCATCAGGCATAATCCGAAAAGCCGCAGACTCTTTTGGAATCTGCGGCTTAAAAAATAACGGGAGCTCTCTTCCTTCGTTTCAATCCCACCAGAAATACCACACATCCGACCCTTCCAGCCCAGCCGCCAGCTCCGACAGCTTATAGGTCCGTGTCCCCTGGTCCACCCGGTCTACGCAGAAAGCATAGTGTTCTTTGGCAGCCTCCAGGCTGTCTGCCCCGTTGAGTCCCGCGGGTGCGTAGAATTCCATCACATCGTGGGTAAAGACCGCCGGAATGGCCTGATATGTTTCATACCAGTATTTGCAGATGGAGATCATCTCCTCCGGCCCGGGGCACTCGTTCCATCCGCCCATGGGCAGATAGCCGATAATCTCCCATGGATGACGGACCGGGAGTTCTAAGAGCAGCACGTCCGCTTCCAGACTGCCGTCAGAGAAGGAGCAGTAGCCTATGAAATGATGTAGCTCCTCGCCTTCTGTTTCATTTCCGATGAAATCCTCCTGGCCTTCCGCGTCCAGCTCCAGATCCTCCATGTATTCCTGATAGCGTCCCTCCAGGATTTCCTTGCCGTTGTCTCCACAATTGGCAATGATTTCATCTCTGTCATAGTCCTGGGATACGACCTCCTCCAGCCATTCTACTGCATATTCGTCCAACAGGAAAATGGCCGGATAAAAGCCTTCTGTCCGGCCGGCTTCCAGAGCCCTCCGGTAGGCCTGCTCCACCGGTTCCGGGGCGGTTCCCTTCTCAAAGACCGTGTACCTGCATTGAAAACGTTCTGCGATCCGTTTTGTTGATTCTTCCATGATGTGATTCCCTCCTTTTTGATATACATTTGATGGATTCCCGCGAAGCAGCGGGCCGGCTCCTTACAGTAAAAGCCGGACTTGATTTTGCAGTCCGGCTTTCAGCATTTCTTTTATGTATATTCACGGCAGATTTGCCTGGCGCTCAGTATATTACGCTTCCGTCTGCTGATGACGGTGCATGGAAAATTCGTATTTGCTGTATTCGGATACCGTATCCGTAACCAGACGGTCATCCGCTTTTTTCAGCTGCTTATCACGTTCCCGCTTGAATGCCCGCTCTTCCTGGATATTGCCGGGGCCGGCTACACATCCGCCTACGCAGGCCATTCCCTCGATAAAGTCCTCCGGCAGCTTTCCGGCTTTCAACAGCATAAGCGCTTTCCGGCATTCCGCTGCGCCGTTGCATTGGCGCACGTTCAATCCGCTCTGTCCGCCGTGCTCGATATAAGCCTGCTTCACCGCCCTGGTCACGCCGCCGGAATTGGAGTAATTCTTGGCATGGATACTTCCGTTCTGAGGTTCTTCCAGAGTCACCGGCTCCAGCTTGATCTTCTTTGCACGGAGCATGGCCTGAAATTCCTCAAAGGTCAGTACCAGATCCGCGTTTTCGCCTTCCTTATCCTGATCCTGCCCGGCCTCGCTCTTCTTCGCGATACAGGGTCCGATGAAGATGCATACCGCGCCCGGATGCATGGCCTTGACCAGCCTCGCCGTTGCGGCCATCGGGGATACCGTGGTGGAGATATGATCCGCAAGCTCCGGGAAATGCCGCCGGATCAGGTGTACGAATGCCGGGCAGCAGGAGGTGGTCATCTTCTTGCCGGCCTCATGTGCCTCCGCCCATTCCTTTGCTTCGGAATCGGATACGAAATCCGCTCCGATGGCTACGTCTACCATGTCCTTGAAGCCCATCTTCTTGGCGGCCTTACGGATGGATTCCATGGTGATATCCATACCGAACTGTCCCTCAGCGGCAGGGGCTACCAACGCGTATACCGGACGGTCGCCCTTCAAGTAGTCGATGACCTCGATCATACGGGAACTGTCAGAAATCGCGCCGAACGGGCATTTGCTGATACAGGAACCGCAGCGGATACATTTCTCATCATCGATCCATACTCTTCCGTCCTCATCCGCCTGGATGGCGTCCACCGGGCAGGCGCGGCGGCAGGGGCGCATGATGTCCACGATCGCGTTGTACGGACACGCATCGTAGCACTGGCCGCATTCCTTACATTTTTCCGGATTGATATATGCCTTGTCCCTTGCCATGGTGATGGCTCCGAAACGGCACGCCTGCATACACTTCTTGCCCATGCACTTCTGGCAGTTGTCTGTCACGGAAAAACGGGTGATGGGGCAGTTCTCACAGGCTGACGGGAGGATCTTGACCGTGTTGTGGCAGGGCTCGCCGTCTGCCGGGTTGATATTCTTGGCAAGCATGATCCGTTCACGGACGATCTCACGCTCCTTGTGGACGCAGCAGCGGAACTTCGGCTTGGTCCCGGGCAGGATCTCATAGGGCAGTGTCGCCTCGATCTTGTGCAGGTTCCCCTCAAAGGCTGCTTTGGCAACCTGATAGAGCACTTCGTCTTTTACTTGTCCAATGGTGTCATTTTCGTGTAACATACTATGATCCCTTTCTTATGTAGTGAATTATGATATGTTTCCTTAAAAGCGTTTATATTTTAACATATTTTTTTCGGTGAAACAATACTATAGATGAACGAAGTGGAGTGAGATTTTTTAGTTGATTTTTCAGAAAATATTTCCAGCTGTGCGGTTGAAAAAGTTTGAAAAAAGCGTAGAATCTGTTATGATAAATGGAGTAAGTAACCAGAAAAGATCAGAGAGGAAAATAATTATGGTTGAAACAGGGGTAGCCTTTGGCAGATTTCAGATTTTTACATTAAAGCATATGGAGTATATCCTGGCGGCGAAGATGCGCTGCCATAAGCTGTATATCGGGATCACGCATGCGGACATCGTTTCCTTTGCGGCAACCTCGTCGCTGGACCAGCATGGGGTTACAAAGCGGGACAATCCGCTGACCTATCTGGAGCGCTATGAGATGATCCAGGGGGCGCTGCTGGACTTCGGGGTCAGGCGTAAGGAGTTTGATATCATTCCGTTTCCGGTCACTCAGCCGGATCTGATCCCGCAGTATGCGCCCAGGGATGCGACTTATTACCTGAGCATCTGCCGGGAATGGGATGAGGAGAAGGCACAGGCCGTCCAGCGGCAGGGCCTGAAGACGGAGATCCTCTGGCAGCGGCTGGGCGAGGAGTGCGGACCCACAGGGTATGATGTTAGAAAGATGGTGGCGGAGAACAAGGAATGGTTCCAGTATGTGCCGAAAACGGTAAGCGACTATATCCGGAAGCGCGGGATCGATCAGCGGATCAAGGAACTGGAAAGGCTGTATTCCAATCCCGAGTGGAAGAACCAGAGGCCGCGGGATCGGTCTGCGGATCAATAGGCCGGATCTGAGCCGGCCCGGTGCGGCTGGTTTCCGGGAACCAAAAAGAAATCAAAAAGCCTGGAATCCTAAAATGCGGATTCCAGGTCCTGCATCAGTCCTATGGAAGCAGATACGCATACATCACTACAAAGTGGCAGGCGCTCCCGCCCATGACGAAGAGATGGAAGATCTCATGGCTGCCGAAATTCTGATGCCTGCTGTTGAAGATCGGAAGCTTCAGCGCGTAGATCACTCCTCCGATCGTATAGATGATACCGCCTGCCAGGAGCCATCCGAAAGCTGCCGTACTCATGGAATTTAAGATCTGTGTAAAAGCCAGCACGCAGGTCCAGCCCATTCCGATATACAGGACGGAGGAAACCCACTTGGGGCAGAAGACCCAAAATGCCTTGATCAGGATCCCTACGATCGCAATTCCCCAGACCAGGGAAAGCAGGATGATCCCGGTGCGTCCTTTGAGCACCAGAAGGCAGATCGGCGTATAGCTGCCTGCGATCAGGACGAAGATCATCATATGGTCGATCTTTTTCAAAACGGTGTTTATTTTTTCCGACAGATCGAAGGTATGGTAGGTTGTACTTGCCGCATATAATAAGACCAGGCTCGCCGCATAGATGGCAAGAGAGATCATGTAGATCCGTCCCGGTTCGTGAGCTGCCCGGATCAAAAGCGGGACTGCGGCGAAGATTGCCATCAGCATGCCGATAAAATGAGTGATTGCGCTTCCTGGATCTTTGATATGTTGTTTTGTCATAAAAACCGCCTCCTAAATTTATAAATAAATGATAAGTAGTTTTCAATACTACATATGATCATATTCATATATTACAACGGTTATTCCCAAAATGCAAGAGAAAATTTTCCATTTTATCAGATTTCGAGTCAATATAGAACAGGAGGAACCATGAATGAGAAACCATGAAGTGACACAGGTACACCCGCTACTGAACTCAGACGGCAGCCTGATGGAGCCGGGCTGGTCCAGAAAGCTGATTCAGACGTATGCCAGAGACAGGATCCGGGCGCCGAAGTTCCGGATCAAGGAATGGGATTATTATCTCGTATTAAATGAAGACTTTGCCGGGGCATTCACCCTTTCAGACGATGGCTACATCGGGCTGCAGTCCGTGTCGCTGCTGAATTTTAAAGAGGGCTGGGAGCACACGGAGACCATACTCAACCCATTTCCCATGGGCAGATTCCATATGCCGGAGACCTCGGAGAGAGGGGATGTGGTATACCGGGACAAACGCCTCCACATGGGATATTTTATAAAAGACGGAAAACGCCAGATCCGCTGCCGTTTCAAGAATTTTTATCAGGGGAAAGATTTTTCCTGCGATATCCAGCTGGAGCAGCCGGAAATGGATACGATGGTGATCGCGACCCCGTGGAAGGAAAAGAAAACGGCCTTTTATTATAATCAGAAGATCAACTGCATGCCCGCGTCCGGCAGCATGACCTTTGACGGAAGGACCTACACATTTTCCAGGGAAACAGACTTCGGCACGCTGGACTGGGGCAGGGGTGTTTGGACTTATGACAACCGATGGTACTGGGGTTCCGGAAACCAGGTGATCGACGGAAAAGCATTTGGCTTCAATATCGGATATGGGTTCGGCGATACCTCGGCGGCATCGGAGAATATGCTGTTCTATGACGGGAAAGGACATAAGCTGGATGACGTGGAGTTTCATATTCCTGCGGACAGCTATATGAAGCCATGGACATTTTCCTCCAGCGACGGCAGATTCGAGATGGAATTTCAGCCGGTTCTTGACCGGGCTGCCAGGACGGCTGCGGTTCTCATCGAAACGGACCAGCATCAGGTGTTCGGCAGGATGAACGGAAGGGCGGTGCTGGATGACGGCACGGCATTGGAAATAAAAGATCTGATGTGCTTTGCGGAGGACGTGCATAACCGGTATTAATAAAGGAGGTTTGAGACGGATGGAGATCGATGTCCCATCCGTCTCCTTCTCTTCAGTAAGGTTCGGAGAATTTTTAAACAAGAATGTCTCCTTTGAAAAAGCCGGTATCAGTGGGATGCACATAGCTGTCCCCGATGGTATGCAGCAGCACAACATTCAGGTGATCATTCAGATTTTTTTTGTCTAATGTGATCGCGGCAGTCAGGTCAGAGAGGGGAAGCCCGCATTGGTGGGGAAGCCCGTAAGCATCCAGAACCTCCTTCAGGGAGTCGGCACATCCCGGAGCAGTGAGCCCTTTCTCTTCTGCCAGCTTTGTGATCTGATACATCCCGATTGCAACCGCTTCACCGTGGCTTTCGCGGCTGTAGGAGTAGTACTGCTCGATGGTATGTGCAAGCGTATGCCCGAAGTTCAAAAGCATCCGCTCTCCGGTATCAAACTGGTCTTTTTCCACAACGATCCGTTTGATATCCACACAGCGGCAGATAACGGGTGCCAGTTCTTCTTTCAGGCTGTCAAATGAGCGGTGTCCTTTTAAGGTATCAAACAGGGCGCGGTCTTTGATGCATCCGTACTTGATGACCTCTCCCATGCCGTCATGGATGAAACGCTCAGGCAGAGTCTGCAGCACATCCGGATCGATCAGGACCATTTTCGGATGATAAAATGCCCCTGCCAGATTCTTACCCTGGGGCAGGTCAACCGCGGTTTTTCCTCCGACGGAGGAGTCTACCTGTGCCAGTAGGGAGGTGGGAACCTGTACCAGCTTTACGCCCCGCAGATAAGTGGCCGCCGCAAATCCGGCAAGGTCGCCGATGACCCCGCCGCCTAGGGCAATGACCAGGTCGCTGCGGGAGATGTGCGCCTCCAGCATGGCGGAATATACCCCGGACAAAGTCTGGAAGCTCTTTGTCGGTTCGCCGTGGGGAAGGACAAGGGTATGGCATTCCCAGGAACCCAGAGAGTCTGTAAGCTTTTTACCATATAACGGATATACATGATCATCAGAAATAATCATAATCTTTCGGCCGGTGAAGATCTGAGAAAGATAGCTTCCGGCATTTCCTAAAATTCCATTTTCAATATAGATCGGATAACTGTTTTCTTTTAAATCCACTTGCAATTTCATAGATGTTTTCTCCTCTGTCATACAATGATCCAATTACTGTTTCATCATAATTCAAGCCTATTTGGATGTCAATACTTAGTTACGATTCACGGTGCCCTGCACTTTGCTGCAAGGCATCCGGCCAGGCCGTGAATTGTAACAATACTTATTGCGCGCGAAGATAATCCTTGATTGATGCACAGGAAAATGTTACACTGTTTTTTGATAAAATTTCCAAGTAGAAAGTCGAAGGTGTATATAAAATGAAAAAAAAGATTAACAGATATCATTTTGACAGGATCAGCAGCAGAATGTCACAGAGATTTGGTTCGATCAAAAGAGGGGAGGAAGAAGACCATTTTCCGTTTCTGTTTCCCATGGAATCCAACCTGTTAAAGCTGCACCGTGAGGATGAAAAAAGAGACAGCAGGCGGGCGGTCGAGGCGGTTCATATCTGCCTTCTGACGATTGACGGTTATCTGACAGATACGGAGTATGATCTGGAGCCGTTCATATCGGAAGAGAATCAGGCTCTGGCAGAGGGGCTTTTAATGAGCTTTGACCCGTTTACCAATGAAGAGATCAGGACGGCTCTGAAGGAAAGCAAGAGACTGGATTCTGCGGAACAGCTGGAGGCTTATTATGAGGAGCCGGTAAAATGTCTGATCAGGATTGAAAAATCGATCGAGATGTGGTTAAAGGCAAGGGGGAATGACGGATATTTCCAATATATAGAAGACTTAATGGGAGATACTGTGAAAACAGATACCAGGATGGATTATGTGGTTTTGGGGGATATAGCCGAAAGCTGAAATGTCTGCCCGGCCGGATGCTTCGTAAAAAGAAAGCGCGCGAAAAAGGGCTGGAGTTTGGTCCAGCCCTTTTTTGGAATACCATCGTATGCAGAAAAGCTGCCGGCGGCAGGTTTTCTGTATTATTTTATAGTTTCCTCTTTTTTATGGGACAGTCCTTTCGCAACATTGAATATGATTTCGAGCTGTTCATCGTCCAGCGTATAAAGTATATTTATAATGTCATTGATCCTGGCAGGATTGGGATTATCCGGATCAAAAAAATCTTTCGGAGTGATCTGAAAATATTCACATATATAAAAGAAAGCCTGCATAGATGGGAAGGTCTGTTTGTTCTCAATGCGATTGATATAGCTTTCGTTCTGGCCGATGGACAGGCTCATTTCACGTGCAGATACACTCCTTTTCATTCGCAGCGAGGCCATCCGTTCGGCAAAAAAATCTTCATACATCATCTTCATCACCTCGTAAGTTATTGTATTTCATTTTGTTCTAAATCTCTGATTTTAGAAATCATATTCATGCCCTCCTAAGATATTTTATATCATATTAACAGGAGGAGTTACAGAGCTCTTTGAATAAGCGATTGATGTTGACATTCCGGCCGGATAGTGCTATTTTTAAAAGAGGTAAAATGCCAGTTCCGGTTCGGTTCAGGGAAAACCGGAGCAGCGGCAGTAAGCCAGGGGGGACATATTTATAAAAATGAAAAAAGGAGATTAATAGGGGTAATTCAGTGACATCAAAGGAGTGAAAAAATGACGAAAAAACTGAAAACATTATTCCCTGTATTTTTTTGGATACTGTTATGCGTGTGTATTCCAATGAAAGCATCTGCAGCGAATTATTCTTTGAGCGCATCGGATTTTGACGGGACGCAGAGGCTGTTCCGGCTTGCGCTGAGCCAGAATGCGGTTTCAGATGTATCCAGGGCGCTGTTTGCGGTCTGGGCGGAGGAGAACGGCCAGGATGACCTGAGGTGGTATCAGCCGCAGCAGATGAGCGACGGAAGCTATCTGTGTGATATCCCCGTCAGCAACCATGGACAGACAGGGACTTATATCGTACATGCTTATGTGGAAAGAACGGACGGGACAAAGGTAATATTAGGACAGACAACGTTTCAGGTGACAGCTGTCCCAAAGGTTTCGGCGCGGAGCGTATCGGTTTCAAACTATAATGCTTCCGGCGGAAGCTTCCAGGTATGGGTTCAAGGGATCCAGTCCTTTGCAGGAGTCAATCAGGTGCAGATCCCGGTATGGTGTGCAGGGGATCAGAGTGATATCCGGTGGTATGTTGCAAACAGGATGTCAGACGGAAGCTATATGGCAGAAGTTTCCACAGCCAATCATGGATACCATGCAGGCAGATATCAGATCCATGCGTATGTGCTGGAGAACAATGGAAGGCTCAGCTTTGTCGGAGCAACTTCTCAGGATGTGAGCTCGAATATATCAAACGGAAATCTGACGGTGACGGATCCGGATCGGCGTGAGGTGTCTTACCAGATCCGTCTGTCCGATGCGGTGGTTCCGGGAATGACTGGCGTTCAGTTTGCGGTCTGGGCTGATCAGAATGGCCAGGATGATCTTAGATGGTATAGCGCGTCCAGATATTCTGACGGAAGCTATGCCTGTACGGTTCCTGTCAGCAACCACAGACAGCGGGGATCCTACAATGTACATGCGTATGCCGTTTTATCGAATGGCTCGTCGCGGCTTCTGAAGGGAGCTGGTTTCCGGGTAGATAAAAAGCCGTCCGCATCCGTGCAGGTCACAAGGGTGGATGAAAATACAGGGGCATTTGATATTGTGATCTCGAATATCAGCGCACCGGCAGGAGTAGAGAAGATACAGGTTCCGGTATGGCATGCAGGGGATCAGAGCGATATCCGCTGGTATACCGCCCGCTCCCAGGGCAACGGCACTTACGCGGTGTCAGCCAATATTGGGAACCATAATTATCATACGGGCAATTACAATATCCATGTATATATTACGATGAACAATGGGATCATGGACTGTGCCTGCGGCACCGCGGCAAATATCAATCTCAGCCGTCAGTCTAAGGTACAGGCTACAAGGATCAGTGATTCGCAGTACCAGATCTCCCTGTCTGCCCCATGGGTCAGCGGAAGCGGAGCGAAGGTGCTGTTCCCGACATGGAGCGATGCCAATGGGCAGGATGACCTGATCTGGTATGAGGGTGTCCGGTCTGCCAATGGTGTCTGGTATGTCAATGTGGACGGAACAAGACACGGCACTCCAGGGGCGTTTACGACCCACGTATATATCCAGTCCAACGGGCAGAGCAGTCTTGCGGGAGGCGTCAGCTACAGGCTGAATTTTGCCGTACAGACAAGGGTTGCAAGGGATGCCAACGCGGTGATTAATTCTGTTACCAATGGCTCCATGGATTCGGGGACAAAACTGAGGACCTGCTTTAACTGGGTAGTCAATAATCTTTCCTACCAGACGCTGCCGATTCCTCTGCAGCCTGCAGAGCCGGGCTATACTCAGGAAGAGTGGTATGCTATTTATGGCCTGGAGCAGAGAAGAGGGAACTGTTATTGCTACGCCGCTTCCTTTGCGGCACTGGCACGTCAGCTGGGATACAGTGCGACGATGATCAGCGGTTCGGTTCCGCTGTATTCCGGAGGCTGGGGACCCCACGCATGGGTAGAGATCTATATGAACGGCGCGACCTATATCTGCGACCCGGAATCTCAGCATGAGAATCCCGGATATGGATTTTATATGACAACCTATGCAACAGCTCCATATGCATACCGGAAATAACTTTCAGCAACCGCACAGCTGGAATAACTTATGATCTGAAGAGGGATTCCTTTCACGTAGGGGAATCCCTTAATATACGTTATGATCCTTAAAAAACCAGGAGGGGATAGAATGAAAAGAGTATGGATAACAGGACTTTTGGCGATAGGAGCGGCATGCATGATCCTTGCATGCGGCAAAAAGGAAGAAGGAACACAGGAACAGAAGCCGGAGACAGAGCTGTCTGAGGGCGGCACGGAGGAAACAGATGAGGAAGACCCGGCAGATCAGGATGCGGCAGAGGAGGACGATGTGCAGGCAGAGGAGAAGCCGGAGGAAGGAGCCGAAGAAAACTATCAGGTCATTGGAACGGAGTCCGCAGAGGCTCATAAGCTGCTGCTGACAAACCGTACAGGTGAAGCGGTCACTGGTTTTTCAGTTAAGGCATCTACTGACGCGGAATTTCCGGAAAATATGATGGCTGCAGATATGAAGGTCGGGAATGATGAGACGGTCTGTCTGTATTATACAGCTCCCGAAACAGGCGGCGCGGAAACCGGTTCCGGAAAAATGCTGAGGACGACCTATGAGTTCAGCGTTACGAATGAGAGCGGCCGGGAGATCCGGATTTCCGGACTGATATTTGATGATATACAGCAGGCAGAGTTATGCTTTGAGGATGAAGTCGGATTTATAAAATATGTCAGTATGGAATCTGGAGAAGAGATCAGTACAAAGGAGATGGCACTGTCATTACAGGCGCAGTAAAAATGTATTATGTAGGCAGGAGGTGCAGATGCATCTCCTGTTTTTTGCCCTATAGGACAAAAACCCTCAGGGGGAAGCGCACTGCGCGCATCAGTAACGCCGTCCGCACCATTTTTCCAGCAGGTTGATCAGCGAATACAAAAGCATCGCCATGATGCAGAGCAGGATAATGCTCATCAGCAGCCAATCCATCTTGAATACCTGACTGGAATAAATGATCAGATACCCCAGCCCGCTCCGCGCCGCCAGAAATTCCCCGATCACAACCCCCACCAGGCAGAGCCCGATATTGACCTTCATATTGCTGATGATGGCAGGGATAGAGCTTGGAAGCACCACCTTGGTGAGGGCATGCCATTTGTTCCCGCGCAGGGTATAGATCAGCTTGATCTTCTCCTGATCCACCCCGGTAAAGCTGGTATACAGGTTCAGGATGCTCCCGAAGATCGCCACAGACATTCCGGCCACGATGATGGTGGTCTGGGTGGCGCCCAGCCATACGATCAAAAGGGGCGCAAGGGCGGACTTGGGCAGGCTGTTGAGCACCACCAGATAAGGGTCCAGGATCTCAGACAGCTTGGCGCTGCACCAGAGCAGCACCGCCGCCAGGATACTGATGAGGGTGGTCAGAAGGAAGCTGGCAATGGTCTCATAGAAGGTGCTCCATAGATGCAGAAAAATACTTCTGTCCGTTACCATTTCCCCAAAACAGCGGGTGACCTGCGAGGGGCTGCTGAAAATGAAGGAATCAATGATTCCGGCTCTGGCGGTAAATTCCCATAAAAAAAGAAAACAGATCAGGATCGCGGCGCGGGAAAAGCAGACGATACGCCGGTGCAATTTCCTTCCTCGCAGGAAATTGCGCTGCCCGGCTGAGAATACTGCCGCGTTCTGCGTGATGCATGCAGCTTCCTGAGATTTACATTGTCCGGTAGAAATATCACGCATTGGTATTCAGCTCCTTCCAGATGATATTGAAATAATGCTTAAACTCCGGTGCATTGCGCCGGTTCATGGGAGTATCTGCCTCTAATTCAAAAGTGATGGGAATGATCTTCGCGATGGAAGCGGGGCGGGGAGTCAAAACCACGACCCGGTCGGCCATGCTGACTGCTTCGGAAAGGTCGTGCGTCACAAGGACCGCGGTCTTATGGGCATTCCGAAGAATCTGGCCGATGTCGTCACAGACCGATAAACGGGTCTGATAATCCAGGGCGGAAAAGGGTTCGTCTAACAGCAGAATGTCTGGATCGAGTACCAGTGTCCGGATCAGGGCCGCCCGCTGGCGCATCCCGCCGGAGAGCTCGGAGGGCTTCGCGTTTTCAAACTGTTTCAGGCCGTACAGTTCCAGGAGTTCATGGGCATATTCCCGGGAACGTTCTGAGAGCATATGCCGGATCTCCAGACCCAGCAGGACATTGCGGTAGACGGTCCGCCATTCGAAAAGGTGGTCATGCTGCAGCATATATCCGATGTTGGTGGAGCTCTCCCGGAGCGCCTTTCCGTTCAGCTTCACCTGCCCGTCCTCGGCATCGATCAGGCCGCATATAATAGAAAGCAGCGTGGATTTGCCGCACCCCGAAGGCCCTACGATGGCGACGAACTCTCCGGGGGACACGGAAAATGAGATATCTGTCAGTGCTTTGGTTTCTCCTTCCAGACTGTGATATGCATAATTGATATTTTTCAGTTCCAATATGGGTTCCATGCAGACACTCCAATCAAAAGATATATAATACTTTATGACAAAAAAGTGGAGAGGTGCATGAGAAAAGGAGGACCCGTCGGTCCCCCTCCAGCATTATCCTTCCTGCTTCACCTTTACATACACATAGTCATTTCCGCCTTCCGGAGCCTCCCACCCGCTATATTCCGAATAAAACTGGAAAAATGCGCGGTCGAGCTGATCTTCGTCTACCACATAGACCAGTGTATATTCCAGCTCCTCGCCCGGCTCCATCGGAACAAAATGGAAATCCTTGACACGTTCAATTCCATCTGTATGATAGATCCTGTCAAAATATACCGGGAATCCGTCTGTCTGCAGATGATATCCCTCATTGGCAGGACTGTATTTCCAGTCAGCGGTATAGCTCTTGGAAATCCCGTTTTCACTGACATCCAGATAATGGATATAAGGGCATACGGTTACGTCATTGTCATATTCATTTACGGTGTTATGGTTCTTGACCTTCATATGCGCTACCACGAATTTGGAGTTTACGGTTTCTATCGTCGGCTCCCCGACTTCTTTTCCATTTTCATCGTAGGAATACTTATAGCGCTCATGAGGTTTCAGCGTGCCGTCTTCATTGATCCAGTCCGCCATCTCACCCGCAAAGTCACGATAGTTTTCTTTCGGATATTCGGAAACCGGAAGCGCGTCTTTGATTTCGATGGATTCCACGGTATAGCGGATATCATCCGGTGTTGTACCGTTTTCATCCGGTCCGAAAGGTATTTTCAATTCTTCTCCTGTGGAAAAGAAATTATTGTCCGCCAGCAGCTCCGGAGCCCATTCACTCAAGGCACTTTCCTGGTCTGCTTTCTGCTCTGCGAGCAGAGCTTCGATCTCTTCGTCCGTCGCATAGGGCACGGTAGAATCCAGCACCTGTATGTCCAGTCCCTCCGCGATTTTTATCGTCTCTTCCATGGGAAGTGTATTGTTCATATCAAAAATTTCTACGAGATAGCCTTCTTCTTCGTTAAACAGCATCGCGTTCTTGGTGGTTTTGTCGCTGTCCGTGTAACGGCTGTCCGACAGAAACAACGCGGCTTTCATTCCATTGATCTCGATCTCTTTCTTTAGATTCTCCTCTTTCAGCCCGTGGGTCAGGTCATCGGTGTTCCCCATGCGGACCTGCTGATCCAACTCCGCGGCGTTCCATGCGATAATGGTGACGGTTCCTCCGGTCTCCTCGTTATGCCATTTCCCGCCGTAAGGGGTATTTTCCGCGCCTAATTCATAGCCGGCAGGCATATAGGTGGGAGTTACCTCGATCTCGTGGGCCTCCTTCTGTTCGCTGTCTAATGCGAGATCGTAGACTACAGAATCCTCCTGCTTCACCAGATTTGCGGATAAAAATTTATTTGCCGCGACGACTACGGCGGAGGAGCCTACGGCCAAAACAGCAGCCGCTGCCAGAACATGCCATATTCTGTGCCTTCTGGCAAAAGAAACCGTCCCCCTCCTTTTGATCCCAAGCTTCCGGTATGCATCCTGCATTCCCTGGTCTACCTTCTCCGGAATGACCAGCTCCTGCTTTAAAATCCTTATCATTTCCTGATCCGTATATGTTCTCTTCATGTGTTACCTCCTGATTGATTCATGCGGTTTGTCTGTATCCGTTCTTCCTGCGAAGCAGCGAGCTAGGTAGTCGTGCCTGCAGGGCTGTTTGACTTCTGCGAAGCAGCGAGCCGGGCAGCAATGCTCCCAACCCCTATTCACCGGACAGCCTGCTTCATATATCTGGCCGGCGGTTCAAAACGGTATTCTCTTGCAGCCTCCCTGCGTCCCCTGGAAAGACGGGTCTTCACCGTATTTTCTTCCAGATCCAGTATCTGGGCAATCTCCCGGATCTTAAAGCCCTCCACATAATACAGGATCAAAATGAGCCGATATTTTTCATCCAATGAATTGAGCAATTCATAAAATTCATAGTTTTCCAGTGACACGCAATTCCCTCCCTGCTCCGGCAGCTGTTCTGTGGGGCATTCCCTCCGGCCGGTATTCAAAATATCGATACACTTGTTGATCAGGATCCGGATCAGCCAGGTCTTGAAAAATTGTTCGTTCTCCAGGCTGTCCAGCTTTTCATAGCAGGTCAGGATCGTCTCCTGGATGGCGTCCGCGATATCATCATCGGACCGCAGATAACTTCTCGCAACCTTATACATCGTAAGCTTCTGGCTCTCCATCAATTCCACGAAAGCATTGCTGTCATGCCGTTTCGCTCTTTTTACTAAAAACTTCAAGAATAAAACCTCCTCACTATATCCATGTACCCACAGGACCAGGCAAATGTACATTCTGCGGACACTGGGTCTTTTGTAGTAGAAAATACTGCCGCAGCAGGTTTTTCAATCTTTTTTTTGTCTGGCGTTACAGTTCACGGCCTAACTAGCCGCGATCTGTAACGCACCGTAAACAGTAACTATCTGGCGCCTTACTTATTAGACCGATGAAAGGGCAAAAAGGTTTCACGCAATTATTATTTTTTTTGCCAACGAAAAAAACCGGCAGACGGATAGGAGCCTGCCGGTTAGGAACTATAGGGAAATCATGTTTCAGTGCTCCGCGAGATATTTCTCTGCTGTTTTCCATGCCCGCGCCTCCGCAAAATTCCATTTCCGCAAGGTGGGCTTCCTGCACTCGTAGAACCCTTCCATATAAAATTGAAACTCCGATTCCAGATATTCGCCTATGGTCTCGAACTCGGAAAGATCCTCCTGGCTCTGGAACTCATAGGGTTCGTCTCTGTAATAATAGTAGTCTTCATCCGTGTAGGTATACATTTCCATCTTCATATCCGCCAGTTGTGCAACATAAGACGCGGCATCTACGGACAGGTCATAGAGCAGATAGTCCACATCCTGCCGGGTGATCTGCTCCATATGCCGCAGGTTGTAGGAGGCGATGATGCGGTCCACCCCGGCAAAAGAAAACACAAGATAGCAGCAGGTCACCACCGCCACGGTATACCGGAACAGAGGAAACGCCTGCCGGAAGATGCTGACCATCACGCCGCCCATGATCAGGGTCAGGACTCCTAAAAACCAGAGCACCAGGATCCGCAGGAAGGTGAGATGGTAGACACCCACATAGAGCAGCATCCGGTAGGCCGCCGACAGGGTCATGACGCAGGTGCAGACGGAGATCACCAGCAGCAGGACATTCAGCGCCCGGTGCGTTTCAAAGACCTGGATGCAGACCATCACGGTCACTAGATTGATCAGGCTCACGGCCAGAAGCTGCCAGAAGCCCTGGTGGGCATACTGGGAATAGGTCATCCCGTCGGGCAGGCCACTGCGCAGGAACAAAAACAGGATCTGGATCCCGGAATAGATCACATAGATGAAAGCCAGTATCATGGTAAATGTGATCCCGGTCAGCGCGTTTGCCCCCGCTCCTTCTTTTTGAGCCGGGCTTTTCAGGTTCTGCCGGAACAAAGCCGCAAAAAATACATAGAGCATGAAAAATCCGGAAAGGAAGC
>CAYQBE010000040.1:0-37131 GCA_964415625.1 uncultured Clostridium sp.
GATCACAAATCCGTCCCGGAAATGCTCCGAACCCTCCGCCGGAGTGTCGATGACCAGGTCGATCTCATGGCCTAAGATCAGATCCAGCAGGTTGGGGGATTCCTGTTCGATCTTGCGGACCGCGATGGCCTTTACCCCTCCGGCCTTTAATGCGGCGGCAGTGCCTGCGGTGGCAAAGATCCGATAGCCGATCTTCGCGAACCTGCGGCCGATCTCTACCGCTTCCTCTTTGTCCTCGTCCCGCACCGTGAGGATCATATTCTTGAATCGGGGCAGCTTGATCCCCGCGCCCAGGAAGGCCTTGTACAGGGCTTCATCGAATGTAGACGCGATGCCTAAGCATTCCCCGGTGGATTTCATCTCCGGCCCCAGGCTGATATCCGCGCCGCGGATCTTTTCAAAGGAGAATACCGGCATCTTGACCGCAAAATATTCGGCTTCCCTCTGCAGGCCCGGCGTATATCCCAGCTCCCGGATCTTACTGCCTGTGATCACTCGGGAGGCCAGAGGCACGATGGGAATGCCGGTGACCTTGCTGATATAGGGCACGGTCCGGCTGGAACGGGGATTGACCTCGATCACATACACATCTTCCTCGCCGCAGACAATGAACTGGATATTGATCAGTCCGATGACATGGAGGGATTTTGCCAGCCTCCGGGTGTATTCCGCGATCTTCTCCTTGGCAGCCTTGCTCAGACTCTGAGCCGGATACACAGAGATACTGTCCCCGGAGTGGATGCCCGCACGCTCAATGTGCTCCATGATTCCCGGGATCAGGATCTCCTCACCGTCGCAGACCGCATCCACCTCGATCTCCTTTCCATTGAGATACTTATCCACCAGGATCGGATGGTCCTGCGCGATCCGGTTGATGATGCCGATAAATTCATCGATATCATGGTCGTTGATGGCGATCTGCATGCCTTGGCCGCCCAGTACATAGGAGGGCCTTACCAGGACCGGATAGCCCAGACGGTTCGCCACCTCCTTGGCCTCCTCTGCGGTGAATACGGTTCCGCCGGAGGGACGGGGGATCCCGCATTCCTCCAGGATCTGGTCGAAGAGTTCCCGGTCCTCCGCCTTGTCCACATTTTCCGCGGAGGTTCCCAAGATCGGAACTCCCATCTTCATCAGGCTTTCGGTCAGCTTGATGGCGGTCTGTCCTCCGAACTGCACCACCGCGCCGTCGGGCTTTTCCAAGTCTACGATACTTTCCACATCCTCGGGTGTCAGAGGTTCAAAATACAGCTTGTCCGCAATATCAAAGTCCGTGCTGACCGTCTCCGGATTGTTGTTTACAATGATCGTCTCATAGCCTTCCCGGGAAAATGCCCAGGTACAGTGAACGGAGCAGAAGTCAAACTCGATGCCCTGTCCGATCCGGATGGGGCCGGAGCCCAGAACCAGGACCTTCTTCCGGTCATTGGTTTTTTCCGCCTCGTTTTCACTGCCGAATACAGAGTAGTAGTAGGGCGTCTCGGCTGCAAATTCCGCGGCGCAGGTGTCCACCATCTTATAGGCCGCTACAATGCCGTTTGCATGGCGCATATCGTGGATCTCCTGCTCAGGTCTCCCGGTGAGCCGGCCGATCACGGTATCCGGAAATTCCATCCGTTTCGCCTCTTTTAAAAGCTCCGGCGTGAGGGCCTGGCTTTGGAGGGACTGCTCCATCTCGACCAAGATGGCAAGCTTGTCGATAAACCAGGGATCGATCCGGGTCCGGTCATGGATGAGCTCATAATCGAATCCTCTGCGGAGGGCTTCCGCGATCCTCCAGATCCGCATGTCGTCCACGATGGAAAGCTGTTCCGTCAATGCTTCCTCGTCCAGATGGGAGAAATCATAGGAGAGCAGGCAGTCCACATGCTGTTCCAGGGAGCGGATGGCCTTCATCAGGGCGCCCTCGAAATTATCACAGATGCTCATGACCTCTCCGGTGGCCTTCATCTGGGTGGTCAGTGTGCGCTTGGCGCTGATGAACTTATCAAAGGGGAGCCTGGGGATCTTGACCACGCAGTAGTCCAGCATAGGCTCAAAGCTGGCATAGGTCTTGTGGGTGATGGCGTTCTTGATCTCATCCAGTGTGTAGCCCAGGGCAATCTTGGCCGCCACCTTGGCGATGGGATATCCGGTCGCCTTGGAGGCCAGGGCGGAAGAGCGACTGACACGGGGATTGACCTCGATGACACAGTATTCAAAGGATTCCGGATGAAGGGCGTACTGCACGTTGCAGCCTCCGGTGATCTTCAGCTCGTCGATGATCTTCAGCGCGGAGGTCCGAAGCATCTGGTATTCCTTATCTCCCAAAGTCTGGGACGGCGCCACCACGATACTGTCTCCGGTGTGGACGCCTACGGGATCGATATTTTCCATATTACATACGGTGATGCAGTTTCCATGGCTGTCCCGCATCACTTCATATTCGATCTCCTTCCAGCCGGCGATACAGCGCTCCACCAGAACCTGCCCCACGCGGGAGAGGCGCAGGCCGTTTTCCAGGATCTCCACCAGCTGCCCGGAATTGCGGGCGATCCCGCCGCCGCTGCCTCCCAGGGTATAGGCCGGGCGTAAGACCACCGGATAGCCGATCTCATTTGCAAAGGCCAGGCCGTCCTCCACGGATTCCACCACAAGGGAAGCGGCCACGGGCTCGCCGATGCGCTCCATGGCGGCCTTAAATTCCAGACGGTCCTCCGCCTTCTTGATGGTCTCGGAGGTGGTTCCGATGAGGCGGACATGATGCTTGCGCAGAAATCCGGATTCCTCCAGCTCCATGGCCAGGTTTAAGCCCGCCTGTCCCCCCAGGGTGGGAAGGACGCTGTCCGGCTGTTCCTTTAGGATCAATTGCTCCACCACTTCGGGCGTCAGAGGCTCGATATAGACCTTGTCCGCAATATCCTTGTCGGTCATGATCGTGGCAGGATTGGAATTTAAGAGAACCACCTCCAGGCCTTCTTCCTTTAAGGAACGGCATGCCTGGGTCCCTGCATAGTCAAATTCCGCAGCCTGGCCGATGACGATCGGACCGGAGCCGATGACCAGTACTTTCTTGATGCTCATATCTCTAGGCATTGTTTTATCCCTCCATCATTTTCATGAATCTGTCAAACAGGTATCCGGAATCCTGGGGGCCAGGACACGCCTCGGGATGGAACTGAACCGTAAAAACAGGTTTGTCCGTATATTCCAGCCCTTCGTTGGTGCCGTCGTTCACATTGACAAAGGCAGGAACCGCGATCTTCGGATCCAGATCCGCAGTGTCCACCACGTACCCGTGATTCTGGGACGAAATGTAGACCCGTCCGGTTTTCAGATCTTTGACCGGGTGATTTCCGCCCCGGTGTCCGTATTTCAGTTTGTGGGTCCGGGCGCCTGCTGCAAGGGCCATGAGCTGATGCCCGAGACAGATCGCAAAAATAGGAATATTCGTCTGATATAATTTTTTGATTTCTTCGATAATAGAAACACAGTCCGCCGGGTCTCCAGGCCCGTTGGAAAGCATGATACCGTCTGGATTTGTGGAAATGATTTCCTCTGCGGGTGTGTGTGCCGGATAGATCGTCACCTCGCATCCGCGTTCATGTAAAGATCTGGCAATGTTCATTTTTGCCCCGAGATCGAGAAGTGCTACCTTTTTGCCGTCCCCGGAAAGAACCTGCTTTTCCTGACAGGTCACTTTGGAAACAACATCTCCGATATGGTAAGCCTTTAACAGGGGGATGATCTCCTCACGGTTGTAATTCTTATTGGTGGTGATCATACCGTTCATGGTTCCCTTTTCCCGCAGGATCCTGGTCAGCGCGCGGGTGTCGATGCCTGCGATCCCCGGGATATCCTGCTCCGTTAAAAAGTCCTGGATCGTACCCTCACAGCGGAAATTGCTGGGTCTGCGGGAGAGCTCCCGTACAATATAGCCGTCCGGCCATGCCTTCCGGGATTCCATATCCGGTGTGATTCCGTAATTACCAATTAAAGGATAGGTCATCACAACGGCCTGTCCCGCATAAGAAGGGTCTGTCAACACCTCTAAATAGCCTGTCATAGACGTATTGAATACGATTTCACTGATCATATCTCTTGTAGAACCAATGCTTGTGCCTGTAAACACGGTCCCGTCCTCTAAAATGAGAAACGCTTTCATCCATTCACCTTTCCCTTCGTGTGTATTCCTCTTCATCGTGCAACAGTTCCTGAACTGCCGGGACTCCCGGCGGGAGAGAGCAGCAGGGTTCGGAAATGTGGATATCCATATTCCCAAATTGTAAAGATTATACTACAACTCCCTTGATAATTCAACTTGTTTTTTTGCGGGATTATTCGCAGGATTATTTGCGGGTTTAGAAAAGTTTAGCGGCGGTTTACTTTTGGGATGCGGCCCCGCAGCAACGGAAAAAGCCGGCCTTTCACAGGTAAACCTGGAAAGTCCGGCTTTTTTGCTGCTGTGGGGGACTGCCAATGTTATGCAAAAAGGCAGTCAGCGGCAGGCGTTATACTGCGCGCCAGATAAATCTGCCGTGAGTCTAATATTCCTTCGTCTTCATAACGTGCAGGGAGACCAAAAACGAGATCCCCAGGATTCCTGCCACAGCCAGACAAAGGAGCAGTGTCAGGATTGTCATGCCTGCCCGGGAGACCAGGCTTCTGAATAACGCGGGAACATCAATATGGAAATACGAGATCAATGCTCTGCCTCCGAAAATCACCGCATACACCAATCCAATAATCACCATAAACACGACCCGGCCTTTTTCAGCCTCAAATTTCAGCTGAAGGGGAATGAGCAGCGCATGGGTTAAAATGGACAGCAGGGCGCTTGACAGGAGGACTTTCAGCAGCAGATCCCCGTCAAAGGGGATGCGTTGGATACAAACACCGGCCAGCAGGATCGCGAAAGATATAGCCAGTGATCCGGCCATTACAAAGAGCATCAGGAGATATTTTTCCCACGCATAGCTGCTTCTGCTGACCGGAAGTGTCAGCAGAAAGCCCATCCCGTTCGAGTGCTGGTCGTAGACGATCGTAGTCGTGGACATAATAGAAAACAGGATGGTGATGTAGCAGACAATAAACTGGATGCTGCTGGTTCCGTAAAACAGGAACATGACTGAGAGAAATGCCGCAAATGCAAGCACGATTTTCTGCTTTTTTAATAATTGAAAATCCTTGATCAATAATCCTTTCATGATAAGATTCCTTTCTTTCTACTATTTTATTCCGATGCCTTCCCGCAGATCATCATCAGGATCAGCTCGTCAATGGTGCCTTTTTCCACCGTGATCTCCGGGTGGTTTTCCAGATAGAACTGCTTTTGGTTGGTCAGGCAGCTGTATCCGTAGCTTTCCTTTTTATATCGGCGGATATAGGATCGATCCAATGTACGGTATTGTTCCTCCGTCACCTTGAGCAGGGCATAGTCGCTGAGCAGCACGTCCGTGTCCTCATGAAGGATGATCCTGCCCTCGTCGATCATATACAGGTCGTCGCATAAGCCCTCTAGATCCGCGGAAATGTGGGAGCTGATCAGGATGGAACGGTCTCCGGGCTCCATATACTCCCGGAGCAGGTCTAAAAGCCGGTCACGTGTGACCACATCCAGTCCGGCGGTGGGCTCATCCAGGATCAGCAGGCGGGCATTGTGGGAAATGGCGGCCAGGACCTGCAGCTTCTGCTTCATCCCGGTAGAAAATTCCAGAATTTTCTTTTTCAGGGGGATGGAAAATTCTTCACATTTTTTTAGAAAATCCTCTTTCTGAAAATCCGGATACATGGCGCAGAGTACGGGAACCAGCTCCGTTACCGTGAGATATCCGCTGAATCCGGAATCTGACAGGACCGTGCCGATCTGTTCCTTATCCCGGCGGTCCAGCGCCCTGGCCGATTTTCCGAAGACCTGGATAGAGCCTCCCTCCGGGGTGATCAGGCCCAGGACTGCTTTAAAGGTGGTGCTTTTTCCGGCCCCGTTCTTTCCGATCAGGCCGGTGACGCAGCCTGGACGGACCTCCATGGAGCAATCCAGGTCGAAGCCTTTATAGTGTTTGGTTACGTGTTCTAATCTCAACATCTTACTGATCCTCCAATATAATCTGAAATAACTCTGTAATCTCCTGGCTGCTCATACCGCAGCTTTTGCCCTTCCGGATCGCCATCTCCAGGTCGGCTTCTACTTCCTTTTTCTTCTCCTCCAGCATCAGCTCCTGGCCCACAAGCGTGACAAAGCTGCCTTTTCCATGTACGGTAACGACGAAGCCTTCCGCGTCCAGGGCGTCATAAGCCTTCTTCACGGTCAGCGCGCTGACCTTGAGCTCCTTTGCCAGAGTACGTACCGAGGGGAGCATGGCCCCCTCTTGCAATTCCCCCTGCATGATGGACTTCTTGATCTGTGAAACGATCTGTTCATAGATGGGCTGCATGGAAGAATTGTTAATGATCAATTTCACTGTCATCCCTCCTTCTGTACAAACAGTATATAACAGTGAGTAACTGTTGTCAACTGTTTTATGCTGTTTATTTTAAAAAGTATTTGTTTCCCTCCTAAAATTTTTGTGTTATAATAAGAATTACGCTGATGCGCAAGCAGGTCATCAATTTTCTGCGAAAATTGGTGACAAATTATAATGGTTACTATTCCCAACAAACAGTTGACAAAACCTGGATGCGGTATTACATTCATATGGGGAAGAGTAAGAATTTTGTTTACAACGCCATGATTCTATGATTTGGCGGGTCAATCATTTGATACAAAAAGACAGAAAAAGGAGTTGGAAGACGTGTTACAGGCAGAGCATTTATCATATGATGTGCAGGACGAGGCCGGGCAGCCGGAGATCCTTTCGGATGTCAGCTTTTCCGTCGGGGACGGAGAGATGCTGGTGATCACCGGGCCCAACGGAGGAGGGAAGTCTACCCTTGCCAAGGTGCTGATGGGGATCCATAAAGCGACGTCTGGGCGGATCCTGTTAAACGGGCAGGACATCACCGGGATGTCCATTGATGAACGGGCGCGCTCAGGGATCGGCTTCGCGTTCCAGCAGCCGCCCCGGTTTAAGGGGATGACGGTGCGCCGTCTTCTGAATCTTGCGGCAGGCCGGGCAATCTCCGAGGATGAATGCTGCGGGCTGCTCAGCAGCGTAGGGCTTTGTGCCATGGAATATATTGACCGGGAGGCGGACGCCACACTGTCCGGCGGGGAGATGAAGCGGATTGAGATTGCCACGGTGCTGGCCGGGCACCATGATCTCTGCATCTTTGACGAGCCTGAGGCAGGGATCGATCTGTGGAGCTTTTCCATGCTGATCAAACGGTTCGAGAAGCTTCATAAGGAAAAGAAGGAAAGCCTGATCCTGATCTCCCACCAGGAGCGGATCATCCGGATGGCCGACCGGATCCTGGTGCTGACCGACGGCAGGGTAAGCGACATCGGAACGGCGGAGGAGATCATGCCCCGGCTGTTCGGGGAAGAGGCGGAATCCTGCGCCTGCAGGATGCAGAAGGGAGGCGAGCTCTGTGAAGCTGAATGAGGTAACGGAACAGGTTCTGAATGTGATCGATCCCAGTGGATTTAAGCAGGAGGGAGCGTATAACCTGCGTCTCAACGGAATGGCCGTATGCCATGGGGACAGCCGGCATATCCGGATCGTGAAGAAGGAAGAGAAGCCGGGGATCGATATCTATATCAGCGGAGAGGCGAAGGCGGAGCAGGTACACATTCCTGTTGTCATGTCGGAGCCGGGAGTGGATGTGGTATACAATGACTTTTATATAGAAGATGGGGCGGATGTCACCATCGTAGCCGGCTGCGGGATCCACGGCGAGGGCTGCAGCGAGACCCGGCATGACGGGATCCATGCCTTCCATGTGGGAAAAAATGCCAACGTGACCTATGTAGAGAACCACTACGCAGAGGGCAGCGGAACCGGCAGCAAGGTGCTCAATCCTGTCACGAAGATCTATGTGGGGGAAAATTCTGTCTTTACGCTGGAGACCACACAGATCAAGGGGGTAGACGCCACCAAACGGGAGAGTTTTGTTGAACTGGCTGCAAACGCGAAGCTTTATGTGACGGAAAAGCTGATGACCCATGAGGATCAGTCCGCGGTCTCTAACATGGACGTGGAATTAAAGGGAGAGAACAGCTCTGCCAGGATCATTTCCCGGTCGGTAGCAAAGGGGACCTCCAGGCAGGTCTTCCATCCCCGCGCCATCGGGAGCAGCCTGTGCCACGCGCATGTACAGTGCGATTCCATTATTATGGATGAGGCGCAGATCAGTTCCATCCCCGAGATCAACGCAAAGCATGTGGACGCGCAGATCGTCCATGAAGCGGCCATCGGAAGGATCAATGACGAGCAGCTTATGAAGCTTCGGACGTTCGGGATGAGTGAGGAAGAAGCCGAGGCAGTGATCATTGAGAACTTCCTCCGGTAAACCCGGAATGCGAGGTCATGTTATGCCATCGAATGCAGAAAGTCTGCCAGTGGCAGGCTTTCTGTAGGGACAATGATAAGGAGTCAATATGATTAAGGGTGCGATATTTGACGTGGATGGAACACTTCTGAATTCCATGCCCGTATGGGAAAATCTGGGCGAGCTGTATCTGCGGTCCATCGGGATCGAAGCGGAAAAAGGACTGGGCGAGGAGCTGTCCGCCATGAGCCTGCCCCAGGGGGCGGATTACCTGATCCAGCATTACCATCTGGGGAAGACACGGAACAAGGTACTGGACGGCATCAACCAGCAGGTTCGGGAGTTCTACGCGGAGAAGGTCCCGCTGAAGCCGGGGGTCCGGGAATTTCTGGAGGGCTTAAGGGAATACAGGATCCCGATGGTGATCGTTACGACCAGTGACCGGAGCAATGTGGAGGCCGCTCTGAAGCGCCTGGGCGTTCTGAATTTTTTTGACGGGATGCTGACATGCACGGAGCTGGGGACGGACAAGAACCGGCCGGATATCTATCTGGCGGCATCTCTGCAGCTGGATACGGAACCCTGGGAAACTCTCGTATTTGAAGATGCGTACCATGCGGTCCTGACAGCGAAAAAAGCTGGCTTTCGGACGGTGGCGGTTTACGATGAGGCCAACGACGGGAAGCTGGGAAAGATCTGGAATACAGCGGACGTCTATCTGTCCGAATATGCGGACTTTGATATGTTCTGGAGGAGAGTGTCAAAACTGTGAAAGAAAAAAAGAAATCGCGGGCAGTGATCTATATCCTGCTTTCTGCATTTTTCTTTGCCCTTATGAATATGTTCGTGAGATTATCCGGGGATCTTCCTTCGGTGCAGAAGAGCTTTTTCCGTAATCTGGTGTCGCTTGTATTTGCGGCTGCGATCCTGAAAAAGGAGGGCGTGTGGTTTTCGGGAAAACGGGAAAATATCCGGTATCTGCTGCTGCGGGCGTCGGCGGGAACGGTGGGGATCCTGTGCAATTTTTACGCAGTGGACCATCTGGTGCTGGCAGACGCATCCATGCTGAATAAGATGTCGCCCTTCTTTGCAATCCTGTTCAGCTATCTGATCCTGAAGGAAAAAATACGGCTTCCCCAGGCGCTGATCGTAGCGGGCGCTTTTGCAGGAAGCCTTTTGATCATCAAGCCGACGGATGCGGTGTTCGGCTCCCCGGCGGCCCTGATCGGCCTGCTGGGCGGACTTGGAGCCGGGATTGCATATACGTATGTCCGTGTGCTGGGGACGAAAGGGGAAAAAGGGCCTTTCGTCGTATTTGTTTTTTCCGCCTTTTCCTGTGCGGTCACGCTGCCATACCTGCTGTTTGGTTTTCGCCCTATGTCCGCGGCGCAGCTTTTGTGCCTGCTGCTTGCAGGGCTTTCGGCAGCCGGAGGGCAGTTTTCGATTACCGCGGCCTATTTTCATGCCCCGGCAAAAGAAATCTCGGTATATGATTATTCCCAGATCCTTTTTTCGGCTGTCCTGGGTTTTTTCGTGTTCGGGCAGATTCCGGATATGCTGAGCTGGATCGGGTATGTGATCATCTGTTCCATGGCCGCAGCCATGTTTTTCTATAACCGGAAGCAGCCTTGAGCCGGGCTTGCGGGCGTATCTGCGAGGACGCCGGGCAGATAAAGAAATCCAATGAAAGTAGAAGGAAATGTCCATGAGTAATGAAAATAAGAGTAACGATATTGCGGTAAAGAGAGCCGCCGCCGAGATGCTCCGGAAGGCGGATGCCGTCTATATGATCCTGTCCCTCTGCACCAGAATGCCATATGTGATATGTGATGAGCGGACCTATGACGATGAGATCCTCCTGTACTTTGACGAAGAGGCCGCAAAGGCGGCGGTAAAAAGGCTGCTGGAAAAGAAAGAACCCGTACAGGCAGTGAAGATCGGGAAAAAGGATCTGCTGGCATTTTACGTCAGCCTGATGCCTCTGGGGGTAAACTGTATTCTTGTGAATCAGGATACACCAGTGGAAATCCCGATCCAGCTGGATGAGATCATCCGCAGGAAGGAACCGGAAGAAGAGGGAAAGGTGCTGATCGAGAATCCGCAGCTTCATCTGACCGCGCTTTATTTTATGCAGGCGGTGCGCAAGGCGCAGAAAGTGGAGCTGACCGGGGAATTAAAAGAGCTTCATGAGGAAATGATGGTACATTATCAGCGGGGAACTTATATCATCCCGGTCAGGGAGCATGCGGGAACGCTGGTCATGAAGCAGAAAAACGGACAGGTATTCCAGCCTGTATTTACGGATATCCAGGAGTATAAAAAGTTTTTGAGCATGCAGAAGGAGGGGGAGATCCAATCGGCGGTACTGCCTGCGGAAAAGATCCCGGCTCTTCTCGCGCCGGAAACCGCGGGAGTCGTGGTCAATCCATTCGGCGTGAACCTGCAGCTTCAGATCCGGCGGGGAAAACCGGCGGGAAGCTAAGAAGCCTGAAAACGCTGCTCTATCGTCCGGATGCACTGCAGTAAGGCGTAAAGTTCCTGCTCCCGGCATATACTTATACTGACGGCAGTGCAGTTCCTTAAGATTATCTGTATAAAAAGGAGCATGATATGGAACAACATGAAACCATGACAATGGAACAGATCGCCATGCGCGTATCAAAAACCAGTATCCTTGTAAATACGCTTCTGTCCCTGGCGAAGCTGGCTGCGGGGATCCTGGCCTCCTCGGAGGCAATGATCTCGGATGCGGTCCACTCCGCATCCGATGTGTTCAGTACCTTTGTGGTCATCATTGGAATCAAGATGGCCGGAAAAAAGGCGGATAAAGAGCACCCTTATGGGCATGAGCGCATGGAGTGCGTGGCGGCCATCCTTCTGGCAGCGGTGCTGGCAGTCACAGGGGCAGGGATCGGATTTTCCGGCCTGCGCAAGATCGTGGGAGGTTCCTTCGAGCACCTTGCGGTTCCGGGAATCCTGGCCATCGCGGCGGCGGTCCTGTCCATTGTGGTCAAGGAGTGGATGTTCTGGTACACCCGGGCAAACGCGAAAAAAGTCAATTCCGGGGCGCTGATGGCGGACGCATGGCACCACCGTTCGGATTCCCTGTCCTCCATCGGGGCATTGGTCGGTATCATCGGGGCCAGGCTGGGCTTTCCGGTGATGGACCCGCTGGCAAGCGTGATCATCTGCCTGTTTATTTTCCAGGCGGCGTACGAGATCTTCAAGGACGCAGTGGATAAGATGGTGGATAAGGCCTGCGACGAGGAGACGATAGAGAAGATCCGCACCCTGGTCAAAAGGCAGCACGGAGTGATGCGGGTGGATTCCCTGCAGACGAGGGAATTTGGAAATAAGATCTATGTGGACCTGGAGATCGCGGCGGACGGACATCTGTCATTAAATGAATCCCATGAGATCGCGGAGGATGTGCATGACGAGATTGAGAAGGCATTTCCCCAGATCAAGCATATCATGATCCATGTCAATCCTTACATCAACCGCAAGATGGTGTACGCGCTTCTCGGGGAGGTGGATAATGCAGATCTGGAAGAGGTGTATCGGTTATTAAAGGACTATCTGGAGAAGCGGAAGCCGGAACAGGAGGAAGCATATGGAAAGCCGGAAGCAGCCCATCGGGTTTCTTGTGAAGCAGATCAATAATGTATTTGAAAAAGAACTGAACGGGAGGCTTCGGACCATCGGCGTGACCTCCTCCCAGTGCGCGGTTCTGGATTACCTGTTCCATACCAATCAGGAAGCGGTCAGCCAGCGGGATGTGGAGCGGAATCTGAACCTGAAAAATCCCACGGTGACCGGGATCTTAAAGCGCCTGGACGAGAAGGGCTATATCCTCTGTGTGCCCAATGAAGAGGATAAGCGGAAGAAAAATATCTATCTGACGGAAAAGGCCTATGATATCCAGCGGAGGATGGAAGCAGACCGGAAGAAGCTGGATAAGAGCCTGACCCGGGGAATGACGAAGAAGGAAGTCGCGGCGGTGACCCGGGCTTTGGAGAAGATGCTGTACAATATTGCAGACCCGTGAAAGGGCGGAAGAACAAAGATCTTCGTCCGTGAAATGCGCACCGGGTGAGACGGAACAACAGGAGGAAATGACAATGAGCTATGCAGATCACGTATTTATAGACATGTGCCGGGATATTATTGACAACGGCACCAGTACCCAAGGGGAGAAGGTCCGTCCGGTGTGGGAGGACGGGACGCCTGCGTATACGGTCAAACGGTTCGGGGTGGTGAACCGGTATGACCTGTCAAAGGAATTTCCGGCATTGACGCTCCGGCGGACGGGAATCAAGAGCTGCACCGATGAGTTGCTGTGGATCTGGCAGAAAAAATCCAACAATATCCATGATCTGAACAGCCATATCTGGGACAGCTGGGCGGATGCGGACGGCTCCATCGGGAAGGCCTACGGATACCAGATGCAGGTGAAGCATCAGTATAAGGAAGGCAGGATAGACCAGGTGGACCGGGTGATCTACGATCTGAAAACGAACCCCTACAGCCGGAGGATCATGACGAATCTCTATGTGCACCAGGATCTTCATGAGATGAACCTGTATCCCTGCGCCTACAGTATGACCTTTAACGTGACAAAGAACAGAGACAGCGAGCGGCTGACCTTAAACGGGATCTTGAACCAGCGCTCCCAGGATGTGCTGACGGCCAACAACTGGAATGTATGCCAGTACGCGGTGCTGCTGCATATGCTGGCGCAGGTCTGCGGCATGCAGGCAGGAGAGCTGGTCCATGTGATCGCGGATGCCCATATCTATGACCGGCACATTCCGCTGGTGGAGGAGCTGATCTCACGCGAGCCTCTGCCGGCGCCGGTATTCTGGCTGAATCCGGAAGTGAAGGATTTTTACCGTTTTACACCGGAGGATGTGCGCCTGGACCACTACGAGACGCACCCGCAGATTAAAAATATCCCGGTGGCGGTATAATGCTTGCGCCGGATCCCGGGAGCGGAAGGGGACTCTCATGAATCCGCAGTTCCTAAGGAGCTTCCGGGGATGCTCTGTCTGAGATAAGGGAGGAAATGGATCATGAATATCATTGTTGCGGTAGATAAAAATTGGGCAATCGGGAAGAATAATAAGATGATGTGGAGTATTCCGGCGGATATGCGGTTCTTCCGGGAGAAAACAACCGGACATGTGGTCGTGATGGGCCGGAAGACGCTGGAAAGCTTTCCCAACGGACTGCCCCTGAAGCAGAGGACGAATCTCATCCTGAGCAGAGACAAAAGCTTCCAGGTAAAGGGGGCGCTGGTGCTGCATACCATGGAGGAGCTTCTGGAGCATCTGAAGCAGTATGACAGTTCGGAAATCTTCATCATCGGCGGGGAAAGCATTTACAGGCAGTTTTTACCTTATTGCGATACCGCATATGTCACGAGGATCGACCATGCCTACGACGCGGATACGTATTTTCCCAATCTGGACAAGCTGCCGGAATGGACGATGACCGAGGTCAGTGAGGAGCAGACCAGCTTTGACCTGGAATTTGTATTTACAAAATATGAGAAGAAGCATGCATAATAACAGGAGTGATACGGACAAGGGATGAGCGACATGAGAGATCAGGCGGCGGATAGAAAATGGAAGATCGAACCTATGCTTTTCCGGCTGATCCTGTTGGCCGCGGTATGGGCCTGTGTGCTGTCCGGGTGTTCGGCCGCAGGCGGTTCTGGCGGCCTGCCTTCGGATTCCCGGAATGCAGCTTCCCAAAAAGACGGGGACGGCTCCGGACTGCGGATCGTTACGACCATATTTCCCCAGTATGACTTTGTGCGGCAGATCGCGGGGGAACGGGTCTCTCTGCAGATGCTCTTAAAGCCCGGGGAGGAGACCCATTCCTACGAGCCCACGCCCCGGGATATCATTGCGATCCAGAATGCGGATCTCTTTATTTATGTGGGCGGGGAAAATGACGAATGGGTGGAGGATATCCTGGATGCTCCGGAGATGGAACAGGTGAAACGGCTCCGGCTGGTGGACTGCGTGGAGACTTTAAAGGAGGAGCATGTGGAAGGGATGCGCCACAACGGGAGGATCTGCACAGCGGCAGAGGAAGAGGAGGAAATGGACGAGCATGTCTGGACCTCCCCGAAAAACGCCATGCAGATCACGGAGCGGATCGGGGAAGAACTCTGTGCCCTGGATCCGGCCCACAGGGAAGAATTTCAGATGAATCTGGATGCCTACACGGAGCAGCTCACAGAACTGGACCGGCAGTTTCGGGATATGATAGAAGAAGCAGCCCGGCAGGGGCATGACCTGCTGCTGTTCGGGGATCGGTTTCCCTTCCGGTATCTGGCGCAGGAATACGGCCTTCAATATTATGCTGCATTTCCCGGATGTGCGGCGGACACAGAACCCAGTGCGGCGGTGATGGCATTTCTGATCCGGAAGGCGAGAGAGGAACACATTCCCGTGGTCCTGAAAATGGAACTCAGCAGTGACCAGATCGCCCGGGCGGTGGCCGAGGCGTCCGGCGCAGAGGTCCGGGTGCTGTACAGCTGCCACAACCTGACCGCAGGGCAGTTTGAGGCCGGGGAAACGTATCTTAGTATGATGCAGGAAAATGTAGAGACATTGAGAGCGGCGCTGATGGATTGAAATGGCAGGAAGGCGGGATCGACCATGGCACTGGTACGGTGTGAGAATCTTACAATCGCATATGAGGGACAGGTCGTAGTGCGGGATCTGTCGTTTCAGATCCAGCAGGGAGATTACCTCTGTATTGTGGGGGAAAATGGTTCTGGCAAGAGTACGCTGGTGAAAAGCCTTCTCGGCTTAAAATCCCCCATGAAGGGGCGGATCGTGCTGGGGGACGGGCTGGCGCAGAAGGAGATCGGATATCTGCCGCAGCAGACAGAGGTTCAGAAGGACTTTCCGGCCAGCGTGTGGGAGGTGGTCCTTTCCGGCCGTCTGAACAGCCGGGGACTCCATCCGTTTTATATCTCCAGAGACAGGGAGCAGGCAGCAGCCATGATGCGTCTTTTAGGTATCGAAGGGCTGAAAAGGAGCTGTTTCCGTGATCTGTCCGGAGGGCAGAAGCAGCGGGTCCTCTTAGCCCGGGCACTCTGTGCGACGAAGAAAATGCTCCTTCTGGACGAACCGGTGACCGGCCTGGATCCGATCGTGACGGCAGAATTTTATCAGCTGATCAAAGAAGTGAACAAAAGCTCCGGGATTGCGGTGGTGATGGTCTCCCATGACATCGAGAGCGCGGTGCGCGACGCGTCCCACATCCTGCACCTGCAGGAGACGGCGCTGTTCTATGGAAAGGCAGAAGATTACACACACAGTCCGGTGGGACAGATGTTTCTGGGAGGTAGAGAATTTGATTGATACATTTTTAGAAATGCTTTCCTATCCATTCATGGTACGGGCCTTTGCGGTGGGGATCCTGGTGTCCCTGTGCAGCGCCCTGCTGGGCGTCAGCCTGGTGCTCAAACGGTATTCCATGATTGGGGACGGGCTTTCCCATGTAGGCTTCGGCGCCCTGGCTGCAGCGGCCGCGCTGAATGCGGCGCCGCTGGCAGTGGCGGTTCCTGTGGTGGTGATATCGGCCATTCTGCTTTTGCGGGTCAGCGGAAGCAGCAAGATCAAAGGGGACGCGGCGATCGCCCTGATTTCTACCAGCGCGCTGGCGGTGGGGATCATGGTCATCTCCATGACCACCGGAATGAATACGGATGTGTATAATTATATGTTTGGAAGCATCCTGGCCATGAGCAGCCAGGATGTGGGGATGAGCGTACTGCTCTCGGCTGCAGTCCTCCTATTGTATGTCTTCTTTTATCACAAAATATTTGCCATTACCTTTGACGAAACCTTCGCACAGGCGACGGGAGTCCGCACAGGGCTTTATAATTCGCTGATCGCGGTGCTGACCGCGGTCACGATCGTGCTGGGAATGCGGATGATGGGAACCCTTCTGATCTCCAGCCTGATCATTTTCCCGGCCCTGACCTCCATGCGGGTCTGCCGGACTTTCCGCTCCGTGACGATCAGCTCCGCCGTGGTATCGGTGGTCTGCTTCTGCATCGGGATCACGGTCTCCTATGTCTTCGCTACGCCGGCAGGCGCCAGCGTGGTGATCGTCAACCTGCTGATGCTGGGGATCTTTGCCGTCGCCGGGATCCTGCGCAGCCGGATATTCGTGAATCAGGCCTGAATTATGAGGGATCCTCTTTTTGGGGATCTTCTTTTTGGGCGTTCATTTCCGGCATATTCTGTTGTTTTTCCTGCTTTTCCGAAGCCTTTCTGTGAAATTTGTTTCTTCCCTTTTTCCAGAGGATGACTGCAAGGAGGATCACCGCCGCGAGCAGTACCAGCACCGGAAGATTCGACACCAGAAAGACAAAGGTGTTCACGAAGAAATTCCGGACCGCAAACAGGCTGCCGCGGAATCCGCTGCTGATCCGGCTGCCTACCGAATCTGACATTTCTTTTTCATATTCCACCTCGGAAATATTGATATTCACGGTACTGTAATCAATCTGGTTATCGTAGGTACGCAGCTGGGATTCGTAGCTGTTGATCTCATAGCGCAGTTCGGAGAGCTTGGATTCCAGCGCCAGGATCTGTTCCAGGTCTTTTGCCTGCGCCAGAAGCTCCATGACCCGCTCATATTCGGTCTGCAGGGATTCCTTATAGGCGGCCTTATCTACATAGTCCAGGGTCACGTCCCGGACATTTTCCGATTTGTTGGTGATGGTGCCAAGCTCCCCGGCCTTGTTCACGAAGGCATCCAGGTTCGCAGAAGGAATGCGGACGCAGAGATAATAATAGCGGTAACTCTGTCCGCCGGGGGCGTCGTAGCTGGAATTTTCGATATAGCCGCCGTAGGAAGCAATGGATTCCTCCAACTGCTGTTTCAGGGCGTCAAAGGCTCGGGTCTGCATGGTCAGGGATACGGTCTTGATCAGCTTCCGGGACGACAGGTCCTGTTCGGAAAGCATTGGAGCGGACGAACCGCCTTCGCCGGAGTCCTCCTCCGCAGCGGCGGCTTCCGTATCCATGGCGGCAGCTTCTTTGGCCTCCTCATAACCATTTTCAGAACCGTTATAGCCGGAAGCCTCATCCACGATCTGAGCCGCCTCGGTCTCGCCGGAGGAAGCGTCAAAGTTTTTTCCGCGGCCGCAGCCGGCCAGGAGCAGGACGGTGATCATCAGTATTGTAAGAGAGGTGTAGCATTTGTTCTTCATAGAGGTGTCCTCCTTTTAAAAATATCCTGTCATACGGAAGAACGCCCGGCCGGGCTTTCTGCCGCATGCATCATGATGGTGACCTTTTACAATATCAGAGTATGTAACAAGGTGTTTTGTTGCAGGAAAATGAAAAAAATACGGAAATATTTTCCATGCACGGTCACAATTTACAAAAGTTTGTTTTATTTTGTAGAAAATTATAACATATTGTGATAAGATGTACTACAGAATGACTTAAATTAAGAAATGGAGGTAAAGTAATGCCTGAAAAGAAACAGACGGTTCCGTTCTCAGGAACAAAGGAACAGGAAGAAGCTTTGTTAGAAGTGATCGCCGGGCTGAAAGGTGAACCGGGGGCTTTGATGCCGATCCTGCAGAAGGCACAGGACATCTATGGTTATCTTCCCATGGAAGTACAGAAGATGATCTCCGACGAGACAGGGATCCCGCTGGAGAAGATTTATGGAGTGGTGACATTCTACTCACAGTTCAGCCTGAACCCGAAGGGAAAATATCGGATTTCGGTCTGTCTGGGAACAGCCTGTTATGTAAAAGGTTCAGGAGACATTTACAATGCCCTGATGGAAAAGCTGGGGATCGTGGGCGGAGAGTGTACGCCGGACGGCAAGTTCTCCCTGGATGCATGCCGCTGTGTGGGCGCCTGCGGACTGGCGCCGGTCATGATGGTGAACGACGAGGTCTATGGACGTCTCACGGTAGATGATATTGACGATATCCTTGCGAAGTATGAGTGATGATCAAAAACGGCAGATCCGCTGCGGTTCGTATGCAGCCTGCGGATTTAGATCATGAAGCATACAACAGAATTTGAGAAAATGGAGGACATATATGAAATCTCTTGAAGAATTACGTGTGATCAGGGAAAACGCGAAGAAGCATACCAGCCGTTACCGTGTCCATGTATGCGGAGGTACAGGCTGTACTTCTTCGGGAAGCCTTCGGATCATTGAAAAGCTGGAACAGGAAATCAAGGCCAACGGCCTGGAAAATGATGTGGAGATCGTAAAGACCGGATGCTTCGGGCTGTGTGCCTTAGGGCCGATCATGATCGTGCATCCGGAAGGCTCGTTTTACTCGATGGTAAAAGAGGAGGATATTCCGGAGATCGTTTCCGAGCATCTGAAAAACGGCAATGTGGTGAAGCGTCTGTTATATGAGGAGACCACCAAGACCGAGCATATCCTTCCCCTGGAGGAGACCAACTTCTATAAGAAGCAGCACCGTGTGGCGCTGCGCAACTGCGGGGAGATCAGCCCGGAGCATATTGAAGAATACATAGGCGTAGGCGGATACGAGGCATTGGGCAAGGTGCTCACCGAGATGACGCCGGAGCAGGTGATCCAGGTGATCACAGACAGCGGTCTGCGCGGAAGAGGCGGCGCCGGATTCCCCACCGGATTGAAGTGGAAATTCGCGGCTGCCAATGAGGCGGATCAGAAGTATGTCTGCTGCAACGCGGATGAAGGCGACCCGGGAGCGTTCATGGACCGTTCCGTACTGGAGGGCGACCCCCATGCGGTCCTGGAGGCCATGACCATTGCCGGGTATGCCATCGGTGCGACACAGGGGTATATCTATGTGCGTGCGGAGTACCCCATCGCGGTACAGCGTCTGGAGATCGCCATCAACCAGTCCAGGGAAATGGGCCTGCTGGGCGAGGATATCTTCGGAACCGGATTCAAGTTTGATATCGGGCTGCGTCTGGGAGCCGGAGCATTTGTATGCGGGGAAGAGACCGCGCTGATGACGTCCATCGAAGGAAACCGCGGAGAGCCCCGTCCCCGTCCGCCGTTCCCGGCGCTTAAGGGATTGTTCCAGAAGCCCACGATCCTGAATAATGTGGAGACCTATGCGAATATTCCTCAGATCATCCTCAACGGGCCGGAATGGTTCGCTTCCATGGGAACCGAAAAGTCCAAGGGAACCAAGGTCTTTGCCCTGGGCGGCAAGATCAACAACACCGGACTGGTGGAGATCCCCATGGGAACCACCCTGCGGGAGATCGTGGAGGAGATCGGAGGCGGCGTACCGAACGGCAAGAAGTTCAAGGCAGCCCAGACCGGAGGACCCTCCGGCGGATGTATTCCGGCGGAACACCTGGATGTGCCCATCGACTATGACAATCTGCTGGCCATCGGCTCCATGATGGGCTCCGGCGGTCTGATCGTCATGGATGAGGACAACTGTATGGTGGATATCGCCAAGTTCTTCCTGGAATTTACGGTGGACGAGTCCTGCGGAAAATGTACCCCGTGCCGGATCGGAACCCGGAGGATGCTGGAGATCCTGGAGAAGATCACCAAGGGCCAGGCCACCATGGAGGACCTGGATAAGCTGGAAGAGCTGTGCTACCACCTGAAATCCAACTCCCTGTGCGCGCTGGGACAGACCGCGCCCAATCCGGTCATCTCCACGCTGCGGTATTTCCGGGATGAATACATTGCCCATATCGTGGATAAAAAATGTCCGGCAGGCGTCTGCAAAGACCTGCTGCAGTACAAGATTGACGCAGATAAATGTAAAGGCTGTACGCTTTGTTCCAGAGTCTGTCCGGCAGGGGCGATCGTGGGCAGCGTAAAAGAGCCGCATATGATCAATTCCGAGAAGTGCCTGAAGTGCGGCGCTTGTATGGAAAAATGCCGCTTCGGCGCGATCTACAAAGAGTAAGGGAGGAGTGAGAGAATGGAAAATGTGAATTTAAAGATCAATGGCCTTGATGTAAGCGCACCGGCAGGTTCCACGATTCTTGAGGCCGCGCATATTGCCGGGATCAGGATTCCTACCCTTTGTTTTTTGAAGGACATCAATGAGATCGGCGCGTGCCGTATGTGTATCGTGGAAGTCAAGGGCGCAAGGAACCTGGTTGCGGCCTGTGTACATCCGATCAATGAAGGGATGGAGGTCCGGACCAATACACCGGAGCTGATCGCCGCAAGGAAGCGTACTCTGGAGCTGATCCTGTCCGACCATGATAAGAAGTGCCTTTCCTGCGTGAGAAGCGGGAACTGCGAGCTGCAGGCGCTCTGCCAGGAGCTGGGCGTTGCGGACGAAAATTATTTTTCCGGAGAAACCAACCACTATGAGCTGGATACCAGTGCGGCCCATATGGTGCGTGACAATAATAAATGTATCCTGTGCCGGAGATGCTCCGCAGTCTGTGAAAAGTCTCAGGCAGTGGGCGTGATCGGCCCGAACCAGCGTGGATTTGCCACCTTTATCGGCTCTCCGTTCGAGATGGGACTGGGAGAGACCAGCTGCGTGTCCTGCGGACAGTGTATCGCGGCCTGTCCTACCGGAGCCCTGTATGAGAAGGACTTTGTGGACGATGTTCTGGCAGCCATCGAGGATCCGAAGAAGCATGTGGTGGTTCAGCCCGCTCCTTCTGTCCGTGCGGCATTGGGCGAGGAATTCGGATATCCCATGGGAACGGACGTGGAAGGCAAGATGGCGGCAGCCCTCAGAAGGATCGGATTTGACAAGGTATTTGACACCGATTTCAGTGCGGACCTGACCATCATGGAGGAAGCCAACGAATTTGTGGAGAGAGTGAAAAACGGCGGCGTGCTGCCGATGATGACCTCCTGTTCTCCGGGGTGGGTGAAGTACTGCGAGCATTATTTCCCGGATCTTCTGGACAATCTGTCCAGCTGTAAGTCGCCCCAGCAGATGTTCGGGGCGGTGACAAAGACTTACTATGCTGAGAAGATGGTCCTTGACCCGAAGGATATTGTCTGCGTCAGCGTCATGCCCTGTACGGCAAAGAAGTTCGAGATCGGCAGAGACGACCAGAACGCGGGAGGCGTGCAGGATGTGGATATCTCCATCACCACCCGGGAGCTGGCAAGGCTGATCCGCAAGGTAGGCATTGATTTCAGAAGCCTGCCTGACGAAGGCTTTGACGATCCGCTGGGAGAATCCACCGGCGCAGGCGTGATCTTCGGCGCTACTGGAGGCGTGATGGAGGCGGCCCTTCGGACGGCAGTGGAGACACTGACCGGGGAAGAGCTCTCCAGCGTGGAATTTACAGAAGTCCGCGGAACGGACGGGATCAAGGAAGCGACCTACCATGTGGCGGATATGGATGTGAAGGTTGCGGTGGCATCCGGGCTGTCCAACGCGAAGCAGATTCTGGAGAAGGTTCGCGCGGGAGAGGCGGATTACCACTTTATCGAGATCATGTGCTGTCCGGGCGGATGCGTAAATGGCGGCGGCCAGCCCCAGGTACATGCGGACGTGCGCAACTTTGAGGATGTTCGGGCGATCCGGGCGAAGGTATTGTATGACAATGATGCGGCGAAGCCCCTTCGGAAGTCCCATGACAATCCGTCGATCAAGAAGCTGTATGAGGAATATCTCGGGAAGCCGGGAAGCGAGAAGGCACATCATGTGCTGCATACCAGTTATGTGAAGAGGACGATCAATTAATATCGGAATCCATATGTTTAAATGAAGTGAAAGAAAGAGCCCCCACAGGACAGCGACAGCGGTTCTGCGGGGGCTGCTTTTTATGCCATCGTATGCAGAAAGGCTGCCAGTGGCAGGCTTTCTGTATGGAATGCTCAGGGGGTTCCTGATCACTCCAATTCCTCTAACATCTTTTTTTCAATTTTATTAATGTCTGGCTGCGTCGGTGTGAAACGTACCCCTCTATGTAACAGGTTGATTATTTTCCGGGCATTTTTTTCCAATGCCTGTATCAATTTGGGGTCTGCAATTCTTACGGGCTGCCCGCCTTTTATATAGCAGCCATCTATGTATCTTGCAGTCACAGGAAACATATCTTGGAAGAGAAGCACTGTTTTACGATCAAAAATCTTCACAATCTTGATCGTATCGGTCGGTTTGTGCTGCTCCTGCTTTTTTTGAATCAGACGTTCATACTTTCCTGTTTTGGAACTGCAGGGAACGAACCAATATAATTCTGTGTTACTGTCTTTCAAAGCAAAATAGTGCGGACGTTTTGTATTTTCATAATTGACCTTCAGATAAGGGTCTTGTATTTTTGCAAAAAAATCATCAGAAACAAAATACAAATATCCCGTCAAAATTTCCATAAGCGGTAATTCTCCTTATAAATTAAGCCCCTTACCTTTTTTACGGCAAGAGGCTTAAACACTTTTTCACGGCCTATTTATGATTCGCATGGCCGGAAGCGAAATACGTTTTCACGGTCTATTTATTTTCCGCATGACCGGAAGCGGACTACTTTTCAAGGTAGTTGCCTACCTGACACTATTATTATACGCATCTGCGGAAGATATGTCAATCCTTATGATAATTTTCACCTATCATTTAATTATCCAAAATTTTCGTTTTCAAATGACATTTTCCATGTTTTATAGTATACTTGCCTGTAGAGACTTGCAGAAACGGAGGAGAGAAATTTGCTGACGTGTACTTATATTGTAGAACGGATTGACGGAGATTACGCGCTGCTGAAACGGACGAATGAAACGGATCCCCATGCGGAGCCTAAAATGGTGGCGCGGGCGCTGCTTCCTCCGGAGATCATGGAAGGAACAAAGCTGTTATATGAATATCTTCAATATACGATTGCGGAGTGAAAAAAATGATTCGGAAAATAGATAAGGACTTCTGCAGAAAATGGCTTCTGCGGATCTCGGCTGTATCCGGCGGCCTGGTCATATTGGGACTGGCCTGCCTGGGTACGGTGAATTTTTATGTAAAGCATTCTGCCGGGAAAAAGATCACAACCATAGAAACCTTGCTGGAAGCTCAGGGGGAGAACACAGCAGATCAGGCGGACGCGGTTCTGGTTCTTGGGGCGAAGGTAAAGGCGGACGGAGAGATGAGTCCCATGCTGAAAGAACGGGTGGATGCAGGGATCGAGATCTACCAGAAAGGTCTGGCAAAAAAGATCATTATGAGCGGCGACCACGGCCGGGAGGACTACGATGAGGTCAACACCATGAAAAGCTATGCGATGGAGCGGGGTGTTCCGTCGGAGGATATTTTCATGGACCATGCAGGGTTTTCCACCTATGAGAGTATGTACAGGGCGAAGGAGATCTTCCAGGCAGAGAACGTGATTGTAGTGACACAGAAGTATCATCTCTACCGTGCCGTCTATGACGCGCAGGCATTTTCCATGAAGGTGGCAGGTGTTGCGTGCGACCGGGCTGTCTACCGCGGGGACAGATACCGCAAGCTGCGGGAGATGCTTGCCCGGGTGAAGGATTTCGGCTATACGATCGTAAAGCCAAAGCCTACATTTCTTGGGGACGTGATACCGGTCAGCGGGAATGGGAATCTTACAAATGATATTTAATACAAAACAAGGAGGAAGAGTACATGAAGGTAATTGATTTTAAGGACGCGAAATGCCGCCACTGCTACAAATGTGTGCGCCACTGCCAGGTAAAGGCAATCACGGTCCAACAGGAGCAGGCCAGGATCCTGACGGACCACTGCATCAACTGCGGGCGCTGTATGGAGATCTGCCCCCAGAACGCCAAGACCTTTGCCAGTGACATGGACCGGGTAAAGGGCTTTCTGCGGCAGGGGTTCAAAACCGTCATCTCCATTGCCCCGTCCTATATCGGCGTGCTGGATTTTGACCGTCCGGGCCAGGTGGTGGACGCGCTGCTGAAGTTAGGGTTTGCAGAGGTACGGGAGACCGCGGAGGGGGCTGCCATGGTGACCCGGGAATACCAGCGTTTGATCCATGAAAATCAGATGCCCAACATCATCACCACCTGCTGTCCCAGCGTCAATGACCTGATCGAAAAGTATTATCCGGAATGCGCACCCCTGATGGCTCCGGTGGTTTCCCCCATGGTGGCCCATGGGCGGTATATCAAGAAGCTGTACGGCGAGGAGGTAAAGGTCGTATTTTTAGGACCCTGCATCGCGAAAAAGCAGGAGGCCATCGGGGATGAGCGGGTCGCAGGCGCCATCGATGCCATCCTTACCTTTGAAGAGCTGGCGATCTGGCTGGACGAGGCGAAGATCAGTATCTTTGACTGTGAGGATGCCCCCATGGGCAATCCGGATCCGGAGATCAACCGGATGTACCCCATCAGCGGCGGCGTAGTCCAGTCTGTCATTGCGGAAGAGGAGATGGACACTTACCACAAGGTCTTTGTAGATGGCCTGGGAAATTGTATGGAAATGCTGGAATGCCTGAAACGGGGCGAGCTGGAGCACTGCTTTATCGAGGCAAATGTCTGTGAGGGCGGATGTACCAAGGGCCCGGCCTCCGCAAGATGGAATACCTCCTATGTGAAGGCAAAGATCAAGATCGAGAAGGAGGTTTCCCACAAGGCTGCACGGAATCTGCCGGAGATGTCCGCGGAGGAGCTGCATAAGACCTTTGAGGACCGCAGCATCCGGGAAGCATATCCGACGGAAGAAGAGATTCAGGAAATCCTGCGGTCCGTTGGAAAATATACGAAAGAGGACGAGCTGAACTGCGGCGCCTGCGGGTATTCTACCTGCCGGGAAAAGGCGGTGGCCGTATTCCAGAACAAGGCGGAGCTTTCCATGTGCATGCCTTACGCTCTGATGCAGGCCGAGTCCATGTCCAACGTGGTCATGGATGTCACGCCGAATATGATCTTCATCATCGATAACGAGCTGCGGATAAAGGAATGCAACAAGAAGGGGCAGGAGCTCCTTGGCGTTGGCAAGGAGGAAGCACTGCAGCGCTACATATTTGAATTTATGGATGCAGCGGATATAGAGGAAACCCTGCGGACGAAGGAACCCGTATTCCACAAGAAGATCCAACTGGAGCACGGACGGATGACGGTGGAGGAGACCATTGTCTATATTGAAAATCTGGAATCCGTCCTGGTGACCTTCCAGGATGTGACCCGGGAAGAGAAGATGAAGGAACAGCACTACAACCTCAAGGTTGAGACGATGGAGATGGCGCAGAAGGTCATTGACAAGCAGATGATGGTAGCCCAGGAGATCGCAGGGCTTTTGGGGGAGACGACGGCAGAGACAAAGGTGACGCTGACCCGGCTGCGGGATTCGATTTTGAATGAAGAGGATGCCTGACGCAGGCGGCAGATCATGAGATTCCTATGAGGAACGGATTTTCAGCCGATTCATTGCTGTGGACATAGGTGCCAACAGCAATGAATCCGGCAGAATGGAGGAATATGAGCGTAAGTATAGATGTGGCTTGGAAAAGCCTGAATAAGCACGGTGAAGAGCTGTGCGGAGATAAAGTGGAGATCGTAAAGACGCAGGATTCGGATATCCTGATCCTGGCGGATGGCATGGGGAGCGGAGTGAAGGCCAACATCCTTTCCACCCTGACCTCCAAGATCCTGGCCACCATGCTGCACGAAGGGGCGGCCATTGAGTCCTGTGTGGAGACGATCGCCAGGACGCTTCCCATCTGCCAGGAGCGAAAAGTGGCCTACGCCACGTTCAGCATCCTTCAGATTTTCCATAGCGGGGATGCCTATCTGGTGGAATACGATAACCCGGACTGTGTGTTTATCCGGAATAAGAAGATCATAAAATACCCCTACGAGGTGCGGGAGATCGAGGGGAAAAAGATCCATGAATATCGTTTTCAGGTGGAGAAAAATGACTGCTTCGTGCTGATGAGCGACGGCGTCATCTATGCCGGGGCCGGGGAGATATTGGATCTGCAGGGCTGGACCTGGGAAAATATGTCCGAGTATACCTTGAAATGCACGAAGGAAACACTGTCTGCCTCCCGGCTCGCCGCCATGCTGAGCCAGGCCTGCGACGACCTGTATATCCAGAAGCCGGGGGATGATACGACCGTAGCGGTGGCCAGGGTCATTGAACGGAAGGTGGTGAACCTGTTCACCGGGCCTCCGAAGAGCAAGGAGGACGATGAGAAGCTGATGTATGACTTTATGCATATGGAGGGGAAAAAGGTGGTGTCCGGCGGCACCAGCTCCAATATCGCGTCCCGCATCCTGCATAAGGAGATCATCACGACCGTAGACAGAAACAACCCAGATGTCCCGCCCATGTCTACCATCGAGGGTCTGGATCTGGTAACAGAAGGGGTGCTTACCATGGGACGGTCCCTAAAGCTTCTCAAGCAGTATGAAAATGATGAATTTGATGTGGAATTTTTTGATGAGCTGGATGCCAACAACGGCGCCTCCCGGCTGGCAAAAATGCTCATTGAGGAATGCACGGAGCTGAACCTGTTTGTGGGGACCGCGATCAACGAGGCACATCAGGAATCTGACCTGACCTTTGACTTGAGCCTCCGGATGAACCTGGTGGAGCAGTTAAAGGCCGTGGTGGAGAAGATGGGGAAAACGGTCAGCGTGAAGTATTATTGATCCGTGGAACCGACAGAGTAAGAAAATGTGGAAAAATAACAGGGATGATCCTAAACATGAAGAAAGGACAAATTCAAAGGGAGCGCGCGCTCCCTTTTGAATACAAACGTATGCAGAAAGGCTGCCAGTGGCAGGCTTTCTGTATTATGGCTTCATAGTATAATAAATGGCATCCTTGTTTCCTTTTAACAGGATTTCCGCGGACTGTCCGGATACGGGGGCATTGACCAGAATCCGGTCGGTCACATATTGGATCTGCGGAAGGATCTCCGCAATCTCGTCGGGATCCGTGACGATCCGTTCGTTGGTTTCCGGAACAGAAAAGCCCTGCTCAGCCGCGGCATCTTCCGTGTAATAGGATCCTATCAGCTTGAGCTCCTCCACATCCTTTGGATCCAGCTCCTGGCGTATGGTATATCCGTATTCTTCCAGCAGTGCCAGGCTGTTTTCATAATCTTCATACAGATAGAAGCCGGGCACGGTGATATCCTGCTGGAAATCATAGAACTGCGATCCCGCAGGCTGCGGTGTTTCCGGCATATTTAAGGACAATTCCCCGATGGGGCTTTCATACTGCAGATTCCGGATGTCCGTATTCAGGACGTCTTTTTTGTAGGCGTCGAGAAGCAGATCCTGTTCCTGTTCCGTCAGATCCAGTACTTCGGGATCCTGGTAAATATCTGTAAGCCGGACCTCGCTGACTGTATCGTAATCCACATAAAAGATGGGAAACAGCTGCTTTCGGTAGCTTTCCTCCCGGCAAAGGGCGGTCAGCGTATCCAGAGCGCGGTCGGCACTGACGATATAACAGCGGTAAATGGGCTTCCCGGATTTCCTGTTATAACGGACTGTCACAGTCACGTACCGAACCGAATCCTCCGCCCCCTGATTGATCCGATTGCCAATATCGTTCCTGGCATTCTCCACGCCTTCCGCGGCAAGCTCATAGATCGGCGCAAAGTTCTGGATCTGATTTTTTTCACTGTCCAGATCCTGGCTCAGAGAAACCCCTGTATTGGTGGCCATAGAATCCGGATAGCAGAAGTAGCCGTACAGGTCTCTGATATCAAGAGCCATGCTTTCCAGGCGGCTCTCCTCCGGGAGCCGGGTGTCATAGCCAAACAGGTCAAATTCCAGAATACACAGGATCCCCGCCACTCCAAGGAAGGAGAGGAGTGTGGAATATTTTCCGGCAAACAGCCGCCGCACGTCCATGTGATAGATAAACTCAATGACGGCGCACAGCAGGAGAACCGAAAGGATACTGATGAGGATGATCCATTTCGTGCTGCTGTAGTACATGGATCCGACCAGGATCCCGATGCACAGGGCGGTCGGTACGGAGATCAATACCTTGATAAAAGGAGCCGTGCCGGAAAAGGCCAGCGCATTCTCCGCAGATTCCGAAGGCCGCTTTTGGTACAGCAGAAGAGCCGCAAGCAGAAGTATGGCCAGATAGACTGCCGCGGCCGCCAGTATAACGGGGAGGCTGTGGGTATCCGATGGCCTGACCAGCCGGCGTATGAAATAAGTAAAATAAGAGAAAACCTCATTTCCTGCCTGATAGTAGCCCGTACTGCCTAAAAGATTTCCAAATATGGGCCAGGGGGACAAAAAATCATAAATCTTATCCAGAAATCCCTGCCGGCCTGTGCAGTAGGTGGAAAAAAAGTATTGCGGAAGCTCTGCGGCCAGCACGCCGAGGATGGATCCGTAAAAAAACATGGCTCCGGCAGCCAGGATTCCTGTCACCGTCTTTCCGGTCAATACCATGGCTAAGATCGTCAGATGATACACCAGCAGGAATGCCAGGATCCCTCCAAGGATGGAGATGCCGCATCTGCCCAGAACAGAAATCGTCATAAACCCATACGCGGAGCCAGCCAGGATCGTCAGCAGGCAGGCTGCCAGATAGGGGACCAAAAAGATTACCAGCCCGCTCAGGTAGGAGATGAAAAACAACTGCCGTCTGGACAGGGGAAGGCTGTGGTAAAAATCCGTCCGTTCCCTGGAATGCAGGTAGGAAAAACTGGTCACTGCGCATAAAACGCCGAGCAGCAGGAGCAGAGCGGCCAAAGGCAGACTGTAGCTGCCGTTCAGCAGCGCCGGAAAGGTATTGCGAAAGATACGTAACTGCTCTTCCGGTCCGGTATCTGTCATATTCGTCAAAGACGTTTCCAACAGCAGCATCGCGCTGACCGTGACGCACAGCAGGAGGAGAACGGCAGACAATACCGCAAGCCAGCCGCGGTGACGGATATCTTCTTTTATAAATTTACTGTATGAGATTTTTGATGTCATAGCCTGCTACCTCCGTTTCGCTGATAAAGATTTCTTCCAGTGACAATGGCAGTACCTCCGCGAACAGCGGATCCTTTTCCTGGGCAGCCTGAAGCACTTCTGCCCGGGAGCCCCGCGCGGTGACCGTCAGGAGAGACCCGCTCTTTTCATACTGCAGGACAGAAAGCTCGGCGAGAAGCTGTTCCTCCTTCGCGTGATCCGGGATGACGCACTGCATTTTGCAGAGGCTGCATTTCATAGAATCCAGGTCCCTTGCAAAGAGAAGGCTGCCCTGATGGAGAAGGCCGATGCTGTCGCAGATGTCTTCCAGTTCCCTCAAATTGTGGGACGCGATGACGGGTGTAAACTCCCGCTTTAGAAGCTCCGCCGCGAACAGGCTCTTGACTGCCTGGCGCACGACGGGATCCAGTCCGTCAAAGGTTTCGTCGCAGAGCAGATACCGGGTTCCCGCGGAGAAGCCCAGCAGGAGAGAGACCTGCTTTTTCTGACCCTTGGAGAAAGTCTGGAGCTTCTTCTTTGGCGGAATGTTAAACTTCTGCAGAAGGGTCAGGTAATTGTCCCGGTCAAAGGACGGATAGACAAGCTGATAAAAGCGGCTCATGGACTCCGGGGTGGCATTGGGGAAATAGGTCACGGTGTCCGACAAAAAGCAGATCTGCCTCTTGGCCTCCGGATGCTCGAACACCTGAGTCCCGTCCAGCACGACCTCCCCTTCCTCTGGTTTTAAAATCCCGCTGATGAGGCGGAGCAGCGTACTCTTTCCCGCGCCGTTGCTGCCTACCAGCCCGAAGATCAGGCCGTCCTGGATCTGAGCTGTGACCCTGGTCAGCGCGGGTGTATCCTGAAAGGATTTACTGGCTTGTTTTAACTCGATCATAAGACACCTCCTCAACCGTATACCTGGGCAAGCACTGCCATGCAGTCCGACTCCAGGATACCAAGTTCTTTTGCGTGAAACAGGAGCCGCCGGAGATCTTCCAGGCAGGACTCCTTCTTTTTTTCAAACAGGGACGCGCTTTCCGATACAAAATTCCCCCGTCCCTTGACGGAAAAGATATATCCCTCCTGCTCCAGGACGGCGAATGCTTTCTGGATGGTGTTGGGATTGATGGACAGCTCCACGGCCAGGGAGCGGACCGAGGGCATCCGGCTGCCCGGCTCCAGGACTCCTTTGACGATCAGCATCTGGAACTTCTCTACAATCTGTTCGTAGATGGGAGCACGGCTCTGGTAATCAATGGTGATCAATAGGGCACCTCCTTTTTTGTGATAGGATACTTATTTTTTTGAAATAGTGTATTATCTGTATTAGTACACTTAGCGTATCATAAAAATGCAGAAAAGTCAAATAGGAATTGTTTGATTCGGAATTGACAGTGATATGTGGAAATCATACAATAGCTGTAAAATAATCAGGAGGTACAGGGATGCAGGAACAAGTCAGCAAATTTTTGGAAAACTATCATTTAAACAGCAATGAAACCATTCGTTATATGGATCTGATCAGTGAAGCAGGCGAACTTGGAAAAGAACTTCTAAAAGCAGGCAGTTATGGAAAGACGCCTTATATAACCACCGATTCCTGTAAGGAAGAGATGGGAGATTGTATATTTTCTTTGCTTGCGCTGTGCTGCGAAATGGGAATCAATGCACAGGAAGCGCTGGATGATCGTGCGCTGGAAAAATATCGATTCCGATTTGAAGCAAATGGAGAAATTGGTTCCGGAAGATGAAGATTTAATGCTTTAAATTGATACAGCAATATGTTATAATGTGTGTTATCGGCTGTGTACTTACGGCCTGTACAGAAAAAAACGCCTGACCGGCGGAAACATTTTCCGCATGGGAACGGCATTTAAAGGAGGATGTAAACAGATGATTTGGGCTAAAGAAGAGACACTGCCCAGAGCGGAGATCGAGAAGATCCAGCTTGAGAAATTAAGGCAGACGGTGGCATACATCTATGAGCGGGTGGAGCCTTACCGGAAGAAGATGGAGCAGGCCTGTGTGAAGCCTGGGGACATCCGCACACTGGATGATCTGAAAAAGCTTCCCTTTACATATAAGTCGGAATTCAAGGACAACTATCCTTTCGGCCTGTTTGCGGTGGACCAGAAGGATCTGGTGCGCTACCATGCCAGCTCCGGCACGACCGGAAAGCCTACGGTGGTAGGGTATACGAGACATGACCTGGACGTATGGCTCAACAATGTAGCCCGGATCGCCTGTATGGGCGGGGCCACGGCGGAGGATGTGGCGCAGATTTCCTTCGGCTACGGCACCTTTACCGGAGCGCTGGGGCTTCACGGCGGCCTGGAGAAGATCGGGGCATCGGTGATCCCCATGTCCTCGGGAAATACCAACAAGCAGATCATGTTCCTGCAGGACATGGGCGTCACCCTTCTGGTGGCGACTCCTTCCTATGCGCTGCATTTGGGAGAGCAGATCCGGGAGCGGGGACTGGATCCGAAGAAGGACTTGAAGCTCCACATCGGACTGTTCGGCGGGGAAGGCATGACCGAACCCATGCGGGACGAGATGCACAAGGTGTGGGGCGACCAGTTCATCTGCACCCAGAACTACGGCATGAGCGAGCTCTGCGGACCGGGCGTCTCCGGAGAATGTACGGAGCTGTGCGGCATGCACGTCAACGAGGACTGGTTCATCCCGGAGATCATTGACCCCGAGACAGAAGAAGTGCTGCCGCCGGGTGAGCACGGCGAGCTGGTCGTGACCTGCCTGGGAAAGGAAGCACTGCCGCTGATCCGCTACCGTACCGGAGACCTGACAAAGCTGATGTACGAGCCCTGCAAATGCGGAAGGACCACCTGCCGGATGGAGAACCTTTCCGGACGTGCCGACGATATGCTGGTCATCCGCGGCGTCAATGTATTCCCGACCCAGATCGAGGAGGTACTGTTTAAGATCGCGGAGATCGGTCCCCACTATGAGATTTTGGTGGAGAGGAAGAACCGTCTGGATGTGATGACTATCACAGTGGAGCTGATCGACGACCGCCTGTTGGACAGCTATACACTTTTAAGTGAGCTGGAGAAACGGATCAAGGCCGCATTGAAAGCACAGCTTGGGCTTGCCACCCAGATCAGGCTGGTTGCGCCCAACTCCCTGCAGCGGTTTGAGGGGAAGGCAAAGCGTGTGACAGATTTACGAAAGGATGGATTATAAAATATGGCAGAAAAGGTACTGATGCTGGGAAATGAAGCGATCGCCCGGGGAGCCTATGAGGCGGGAGTGAAGGTAAGCTCCGCTTATCCAGGGACCCCCAGCACGGAGATCAGCGAATTTCTCGTACAATACAGGGACGATATCTATGAGGAATGGGCGCCCAATGAAAAGGTGGCCGCAGAGGTAGCTGTAGGCGCCAGCATCGCAGGCGTGCGCGCCATGGCCTGCATGAAGCATGTGGGGCTGAATGTGGCGGCGGATCCGCTGTATTCCGTATCCTACATGGGAGTCACCGGCGGATTGGTGCTGGTGGTTGCCGACGATCCCGGACTCTACAGCTCCCAGAACGAGCAGGATACCCGGATGGTGGCGAGGGCGGCCCAGATTCCGGTGATCGAACCTTCCGACAGTGCGGAGGCAAAAGACTTCTTCAAGACGGCATTTGAACTCAGCGAACGGTTCGACCGCCCCTTCATCTTCCGGACCACCACCAGGCTGGCCCATTCCCAGGGGCTGGTGGAACTGTGTGACCGTACAGAGCCGGAGGATAAGCCCTATGAGAAAAATATCCGCAAGCATGTGATGATGCCGGGGAACGCCAAGTTCCGCCATGTGGAGATTGAGAAGAGAAATAAAGAACTTGCGGAAGAAGCAAATACATTGCCTATCAATCAGGTGGAGATGCGCGATACCCGGATCGGTGTCATTACCAGCGGGATCCCATACCAGTACGTCCGGGAAGCGCTGCCAGAGGCATCTGTCTTAAAGCTGGGAATGGTAAACCCCCTTCCCCGGAAGCTGATCGAAGAATTTGCTTCCAGGGTAGACACATTGTACATTGTAGAAGAGCTGGATCCGGTCATTGAAGAACAGGTGAAGTCCTGGGGGATCCAGGCTGTGGGCAAGGAGATCCTGACCGTACAGGGCGAGTACAGCGCCAACATGCTGCGCAAGGCGATCCTGAAGGAAGACCCGGAGATTGCGGCTCCCGCCCAGGTGCCGGGCCGTCCCCCGATCCTCTGCCCCGGATGCCCCCACCGCAGTGTCTACCATGTGCTGAACAAGCTGAAAATGCACGCGGCCGGAGATATCGGCTGCTATACGCTGGGCGCAGTCGCCCCCTTAAGCGTGGTGGATCTTACCATGTGCATGGGCTCCAGCATCTCCACCCTTCACGGTATGGAGAAGGCGAAGGGGAAGGAGTATATCAAAAACTGGGTGGCAGTGATCGGAGACTCCACATTTTTACATACAGGCATCAATTCCCTCATGAACATGGCCTACAACCATGCCACCGGAACGGTGATGATCCTGGACAATTCCACCACCGGCATGACCGGGCACCAGGATCATGCGGCCACCGGGAAGACACTCCAGGGGGATCCTGCCTATGCCATTGATATTCCTGCATTGTGCCGGGCAGTGGGCGTGAAGCATGTGGTGACCGTCAACGCATTTGACATCGAACTTCTGGAAAAAACGGTCAAGGAAGAGACAGCCAGGGATGAGGTATCGGTCATCATTACGAAAGCTCCCTGCGTGCTCCTGGATAAATCAAAGAAGCCGCTGTATACGGTGCATTCCGATGCGTGTAAGAAGTGCGGGATGTGCATGAAGCCCGGATGTCCTGCCATGACAAAGGCAGCGGACGGGACTGTGCGGATCGATGATACCATGTGTACAGGCTGCGGGCTGTGCGCGGATCTGTGTAAATTCGGCGCAATAGAACTGGTAAAGGCAGGTGAGTAGAGGATGGCAGTAAAGAATATCATGATCGTAGGCGTCGGCGGACAGGGAACCCTTCTGACCAGCCGGATCTTAGGCAATCTGACCATTGCGGGGGGATATGACGTCAAGCTCTCCGAGGTCCACGGGATGGCTCAGCGGGGCGGCAGCGTGGTGACCTTTGTACGCTACGGAGAAAAAGTAGCAGAGCCCATCGTGGAGGAAGGCCAGGCGGATGTGATCATCGCGTTTGAACGTCTGGAAGCCCTGCGGTATGCGCATTTTCTCAAAAAAGACGGGGTGCTGATCGTCAATGACTGGCGGATCGATCCCATGCCGGTGGTGATCGGGTCTGCAGAATATCCCGAGCATATCCTGGAGGATCTGGAAAAGGAGCACAAGGTCTACAAGGTCAACGCCACAGAAGAATCCAGGAAGCTGGGAAATCCAAGGGTATTCAACCTGATCGTGCTGGGGATCGCGGCCCAGCATATGGATTTCACAAAAGAGCAGTGGTATGAGGTGATCGAAAAGACTGTTCCGCCCAAGACCGTTGAGATCAATAAAAAGGCATTTGACGTGGGATATACACTTTAAGAAAAAGGCAGGTGATAAGAGAAATGAAACAGATATCGGTATTTGTGGAAAACCAGCCGGGAAGCCTGATGCGGGTCACTACCGCGCTTACGGAGGCGAAGATCAACATCCGCGCGGTCTCGTCTTTTGACGCGCCGGACTTCGGGATCCTCCGTCTGGTCGTGGATCAGCCGATGGAAGCGAAGGACTACCTCACCTCCCGGGGATTTGTGGTGCGGGTACAGGATGTCATCGGCGCGGAATTAAAGGATGAAAAGGGCAATCTGAATCAGATGCTGAAGATCCTGGCGGACGGGGAGATCAGCATCGGCTACATTTATTCCTTTGTGATCCGGGAGAAGAAGGCGCCGGTCATGGTCCTTCACTCGGATGACAACGAGAAGGCACGGGCTGTATTGAAAGAAGCGGGGATCACGCTTGTAGATGATGAAGAACTATAATAATAAAGGAGCGAAGAGGAGATGGCAGGAATTGCTTTAGAAAACTGGGTGGAACGGATCAGAGACCCAAAGATGGAATGCATGAGCAGGGATGAGATGGCGTCCCTGCAGAGCCAGCGTCTGGTCAAGGTGGTAAAGAAGGTCTATGAGAACGTGGATTTTTACCACAACAAGATGCGGGAGCTGGGAGTGGAGCCGGGAGATATCAAAGGGATCGAGGATATCGGCAAGCTTCCCTTTACGACCAAGGAGGATCTGCGGGAGAATTATCCCTTCGGCCTGCTTGCGGTGCCCAAGCGCGACGTGGCCCGTGTCCAGGGGACATCCGGCACTACAGGAAAGCTGACGGTGGTGCCCTATACCCAGAATGACGCGGATCTGTGGGGAGAATGTGTGGCCAGGTGTCTGACCATGGCCGGGCTGACGGCAGATGATATCATCCATGTCTGCTATGGCTACGGGTTGTTTACCGGAGGACTGGGGCTGGATTTCGGCGCAAAGGCACTGGGAGCCATGGCGCTGCCGATGTCCGCCGGAAATACCAAGCGCCAGATGATGGTCATGGAAGACTTAGGCGCCACCGCATTTGGCTGTACGCCGTCCTATGCGCTGTACCTGGCGGAATCCATGCAGGAGGCAGGCGTGGTTGACCATATGAAACTAAAGGCCGGAATCCACGGGGCAGAGCCGTGGACTGATGAGATGCGCAAAAAGATCGAGGGCATTTTACATATCAACTGCTTCGATATCTATGGCCTGTGCGAGATCCTCGGGCCGGGCGTGGCGCAGGACTGCATCCACCACAAGGGGCTTCATATCCATCATGACTATTTCTATCCGGAGGTACTCAATCCGACGACCCATGAGCCGTGCGCGGACGGAGAGACGGGAGAGCTTGTATTTACCACGCTGACCAAGGAGGCCATGCCCCTTTTGCGGTATCGGACCAAGGATCTGACCAGCATCACCTATGAGACCTGCGAGTGCGGAAGAAAGACACCCAGGATCTCCAAGTTCACAGGACGTACCGACGACATGAAGGTCATCCGCGGCGTCAATGTATTCCCGACACAGGTTGAGACTGCCCTGCTGAGCCTGGGCGGAGCCGTGGCGAACCATTATATGCTCATCGTGGATCGTGTGAACAACCTGGATGTACTGACCGTTATGGTGGAAGTGGACGAGAGTATGTTCTCCGATGAGATCAGGAAGCTGGACGCGCTGCGGGATAAGATCGCGGCGGTATTGAAGCAGGCGCTGGGCGTTGCCGTACGGGTGAAGCTGGTAGAGCCGAAGACGATCCAGAGAAGCGAAGGAAAGGCTGTCCGTGTCATTGATAACCGGACGCTGTAAAAAAGGAGGGAAGCACTGTGGGGTTTACGATTCAACAGTTATCAGTTTTTTTGGAAAACAGGGAAGGACGTCTGGACGAGGTACTGGCGGTCCTGGGAAATAATGATGTCAATATTGTAGCATTGAGCCTAGCGGATACATCGGATTACGGTATGCTCCGTATGATCGTATCCGACCCCAATAAAGGCAGGGCCGTGCTGAAGGAAAACGGGATCACAGCCATGCTCACCGATGTGGTGGCGCTGCGCGTCCCCCACGAGACCGGGTCGCTGTCTAAAGCCATGCACGCGGTTGTGGAAGGGGAAGTGAACATCGAGTATATGTACGCCTTTGCAAACGGCGCGGACGCGTCCGCAGTCCTCAAATGCGATGATCCGGCCAGGATGGTGGACATCCTGCGGGGCAGCGGATTCGATGTGTGGGAAGCTTCGGAAGCTTATGTATCAAATATAAAAAAATAATCCAGCTGTGCGTTTGCTGATTCGACAGGTCATTTTCATTGCAATAAATTGCATGAAAATGACCTGTCGAATCGCAACCGCACAGCTGG